>CAILUI010000366.1 GCA_903837355.1 uncultured Victivallales bacterium
GCACCATCCTCTTCGACGAGCCCGCGCCCATGGCCGGCTGACCGCCGGGTTGCTCCGCTCGCGACCAAACCCGTTGGCATACGCCGCCGACGGCGACAACGGTCAACCGGCTCCCCTATCCCCCATTCAGTGACCGGTTACGTCGTCGGGTGGATGAGGCTTGCCAATGCACGTCCGCGCATCACATTACCCGACTCCCCAGCCGTGGGCTTGATGGCCCGGTCGGCGTGGGTCAGTGGTCTGTGGTCTGTGGTCTGTGGGGCTCTGATACGACCGGCTGGACTCTGCAGGGCGGCCGCGCTCACGCTTGGCCCGCTACGAAGGCGATATCCTATGTCCGACACGCCCGCAATGTCAACCGTAGCCGCGGTTCGTCCGTCCCGGCGCACGCAGGTCATGGCCTGGTCGGGGACGTTGGGCCTGGGCCTGCTGATCCTGGTCCTCATCGGCATGCTGCTGGCGCGGAAGCCGGCGCCGCTGCTGGCCCCGGTAAAGGAGTTCAAGGGTGTCGCCACGCAGACCGTGGCGCCGCGGCAGTACTGGGAGCGACTGGAGTTGCCGGCCCGTCTTGAGGCCGACCGCTCGGCCACCCTCAGTTCCGAGCTCGCCGGCCGCTTGGACACGTGGCTGGTTGAGGAGGGGGCCGTCGTCGAGGCCGGCCAGGACATCGTTCGCTTCAACACCCACGACCTCGATGCGCAACTGCGCCAACTCGAAGCGCGCCACGACTCGACCGAGAAGACGGTTGCAGTGGCCGAGCAGACCCTGGCCATGGCTCGGGTTGCCCTCACGCAGGCCGAGAAGAATGCGGCCGCTCTGAAGCTTGAGCGTGAGAGTGCCCGCGCCGCCCTGGATCTCGCCGCCAAGGACTTCGCGCGCAGCCAGACGCTGATCGCCGCCGCCGTCACCACCCAGGCGGACTTCGACCGCGCCACCAATGTGCGGGACCTCGCCCAGCTCGGCGTGGCCAAAGCCGACGATGCCATCGAGCGCGCCGTGGTGACGGTTCAGGCCGCCGGCGTCGGCGTCACCCAGGCCCAGGCGACGTTGGAGCTGAACCGCAGTCTGGCCCTGGAGGCCGAGCGCCAGGTCGAAACGCTCAAGGTCACCCTGCTCAAGACGCGCCTCCGGGCGCCTTTCGCGGGACGCTTCGAGGAGCACCTGGTCGAGGTCGGCGAAGTGGTGTCTCCCGGACAGCCTCTCGGCCGGCTCTACGATCTCGCCTGGCTGCGTGCCGCCGTCGATGTCCCCGACCGCTATGCGCCGTTGCTCGACACCTCCAGCTCCCTGGTCCAGAAGTACATCGATCAGGCCATGCCGGGGGCGGTGCAGGACCTCAAGGCCAGCCTGACGATTCCCGGCCTGCCCAAGCTGACCGGCAGCACCTACGCCGGCATCGAGTTGCCGGCGGTCATTGCCCGGGTGGCGCAGGCCGCCAGTCCCACCAGCAACACCTTCCGCGTCGAACTGCGGCTGCTGAACCCGGGACAGGCGCTGAAGGCCGGCATCATCGGCCGGGCAACCCTGTCCTTCCTGCGCTACGACCAGGCCATCATCGTTCCGGTCAAGGCGCTGCAGGTGGCCGAGGTCGGCCCGCGGGTGCTGGTGGTGGAGACGGTGGCCGGCCGCACGCTGGCGCGGGTTCGGGACATCGAGCCGCTCAGCATTCAGAACGACGAGTTGCTGATCCGCGGCGGCCTCAAGGCCGGCGACCAGCTCATCGTCTCGGGCGCCAAGGGCATCGTCGACGGCGAGGAGGTCCGCGTGGTCTTCGCCGATGACAAGGTCCGCGAGGCCGCGGCCGCGGAACCCGCCCCGACCGCAACGCTGCCCGTCGGGGAGGCGCCCCGGTGAAGATCACCGAATTCGCCATCACACATCACGTGGGCGTGATCGTGCTCTGCGTCGCCACGGTGCTCATCGGCACCATCAGCTACGTCACCATGCCGCGCGAGGATTTCCCTGACATCAAGTTCCCCTTTGTCATCGTCAGTACCTTCCAGAGCGGGGCCAACCCGGTCGACATCGAGCGCGGCATCACCATCCCCATCGAGACGCAACTGGACGGTACCGAGGGCCTCAAGGAGATGCGCAGCGCCTCCATGGACTCGATGTCGGTGATCAGCCTGGAGTTCCACCCCGACGTCGATACCGAGACCGCCCTGCGCCGTGTGCGCGATGCCGTCGACCAGGCCAAGCCGGACGTCTCGCCGGAGGCCGAGGAGTCGGTGGTCAAGGAGTTCAGTGTCACCAGCATCCCCGTCCGCATCTACAACCTGGTGGGCACCGGCAACGTCGCCATCAGCGAGCTCCATGACCTGGCCGAGGATCTGCAGGATGAGATCAAACTCATCCCCGGAGTCCTGGATGTCGATATCATCGGCGCCCGCGAGCGCGAGATCATCATCGAGGCCGACCCGGAGCGCCTGCATTTCTACAGCCTGTCGCTGGCCCAAGTCCAGGCGGTGCTGCGCGGCACCAACCGCAACGTCACCGCCGGCAGCCTCGACAGCGCCTCCAGCCGCATCGCGATGCGGGTGCCCGGCGAGTTCCGCGATCCGGGCGAAATCTACAACCTGGTGATCGGCGGCTCGCGCGAGGGGACGCCGGTCTACATGCGTGACGTGGCCGTCGTCTACCCCAGCTTTGCGGACGAGACCTCGCGGGCGCGTTTCCACGACTTCACGGCGCCGGGACCGGATGGCCGGGTGACGCCGCTGCCGACGGTCAGCCTGCATATCACCAAGCGCACCGGCATCAACGTCCTCGAGATGTGCCGCCGCATTGACGAGGTCATGACCCGCCGGGCCCTGCCCGACACCGTGCGCATCATCAAGGGCCTGGACCGCAGCAAGGACGTCGAGGCGATGGTCTCGGACCTCGAGAATGGCATCGGTACGGCACTGATCCTGGTGGTCGTGGTCATCTTCATCGGCATGGGGGCGCTGAACTCGCTGCTGGTGGCCTGCGCCATCCCCTTCTCGATGCTGATGTCCATCATGATTTTGCAGGCCGGCGGCGAGACGCTGAACATGATGGTGCTGTTCTCGCTGATCATGGCGCTGGGTATGCTGGTGGACAACGCCATCGTCATTGTCGAGAACATCTATCGACACTATTCCATGGGCAAGCCGCGGGCGGAGGCGGCCTACATCGGCGCCACCGAAGTCGCCTGGCCGGTCATCACCTCGACCCTGACCACGGTGGGCGCCTTCGTGCCGTTGCTGTTCTGGCCCGGCATCATGGGCCAGTTCATGAGCTACCTGCCACGCACGGTCATCATCGTCATGATGTGTTCGCTGTTCGTGGCCCTGGTCATCAACCCCACCCTGGCCGCCTTCACCATGCGTCTGAAGCCGGGTGCCCGCACCAACATCGACCCCGACACGCAGCGGCCGACCTACTGGCTGGTGCGCAAGTACCAGCCCTTTCTCGAGTTCATGGTCGACCGGCCCAACTGGACGCTGACGACCATCGGCGCCATCATGCTCTTCAGCATCGCCCTCTTCGCTGTCTTCAACAGCGGCGTGGAGCTGTTTCCGCCGGTCGACCCGAAGAGTGTGACCTGCAGCATCAAACCCCCCGACGGCATCTCGCTGGCCGACTCGGACCGCCTCTGCCGGCAGATGGAGGATCGGCTCTTTGGCGGCGGCGTGGGCTCGCCCTTCCCCACCCCGGTGCAGAATCTGAAGTACGCCAGTGTCTCCGTCGGCCTGCAGGGCGTCGGCGGCGTGGATGCCATGTCCGAGCAGAACGTCGGGCCGGTGACCATCCAGGTCGAGTTCAAAGACAGCGAACAGCGCACCGAACTCAGCACCGCGACCCTGCGGGAGATGCGGCTGCGGCTCGACGGTTGCGACCGCGACGGCCGGCGCGTGACCTACCCGCTGTTCGGTGCCGACTTCGACGTCATCCGGCCGCAGGACGGTCCGCCCACCGGGGCCCCGGTCTCGATCGACATCATCGGCGAGGATCTGGGCGAGATGACCCGCGTCATCGCCGACATGAAGCAGATCATCAGCCGTACCCCCGGCACCGTGAAGGCCACCGACGACGCCGCCACCGCGCAGCCTACCCTCGAATGGAGCGTGGCCCGCGACCGGGCGGGCTCACTCGGGCTGGAACAAGCCACCATCAGCAGTATCCTGCAGGTCGCCGTGGGCGGCTTGGAGACCGGTAAGTACGGGCATGGCAAGGATGAGCAGGACATCCGACTGCGTGTGCCGGAGGCCTACCGCCTCGATACGAACCGGCTGCGCAATCTCAGCATCCCCATGGCCGTCGGCGGGGCGGTGCCCATCAGCAGCGTGGCGGCGCCGAACCTGGTTCCCGGCCCGATCACCATCAAGCACATCGGCACCCATCGCGTCGTCAACGCCTCGGCTGAGGTTCAGCCTGGCCTGCGCCGCGATGCCGATGTCCGCAAGGCCTTCCAGGAACAGGCGCGCCGTTATCCCTTCCCGCCGGGAATCTCCTACCGTTTCGGTGGCGCGGCGGAGGAGGAAGACGCCGCCAAGGGCTTCCTCGGCAAGGCCTTCCTGGTGGCGCTTTTCATCATTCTGATCATCATCGTGCTGCAGTTCAACTCGATCGTCGTACCGGCGATCATCATGAGTTCGGTCATCCTCTCGCTGATCGGGGTGATGATCGGCCTGGTAGTCATGCGCGATCCCTTTGGCATCATCATGACCGGTATCGGCGTGATCTCACTGGCCGGCGTCGTGGTCAACAACGCCATCGTGCTGCTCGATGCCATCGCCCAGCACGAGCACCGCGGCGTGCCCTCGCGCGACGCGGTCATCAGTGCCTCCATGATCCGCTTCCGCCCCGTGCTGCTGACCGCGATCACCACCATCCTCGGCTTGGTGCCGATGGCGCTGAAGCTGAACTGGGACTTCCGCAGCCTGCGCTGGCAGTACAACACCGACTCCAGCCAATGGTGGCAGTCGATGTCGCTGACCGTCATCTTCGGGATGCTGGTGGCCACCGTCCTGACCCTGGGCGTCGTCCCCACCATGTACATCAAGTATGCCCAGTTCCGCGCCTGGCGGCAATCGCGCCAGCGGCGCGCCTGAGGGGCATTACGGCCCGCCGCGGCGGGCCCGTCCGATCCGTCCGATCCGTCCGATCCGACAGATCACCGCGGTCCGCGCCCCCTCACCCCCAGGCGCCGGAGGCCGCGGCCAGCCGCGGGAAGAGGATGCCTGCGGTCACCTGTTGCGGACCGCTCAACCGCGCCAGGCCGGGCGCGCACTCGGCGAGGCCCTGGATGCCGAACAGTGCCTTGATGAAGGCGGCGTGGCTCATCTCCAACAGCGCCTCGGGCGTGCCCTTCTGCAGGGCGGTGACGGTGTCCGGCGCCAGGCGCAGGACGGCGCTGTGTCGGGGCAGGCGGATCTCCAGGTTGCCCTGCCACGGACAACAGCCCGCCTCACGCAGGCGCCGGGTCAGTTCCGGCGTGATGGCGCGCAGAACGCCGTAGAGGTCGACCACCTGCATCATGTTACCGTCCCAGGCCTGGCGGAGTTCGAGGAGGTTGAAGGGGATGCCGGCCGCGGTGAGGGCCTCGCAGAGGCGTTCGTCGTAGGGCAGCCGGGCCATGATCTCGGTCGGTGCGATCTCGGCCGCCCGCGCCATCAGCGTCTTCACCAGCGCCCCGACCGCGTCCGGGTCCCAGGCGGTGACGGCCAGTTCGTCGAGACAGTAGTGCAGGTCCGGGTCGCCCGCATGCAGCCGGGCCAAGCCGCCGCGCAGGTAGCCTTGGATGCTGCCGTCGTGCAGATAGACGAACACCGGTTTCGACGCATCGGGCCCGAGCGCTGGCGGCAGTCCCGGGTTCGTGGGCAGCACCAGCGCCCCCGGCCGCAGCGCCGCCGCCAGGCGCAGGCGGTGTACCGGGTGGAAATCGTGGGCCGGATCGTAGAGCCGCACCTCCCCCTGCTTCCCGGTCGGCGCCGCCAGCAGGTCGCGCCAGGGCGTGCCTTTCAGCGTGGCCTCACGCGCGGGCACCGGGATGGTCACGTAGCGTCGCGGGAAAGGCTCGTAGCCGAAACGCTGGTAGAACGGCATCCAGCCGCCCAGGCGCGAAATCTGGAAGCGTTCGGCGGGCAGCCAGGCGACGATCTCCTGCAACAGGCGGGTGCCGAGGCCCTGGCGCTGGCGGTCGGGCCGCACGGCCACATGGCCGATCTCGGCCTTCAGCACCGAGCAGGCCCCGACGCGCAGGCGGTGCGGCTCGACATGCGCCACTGCCAGCGGCTGGGTGCCCTCGACCAGCACCACCAGGTCGTGCCACTCCTCGTCAGCCAGACGGCGCAGGCGTTGCCGGCCGGCCTCGTCCGTGACCTCAAACGCGGTACAGAGGAGCGCGAAGAGGGCCTCGCTCTCGGCCTCCGCAGCCCGTCGGAACACGACCCCGTCCATGGCTGTTCCTCCCGGTTGTCAGTCGCCGCCTTTCACCACGTTACCGACATCATACCGTGCTCTGCAATCGAGCGCAAGGCCGGGGTGCGGCATCAGGGGGTGGCGGCCGCCGGCGTCACCAGGACGGCGGCGTCGAACTGCGGCCCCTGGCGGGTCGGGTCAACGGTGTTGCCACGCACCTCGACGCGAGCGCAGTCCTGGACGCGGATGGCCTGGCGGCCCGTGGGGCGCTGGCCGCGACGGCAGGCGCCTTCGACCACGTTGCCGGTGATCGTCAGCCCGTCGACGCCGACCGCGAAGACGGCGCTCTCGTCGGTGTTGAGAAAGTGGTTGTCCGCGAACACCACATCGCGGTGGACGCCGGGTCGCGGCGGGTAGGCGAAGCCCTTGAGGTAGGCCACGGCGCAGAGGCTGGCCTCGGCCGCGGCCGCGCCGTAGTTGCAGTTCTCGAAACGGTTGCGGCGGATCACGACGTTGCGGGTGCCGATACTCTCGAAGAAATGCACGACCTCAGTCAGGACGAGCACCCCGGCCGAGGTGCAGCCGCTGAACGTGCAGTCCTCGATCACGGCGTCGCGGGTCTGGCAGAGCACGCCGCGGGCGCGGTTGTTGCGGACCGTGCAGCGGCGCATGCGCAGAGCCGGCGTGCGCGTGGCGTTACCGAGCACGTCGCCCTCGCGCAGTTCGGCCGGCAGGGGCTCCTCGAAGACGACGCGGTGCAGGTTCTCGGCACCGGGTTCGAGCGTGGCTGTGCGCACCCGGTTGCTGGCGAAGGGGACCAGGGTGTCGACATGACTCATTTCGAGGGTGTCACCGGCGTCGGGCAGATCGACCATCTTCAGGTTGTGCTGCCCCAGCACGGTCCGCTCGTCCAGGCGTTGCCGTACGCTCAGGTACAGGCCGCTCTTGATGTTCGCCCCATCGTCGCCCATGCCCTCGAAGATGCAATCCTCCAGCAACACCGTACCCTTGCAGCCGCCGAAGTGGCAGGCGTCGGCAGTGGCCGACAGCGGCCGTCGCGACCCCGGCCGATTCAGCACATCGAAGTGCCGCAGGGTGACGTTCTCCGAGACCACGGCGACCAGGCCCATGCCGGGCGTGCTGTAGACCGTGGTGTCGCTGACCTGCACGTTGCGGCAACGGCTGAAGACGAAGGCGTTGAAGCTGTAGACCTGGTGACGCAGGACCATCAGCCGACCCACCGTCACCGGAATCTCGCGGGTGAGATGCACGCGCAGTTGCTGCGGGCCAAGCAGTTCGGTGCGCTCCACGCTGTTATAGACGTCCAGCCCAGCCGGCATCGGCAACCGCGTCGCGGGGTCGTAGTCCATGAAGGCCCCGACGGGCTCACCGCCCACCACCGGGTACTCGGGTTCCACGGCGACGTCGAAGGAGCGCGGCGCGCTCGCCGTCACCAGGCCGACGGAGAACGGCGGCCGCGGCCAGTCGATGGTCAGGCCATGCACGGCGACGTCCTGGCAGCCCTCGAAGGAGAACAGGCCGGTCAGGCCGCTGACCAGCAACTCGGCACCCTCGCCCTCGATGGTCAGGCCGCTCAGCGTGCGGAAGGCGAACAGCGTGTGCGCATTCTCCGGGTTGCCGCCCGCACTCAGGCGGTAACGCCCCGGCGGAATCAGCAGCCGACTGGCGCCCGTCTTCTGGACCTCGCGGGCGGCAGCGACGAAGGCCGCCGTCGCGTCGCCCTCGTCGTTCGGTTTGGCCCCGAATTGGGTGACGTCCACCGCCAGGGCCGGGACCGCCGCCAGCGCCAGGAGGGCCGCGCGGCACGTCTGTCGCGGTCCGGAAGGTTTGCCTCTTGGGCTGGCGGGGGCGGGCGGCGGAGTAGAGGGGCGGGAACGTCGTGGTGCCATGGCGTCGTGAACCTCCGGTTTGCCTATACCATGGCGCCGCTGGGTCGCGATGGCCACCGGGGGCCGTGGTGGAGTTGAAAATCGGCAATCGCACTGCAATAGTTCATGTATGGTGGCAAGAACTCAGTACCTCCATAGGCTTCGCCAGGGGTTGGCGCGCAGTCCGGTCGTGATGCTGCTCGGACCGCGGCAGTGCGGCAAGACGACGCTGGCGCGGCAACTCATCAGCGCCGAATCGCCCAACTACCTCGACCTTGAGGACCCGGCGGTCGCGGCCCTGCTCGGACAGCCCATGACGGCTCTCCAGTCCAGGCGCGGACTGGTTGTGATCGACGAAGCCCAGCGCCAGCCCGGGATCTTCCCGGTTCTCCGCGTGCTTGCCGACCGGGCGCCGTCCCCCGCTGCGTTCCTGATCCTCGGGAGTGCATCACCGAAGCTCTCGCGGCAAGCGTCGGAATCGCTGGCCGGGCGGGTCGAGATCATCGCTATGCGGGGGTTTGGCCTGGATGAAGTGCCCGCGAGCGAGCCCGACCTCCTCTGGCTGCGCGGCGGGTTTCCGCGGTCGTTTCTTGCCCGTTCCGACGCGGACAGTGTACAGTGGCGTCGGGACTTTGTGCGGACGTATCTGGAGCGCGACCTGGCCAACCTGGGTTTCGGTTTGTCGCCGGCTAGGATGGGGCGGTTCTGGACCATGGTCTCGCACTACCACGGACAGGTCTGGAATGCCAGCGAAACCGCGGCCTCTCTGGGGATCGCGCCCAACACCGCCCGCAGCTACCTGGACGCACTGGAGCAGACCGACATGATCCGACGCCTGCAACCGTGGTCCGCCAACGTGGGGAAACGGCTGGTCAAGACGCCCAAGATCTACTTCCGGGACAGTGGCGTCTTCCACACGCTCCAGGGCATCAGGAGCGCGTCCGATCTCCAGACCCACCCGAAACTCGGGGCGTCCTGGGAGGGGTTCGCGCTCGAGGAGACCCTCCATGCCCTGCAGCCGCAGGAGGCGTACTTCTATGCGGTGCACAGTGGCTCCGAACTGGATCTCTTCCTGCCGCTGCCGGGACGCCGGCTGGGGGTCGCGTTCAAGCGCCAGGACGCTCCCGTCCTGACCCGTTCCATGCACATCGCCAGCACCGACCTGGCATTGGACGAGCTGTGGGTGATCTATCCGGGAAAACGCGAGTACCGCCTGGCTGACAAGGTGATCGTCCGGCCACTCAGCGCCGTAACCCAAGTCTAGTGGAGTGAGGAACCTACGATGAGCAAGCACTACGATGTCGCGGCCTTCATCTGGCCGTCCTACCACCCCGACCCCCGCGCCCGGGTCTTCTGGCCCATGGGCATCGGCGAGTGGGAAACGGTGATGAAGAATGCGCCCAAGTTCGAGGGGCATGACCAGCCGCGCTATCCGCTCTGGGGTTACGTCAACGAAGCCGACCCCTACGTCATGGAGATGCAGATCGAGGCGGCGGTCGACCACGGCGTGAACACCTTCATCTACGACTGGTACTGGTACGACGGCATGCCCTACCTCGAAGGCTGCCTGAACGATGGCTTCCTCAAGGCGAAGAACCATCACAAGATGAAGTTCTATCTGATGTGGGCGAACCACGACGTCAACCTGGCCTGGGACAAGCGCAACGCCGACGATGCCTTCACCGGCAGGAACAGCGCGCTGATCTGGAAGGGCGGCCTCCACCGGGCGGAGTTCGAGGTCATCTGCCGACGCTTCATCGAGCGGTACTTCTCCCATCCCAGCTACTACCAGATCGACGGCAAGCCGGTGTTCATGCTCTACGACTTGGAGACTTTCATCAAGGGCCTCGGTGGGATGGCGGCGGCGAAGGCCGCCCTGGACTGGTTCCGCGACGAGGTCCGGAAGGCCGGCTTCAAGGGCCTGGAACTGCAGCTCTCGATGCGTAAGGACTCTGAGCACAGCCTGTCGGGCGTCCCCGGCGACACGGTCGGCACGCAGAAGGAGGCGGTGGCCAAGCTGGGGTTCAACTCATTGACCCACTACCAGTTCTGTCACTTCATCGACGTCAATCGGGACTACAATGAGATCATGGCGGGGGTGGTGCAGGAGTGGGAGACGGTGGCGGCAGCCCATGCCCCGGTACGCTACTACCCGCATGTCTCCGTGGGCTGGGACAGCAGTCCGCGCACCTTCGGCGTCAAGGGCTCCATCGTCCGCAACAACACCCCGGCCAACTTCGAGCAGGCACTGCGCCAGGCCAAGGCCTTCGCCGACGCTCGCCCGGAACAGGCGCCGTTGATCACCCTCAACAGTTGGAACGAATGGACCGAGACCAGCTACCTGCAGCCCTGCAACCGCTTCGGCTACGGTTACCTGGAGGCGGTCAGAAAGGTATTCAAGGGCTGAGGGCGGCATCACCGCGAGGGGGGCAACCACGGATGGCACGGATGGCACGGATGGAGGGAGCGCAGGGCTTGGGCGTCAGTAGCGGCCACCTGGTCGCGCCTGGAGTAGGTCGGGGGTGCCAGTACCCGGCCCTCCGGATCCTGGCGCCCACGGGCGCAGCCGCCAGGCCATCCCGGCTCGGCCGTGCCCTCGGCCTGCTGTGCGTGGCCGGGCTGATGCTGACGGCGCTGTGTGCCGGGGAGCCGTCGTCGCACCCGCTGTATGTGCGCGCGCCGACTCTGGCGGCGACGCTGACGGCGACGCGCGATCGCTATGCCGCCTGGCAGCAGTCGCTGGCGTGGGCCCGCAGCGATCTGGCCTGGGAGCCGTGGTCGGCCACCGGCCTGATCGCGGCCGACGCGGCCGACGGCTCGCTGTTGCCGGCCGTGGCGGCTGGAACCGAAGCCAAAGCTGCCGACGGCACCCCGCTGTGGTCCCCTCGCCCGAGCTGGCCGGACGGCAGTCTGTTCAACGCCGCGCCTGCCGACGCCAGCGCTCGCGCCGTGGCCGTGTGGCTGACGCGCACGGTGACGGCCAAGACCCCCGGCCGCCTCCTGGTGGGCGTCGGCGGCG
This sequence comes from uncultured Victivallales bacterium, assembly GCA_903837355.1. Classification (GTDB taxonomy): domain Bacteria; phylum Verrucomicrobiota; class Lentisphaeria; order Oligosphaerales; family JAFGRS01; genus CAILUI01. The sequence continues at coordinate 11,293 of CAILUI010000366.1, forward strand.
GCGACCGCCTGAACGTGTGGTGCAATGGCGCGCCGGTACTGGCGGCCGTGACCACGCTCACCAGCGAGCGCTACGGCACCAGCATGCGCCTGGAGGGCAGTCCGCAGGACCAGGTGTTTGCCGAACTGCCGCTGCAGGCCGGCGTCAACCGCGTGCACCTGCGGATATTCCAGGCGGAGGTCGCCCCCCACCGGCCGCTGGCGCTGTGGTTCAGTCCGCAGCCGCGGCCCGAGGCCGGGCTGTGGGCCCAGGTTCGCACGGATTTTCCTCCAGCCGTCAACCCCCTGCTCACCACGGTCGACGCCGCCTGGTTTGCGGCCGAGGGCTGGCTGGCAAACAACGCCGGCAGCGGCCTGGAACGCGATCTGCTGACGCGGCTCGCGACCGCGGTCGGCGAGCCCTTGGCGAGCCCGCTGCAGGCATTCCTCAACGCCAGTCCGCCGGCGGCCACCCCGCGCTGGCTGGAGCAGTGCGTGCTCGCGGCCGAGTATGCGGCGGCCCGCGCCGGACTGGCGCGCTTGCAGGCGGCGGTGGCGGACCTGGCGGCGCAGTTTCCCGCCGCCTACGCCGGGGCGGCGTACCAGGCGCAACTCGACGCCTTCGGCCAGACCCTGTTCGCCCGCATCCAGGCCGAGGTGGAGCAGGGATATGCGGGCGGGCCACTCCCGGTGGCGGCGGCACTCGAAGCCCTGCGGCAGGAGTTCCTGGTGGCCCAGAACCCCTTGCTGCGGAATGCTAAACTGCTGTTCGTGAAGCGCTACACCTACGACTCCATGCACTACTACGACGACCACTACAACGGGGTGCGGCAGTTCGGTGGCAACCTCTGCGTCTTGGACCTGAGCGACGGCAGTGTGCGCACCGTGGTGCCGAGTCTGGAGGGCGGCGTGTTCGACCGTTACGATCTGTCCAGCGACGGGCAGCGGGTCGCTTTCGGCTACCGCCCGGCCCGTTCCGAAGGGCTCCGAATCCTCGAGGTCGGCGTGGACGGTACGGGGCTCCGCCAAGTCACCACGGCTCCCGATGACGAGGCGGCGCGCGTCAGCCGTTACAGCCTGTATTCGGCCGAGGCCCGGCGCCAGGATCCGCGCCTGTACGGGCACTGGACCGATGACATGCACCCGTGCTACCTCCCCGACGGCGGCCTCGCCTTCGTCTCCTCGCGCCCCGAGCACAGCGTGCTCTGCGGCGGCCACTCGCTCACGACCACGAACCTGTTCCGCATCGACGCCGACGGCAGCGGCCTGCAGCCGCTCTCGCAGGGCGCGCTCAGCGAGTTCACCCCGACGGTCATGGACGACGGCCGCATCCTCTACAACCGCTGGGAGTACATCGATAAGGGCATCGCCGCCATCCAGCCGCTGTGGGCCATGCGGCCTGACGGCAGCGCTGCCGAGGAGATCTACGGCAACAACATCGCCGACCCCGGCGTCTTCGTCCAGGCCCGCCAGATCCCCGGACAGCCCGGGCGCTATGTCAGTACCGCCTGCGCCCATGAGCCCCTCGCCGTGGGCGCCATCGTGCTGCTTGACCTCAGCCGCGGCGACAAGCGCACACGCGCCCCGATGGTGTCCCTCACCCCGGATGTGGAGACCCGCGGCCTGCGCGGCCTCTACCACCGACGCAATGGCGAATGGCGTGTCGACGACATCGAGGGGCCGCTGTACTGCGACCCCTTCCCGCTCGTCGATCCGGCGACGGGCGCCGGGGCCGGTCGCAGCTTCCTGGTCGCCTGCAATCCGGACCGGCGCTACAATCATCCGGCCGGGTATGGCATCTATCTCCTGGACGTCTTCGGCAACTGCGTGCCCGTCTACCGCGATCCTGACATCTCCTGCTTCCAGCCCATGCCCGTGCGCGCCCGGCCGGCGGCGCCGGTACTGCCCGCCCTGGCTCCCGTTCCGACTCCGGCCGCGGCCAGCGCCACCCTCGTCGTCAGCGATGTCTACCGCGGCCTGCCCGGGGTCGCACGCGGCACGGTCAAGTACCTGCGCGTCATGGAGCAGATTCCGCGCCCCTGGTCCGCCTGGCAGGGACGCAACGACGATGCCTTCCCCGGCCAGATGGTGGCGATCAGCTACTACACCCACATCTGGGTGGCCGTGCTCCACGGCATCGTTCCCGTACATGCCGACGGCTCGGCGCAGTTCACGGTGCCCGCCGACCGCGACCTCTACCTGCAGGCCCTGGACAGCAGCTTCATGGAGGTGCAGCGCATGCGGACCTTCATCAACTGCCGCCCCGGCGAACGACGCTCCTGCATCGGCTGCCACGAGGGTCGACAGCAGGCCCCCGTGAGTGCGCGTCTGCAGGCCCTGCAGGAACCGCCGGCCGAACTCGGCCCGCAACCCGGCGAGGTCGCGCCCCGAGCGCTGGACTATGCCAGCGACGTGCAGCCGGTGCTCGAGCGCCGCTGCGTGAGCTGCCATGGCAGCAGCGAACCCAAGGGCGGCCTCGACCTCAGCGGCGAGCTGACCGAGATCTTCTGCCGGTCCTACGAGGAACTGCTCACCAAGGGCTTCGTCAACACCATCCAGGAGTGGAGCGGCCCAGCCTTGCCGACGCCGCCGGGGTATTGCACCGTCGGCGGCGCCATGGCGCATGCCGAAGCCGTGCCGCCGTATACCTACGGCTCGCATCGCAGCACGCTCGTCGAGACCCTGCGCAAAGGGCACTACGGAGTGCAGCTCTCGCGTGAGGAGTTTGTCCGGCTGGTGACCTGGGTCGACAGCAACGCGCCCTACTACGGATCCTACTTCGGCCGGCGCAACCTGCGCTACCGCAAGTTGGCCGACTTCCGGCCCGTCCCCACCCTGGCCTCGGCCTGCGGGGCGATGCCGGAGGTACCGCGGCCCGAGCCGGTGCCCGCGGAACCCGTGGGCTGGTGGCCCCTGAACGAGACTGCCGGCGACGCGGCCACGGACGCCGTCGGCGGCCGCGCCGGCCGCGTCGTGGGGGCCACGCGCCTGCCGGACGGCGCGGGGCTGAGCTTCGACGGCACCGGCTTCGTGGAAATCGGCGACCTGGGCGAGTTCGATACCCTCAGTGTCGCCCTGTGGGTCAGGCCCGGGCGCCTGCTCAACCAGTGGACGCCGCTGCTGTTCGTCAACAAGTTCGAGCCCGGGGCGTTCCACCTCAGCCTGCTGGCCGACGGCACGGTCAACGTCGCCATCAACGCCGAGGGCGGCCATGTGCATCGCCCGTCGCAGGCGACCCTGACTGCCGATACCTGGCATCACGTCGCGGTCGTCTGCGACACTCGTCCGGGCGGGGCGGTGCGCTTCTACATCGATGGCAAGCTCGACGTTGAACGCACCCTGGATACGGGCCTGCCGGTGGCTCTGCATGGCCTCCGACTCGGCGGCTACAGCGAGTGGCAGGCCACCCCGGACAACAACCTCCACGGGGCCCTGCGCGATGCCCGCCTCTACCGCGGCCTGCTCGGCCCAGCCGAGGTCGCGGCCCTGGCCGCGGGGCGGTGAAGGCCGGACCGGGAAGTCACTCCCGTGTGTTTCCGGTGCGCACGCTCCCCCGTGCGGTAACGGTCACCGCGCCTGTGTGCGCTGCCCAGTGCCGGTGTTCAGGTTCGATGGGGCTCGCCCAGCGTGAGTCCCTGGTGTAGATTTGGCAGGGTATCGTGTTAGGCGAGGCAACTATGGCTCGCGTCCGGCGATATGGGTATACTCTCGAGTAATTTCTCGGTGATCACGTTCCGAGACATGTCCACGTCTACGACCGGAAGGGCACCTTTCTCGGCCGACTTGACGTGGACCAGTTGACGGGGGTCGAGGGGGTGGACGCCCGACCGCAAGCTGGTCAGGTTCGTCGACGAACTGCGACGTGAAGGACGCTTATGAAGACCCCGGTGCAACTGAAGAAACCCTACGGTGCGGGCAGCTTCTCGCGGATCAGGAATGCTCGTTACCTCGGGTGGGAGGACGCTTTCGACGTCGAGTTCGAGGACGGCTTGTGCTTCCTCGAGCCCCATCGCGCGATCCGTCGCGCGAACCACATATCTGCCGGCGCCGTGCCCGTGTGCGTGGAGGTCGACAGGGGGTTAGGCAGCCACTTCAGAGTGGTCTATGACACGCGGGAAGTAGCTGAAGTGTCGTGGTCGTTCGTGAGGGAGTTGCCGCCCGCGAAGGTGCGGGCTCGGACGGTGAGGCGGCCATCCTCGCGCGAGGGTGCCAGGGCCGCGACGTTGGTGCGTCCGGAATGAGCCATGGTTCCGTAGCGGTTGCCGTTAGCCTCCTCCTGGCGCTGGCCGGACGGGCGGCGGAGGTGCCTATGGCGGCGCAGAATCGAGTATTGAACCCCGGCTTCGAGGACGGTGAAGGGGCGCAGGCGGCGGGCTGGTCCGGGACGCAGAATGCCGGCGCCGCGCAGTTCGCGCGCGCCACGGAGTCCGCGCATTCCGGGCAGTGGTCGGGCACGATCGTCTGCAGGCCCGGCGATGTGTACGCCCGCTGGGTCCAGGCTCGGCCGGACCTCTTTGCCGGCGTCCGCCGGCGCGACCGCCTGCGTTTGAGTTTCTGGTACCGGGCCAGCGCCGCCCTGGGCGACGCGCTGGTACAAGTCAACCACAATCAGGCCCCCGGGTGGCGCCAGTATCCCCTCAAACGCCTGCAGGCCACGGGGGCGGAGTGGGCCCTCTACCAGGCCGAGTTCACGGTGGACGTGACGCCGAACGGCAGCGGCGAGATTCAGCTCCGCGGGAGCACCAGCAAGACCGGCGAGCAAGGGGTGAGTTTCGATGATGTCACCCTCGCGGTCGTCGGTCATGACGAACCCCTCCCCGGGGTCCTCGCCCTGGGCCCGCCGGACGGCGTCACCGGCGTCTATCATCCCGACGGTCGCATCATCTTCGCCAGCCGACCGGGGGCCGAGGACTGGGAGTTCATGGCCACCGGCACCGGCGTCACCGGCGTCACCGTCTCGGTGCCGACTGAACTGCTGCTCCAGGTGAACCACTCAGCGGCCATCGACGAGGGCGGCAAGCTGCGCGCTCTGGCGCGACTGCACCTGGATCTCGACGGGTCGCCCTTCGCCAACGCCACCGGCTTCCAGATGGAGCACGACCTACGGCGCTCGCGGATCACGCTGCTGGCCGAGACCGCGACGGGCCCGGTCCGCGTCGAGCTCCGGGCACATGTCCCCGCCGACCTCATCCGGGTCGACGTCTTCGATGAGCGGCTTCCGCCCGGCGCCCTGAGTGTGCGCCTGGAGGAGGACGCGCCCTCGCGCCTGGTCGTCGACGGCGCTGGCAGCCTCTGCTTCGGGCACGAGAACCCCGCCGCCGCCGTCACGCCCGGCGCCCCGGCGAACGCGGCCAGTGCCGACACCCGGACCGACGGCCGGGACTGGCTCGCCGGGCGGGCGTTCGGCCTGGCCATCGCCAGCGGCGATCCCGCGGCCCAGGTCACGGAGCGGACCCTGCGGCTAGCCGCCGGCCCCCGGCACACGCTGCTCCTGGCCGGGGCCTCGAGCCGCGGCGGCTGGGAGGCCTTCGCGAAAACCGCCCAGGACTCCCTGGCCAAGGCGGCGGCAGACGGTGCCGAGCGCTTCCTCGAGACCCACGAGGCGTGGTGGCGCGAATTCTGGGCGCGCGCCGCCTTCGTGCCGGGAGACGCGGACGGCACCATGCTGCGCTACCGGGCGGCGTTCGACCTCTACCGTTACTACCTGGCCTGCTGCGGCAGCGACCGGCGCGAGACCCCGGTGCGGTTTCAGATCGACCTATTCCGCTACCACACCCGCAACTTCGACTGGCTGACCGGGCTGATCTGCGCCGTGGAGCAGTATCAGTCCTTCTATGGCGCTATGCGCACCGGGGACGGGGCGCCGCTGCGTGGTCTGGCGTCGTTCTACGCGCGCAACCTGCCATACTACCGCCAGGTCGCGCGCCGGGTTTACGGGCACGGCGGCGCCCGCATCCCGATGTGGCAGACCCCGCTGGTCCTGACCCCGCTCGCCGAGCCGCCGCCCGACACCCCAGCCAGCGGCGTCCCGAACGCGGCCTACAACGGCGAGAACGCGGCCGGGCAGCTCTGGGTACTGCTGCTGCTCTGCGAGTATGTGGACAGCGCCGGCGATCTCGACTTCGCGCGACAGACGCTGCTTCCGCTGGCTGCCGACCTGGTGGAGTTCTTCCGCCTGCAGTACCCCCGGCGCGAGCAGGGCCGCATGGTGATCGCCCCCTGCAACGCCGGCGAGACCTGGCAGGGCGTCCGCGATCCCGCCGAGATCGTCTGCGCCCTGCGGGCGACCCTGCCGCGGCTCCTGGCCGTGGCCCGCGCCGCCGGCTGGCCGGACGAGCTGCGCGCCGCCTGGGAGGAGCTGCTCGCGGCGGTGCCGGAGGTCCCCCGTGGTCGCCTGGACTTCCAGGGCCCGGCTCAACTGCCCGTGATCCGTTCCGGCGATCAGCTCGTCCCCGCCGCCGACATGAGTGCCTGCCAGGCCTATGTGCTGCCCTGGTCCAATGGCCAGCCCTGGTACCAGCTCAATGCCCAGCACACGGAGCTCTACGCCGTCTGGCCCGGCCGGCTCACGCCGCGGACGGAAGCGGAACGCGACAGCGCCGTGCGCTCGTACCGCGAGCGCCTCTTCCAACACCACTGGGATGGCTGGAACCTGGACGTCGTCTTCGCGGCCTGCCTGGGTCTGCCGGACGAGGTCGCACCGTGGTTCGAGGCGCACTTCGACCACACCTTCGTCCTGCCCAGCGGCCTGGCCCGCGAGACGGCGCCCGAGAATCCCAGCCGCCCCGGAATCCCGGATTGCCCCAGCCTGCAGGGCCTGGGCACCGGCGTCATCCCGGTGCTGGAGATGCTGCTCCAGGACCGCCCGGACGAGCTCGTCGTCCTGCCCTGCTGGCCGGCTCAGGTCCCGGTCGACTTCACGCTCTACAGCCCGTTTGCCGGCAAGGTCGAGGTACACTACGTCCCGCAAGCCGTCCTGCAGGTCACCCTGGAACGCCAGGTCCGTGTGCGCACCGGCATTCCCGCGCCGGTGGGTATGACGGTGCGCTGAGGGCGCCGCCTGGGAGCGCCGCCTGGGAGCGCCGACCGTCGGGTCGGCTTCTGGCCGCTACCCGCCGTGCGCAGCTCCCCGCCGTGCGCAGCACCCCGCCGTGCGCAGCTCCCCGCCGTGCGCAGCTCCCCGCCGTGCGCAGCTCCCGCGGCCGCTCCCTTCCCCTGGGCCGCCCACGGTCCTGCTGTCCAGCAGGATGGCCGCGAGCCGCGGCCGCTCCCTTCCCCTGGACCGCCCACGGCCTCATGGGCAGCTCCCTTCCCCTGGACCGCCCACGGCCTCGTGGGCAGTGCCTTCACACTTCCTCCATCCTTTCTTCACGCCGTGTTCGCAGGTCCTGGGTAGCGCCTCGCGCCCCGTCCCGGTAGCTTGCCTTCAGGTCGCGATTCCCGTGCCTGCGACTCCCCGCGGAGTCAGCGTCGTTGCCGGGCAGCGCAAACAAGGGGGGCGGATGATGAGACGAGCACTCTTAGCCATGGTCTCGGGGCTGGCGCTCTGCAGCGGGGTAGGGCGGGCGCAGTCGGCTCCCACCCTGCAGGAGCTGATGAAGGTGGTGGAGAAGCAGAGCCAGCAGATCGCCGAACAGAACCGGCTCATCCAGGAGTTGAGCGCGCGGGTGCAGGCCGTGGAGGCCAAGGCGACCGACACGGCCGTCCTCACCCAGGGCCTGAGCGCGACGGCTGACGACCTCGCCGCCGCCAAGGACGACATCTCCACTCTCAACAAGAAGATCGAGAAGCGCCTCGGCCTCAGTAAGCACATCGAGGGCCTGAAGGTCACCGGCGACCTGCGGCTGCGTCAGGAGTTCCGCAGCCGCGAGCGTGACCTCGCAGAACCGGATAACGCCGACCGCGATCGCCTCCTGGCCCGCCTGCGCCTGGGCCTGCTCTGGAACAGCCCCAGCGAGGGCTGGGAGCTTGGGGTCGGACTGGCCACGGGCGGCGCCGATGGCCGTAGCACCAATGACGCCTGGGGCGAGGACCATGCCTTCGAAACCGGCGACATCCGTCTCGATTACGCCTATGCCAGCCACACCTGGAAGCCCGGCGCGACTCCGCTCGCCCTGACTTTCGGACAACAGCGGAACCCCTTCGTGGTGACGCCGCTGGTCTGGGATGACGACCTGCGCCCGGTCGGCGCCTCCCTGCAGTACGGCGAGCCGCTGAAGAATGACTACCGTGGCGCCTTCGCGACCGCGGGCGCCTACCAGCTCTACTCCGGTTCAGCCATGGGCCAGCCGATCCTCGAGGAGAACGGCGACGTCAACCTCTTCGCCGTCCAGGGCGGCTATCGCTTCACCAGCAAGCCCATGGACAGCCTGGTCGCGCTGGGCTATCGCCGGGTCACCGCCAACTACGATGATACCAGCACGCCTGCCGACACCAGCTCGCCCGGGCTGTGGCACCGAGACCAGACCGAGGATTTCGACGTCGTTGACCTGCTGGTCGACAACCGGGTCAGCGCCGGCCCGGTGGAACTGCGCCCCTATGGCCAGGTGGCCTACAACCTGGGCGCCGGTGGGACCAAGAGCCAGCAGACGGTCGTCAAGGGCCATAACGCCAGCAGCAACCCCGAGGATCCCGCGGACCACGCCCTGGCCTGGTGGCTCGGACTGGATGCCACCTACGGCAAGTTGAAGCTCGGTTACGCCTATGCCTACGTGGGCGCCGATGCCGTCTTCGGGCCTCTGCGCGACAACGAGTCCGGCATGAGCACCGGCCTCACCGATACCGATGTGCAGGGCCACAAACTGGGCGCGGCCTGGAGCTTTACGCCGAACTTCTCGCTGGCGCTCAACGCCTACCTGCTCGAACGCATCGAGGGCGGTAGCGGTAACGTCGGCGGCAATGACTACGACCAGGGCTCCACCTACCAGATCGAGACCCTGTACCGCTTCTGAGGATCACAGAAGGGAGAGTGAGTAATGAGTAACTTCGCGTACCCCTTTGCGCCCTTGGCCAAGTCCACCTCCGTCTTCCTGGCCGGCTTGGCCGCGCTCTGCCTGGCGGCCACCGCCGGCAGCGCGGCCGACGGCGGCCGGCTCACGGTCCTGGCGGCGGCGTCAAGCCAGCCCGCCGTCAAGGAGGCCGCACGGCTCTTCACCGCGGAGACAGGCATTGCGGTCGATTGTTCGTTTGGCGGTACCGGGGGCTTGCTGAACCAGATCCGTATGGAGCATTTCGGGGATCTGTTCATTCCCGCTTCGGATGACTTCATGGACAAGGCCGAGGAGGAAGCTCTGGTGGACGCGAGCACGCGGCGCATCCTTTGCTGGCTGCAACCGGTGATCTGCGTCGCCAAGGGCAACCCGAAGCAGATCAAGGCCCTCAAGGACTTGGCCCAGCCAGGTCTACGCGTAGCCTTGGCCGACCCCAAGTCCGCCACCATCGGTACCATCGCCAAGGCGGCCATGGAGGCTGCGGGCGTCTACGGCGCCGTCAGTAAGCGCATCGTCACCTACGCGACGGACGTCCAGCACTCCGTCAGCCTCCTGCGCCTCAAGGAGATCGATGCCACCTTCGCCTACGACGTCAGCCAGCGGCAGTCGTCCGAGGTCATCGACGCGGTTCCGATCGAGGGCGCCCGCGCGATCACCATCCCCGTCGCGGTAGTCGCCTTCTCCAAGCAGAAGGAACGGGCGCAGCGCTTTGCCGACTACCTGGCCGGTCCCCAAGGCCGTGCGGTCTTCGCGCGCCACGGTTACATCATCGACCCGTCGTAGGCCGAGCCGCAACCGCGCCGTTTCCTTGGAGAGGCGCCTGGCCTCAGGCGCGCGGCGGCGGCCCGCCGCATCTCCATCCCCTTGGACCGCCCACGGCCGCGTGGGCAGCACCGCCGGGCGCAGTACCCGCGGCCGCGCCGTTTCCTTGGAGAGGCGCCTGGCCTCAGGCGCGCGGCGGCGGCCCGCCGCATCTCCATCCCCTTGGACCGCCCACGGCCGCGTGGGCAGCACCGCCGGGCGCAGCACCCCCCAGAAAGCACCCAGGATCATTCGACTATCTTACGCTCGGCATCTACATTGCCCGGACGCCGTTAGGCAGGCACGGGTACCCGTGTCCCACCGGCGCAGTAACCAGGAGTTCCCCGTATGCGAGTCCCGCGTCGAGCCTCGTCCCATCGTCCCTTCACCCTTATTGAGCTGCTGGTGGTGATTGCCATCATCGCCATCCTGGCGGCGATGCTGCTGCCGGCCCTGGCCAAGGCCCGCGCCAAGGCCCAGCAGATCAGTTGCGTCAGTAATCTCAAGCAACTCGGGCTCGGGCAGTTTATGTACAAAGACGACAACGACAGCACCTTCACCCCCGTCTACGACACCACGAACAATGGCTGGATCTGGTGGGGTCAGCGCATCAACCAGTATGTCAACGACGATAAGGTCTTCGTCTGCCCCGGTCAGGACTTCGTGGGCGAGATCGCCGGCGACTGGAGCCGGACCCGCTACAACATGCCGATGTCGGACGTCTTCGCAGAAGGTCAGTTTGCCCGCAACCGCGACTCGGCCTTCCTGCACCCCTCGACCACCATCCTGCTCACCGAGTCGAGCAACGTCTGCTACCAGCACTACTGCGCTAAGCACCCCTCCGGCGCCATGACCTCCGGCACCGACGCCAACGGCATCTTCCGCATCGTGGGGGTGTTGGGAGAGACCACCTGGCCGACGCACGGGCAGAACTGCGACGTCGCCTGGATCGACGGTCATGTCGAAGCCAAGGCGGTGAGCAATCTGGCCTCGCCTTCGGTCGAGTACTGGGACCGGAACTGAGCGTTCCGGACGCCCCATTCCCCTGGACCGCCCACGGTCCTGCTGTCCAGCAGGATGGCCGCGAGCCGCGGCCGCTCCATTGGCGGCGGCCATCACGGCTCTGGAACAAGGCAGCGGAAGCCGATGGTGGCACAGCGGTCCAGCCCGGGCCAGGTGCGTGGGAACTTGGCGTGGGTCGCGATGGGTTGCGGTCCGCCGGGGAAGTACCAGACTGAGCCCTCGGCGCGGTAACGGCTGCCGCCGCGCAGCATGACGAAGCGGGTATGGCCATCGTCACGCTCGCTCTCAGTCCACTCCCACACCTCGCCCCGGCGAAAGGCGTCGCCATGGTCGGTTGCGGCGCGCTGCCACTCCCACTCGGTCGGCAGGCGGGCGCCGGCCCAGGCGGCATAGGCGCGGGCGTCCTCCAGGTCCACGTAGACGACGGGGTCGTCGCGTCGGGCTGGCGGGCAGGTGGCGCCGCCCCAGTGCTCGAGGAAGCGCGCCGGGTGGCGTGGCCGGTACTCAGCGGCCTTCAGGAAAGCCTCATACTCGCCGTTGGTGACGACGCGGGTCGCGATGCGCCCCGCGGCCACTTCGGCCCGGATTTGGTGCTCGATCGTACCGTCGTAGGGCTGACCGGTCAGGAAAGCCGGCCAGCCCGCCTCGGGCGTTTCCGGATCCGGATAGCAGCCGCACTCGCGGCGGGTGTGGGTCACGCGGAAGACCGTCGTGCCTGCCGGGACTGGCAGGAGGTCCGCCAGGGCAGCGCCGGTCCCGGCCCGGTTGACCGGCGGCGGCGGGAACGCGGTCAGCACCGGCCGTGCCGCCGCATGCGGGTCAGGGACGCCGGGCAGCCGTGCAACGGCCGCTTCATCCCGCTGGCGCGTAAGGAGATCCAGCAGGCCCTGATCCATCGCCGCCGTGGTGACGGCCAGCACGGCCGCGAAGCGTGTGCAGCGCAGGGACACGAGCGCGGTGCCGTCGCGGCGCACCGGGGTGAGTTCTGTACCGCTCCAGAGGTCGAACCAGCGGCAGCCTTCGTCAGCCGCCGCCAAGAGGGGCCCGTCGTGCTCGGCAGCGCTCTCGTTGAGCACGGTCCACAGTCGGCGCGAGTCCTGGCGCCAGCACGAGGCGCGGAGCCCCGGGGCCAGGGTCGGGTAGCACGGCAGCCACTCGCCGGTCGCGAGCAGGGCCGCGTGCTGGCGCAGGACGGGAGCCAGCCGCCGCAGGTCCGCCCGGTCCCGGGCCGGCCACGGGTTCCAGGAGCCGAAGACGTTCTCCCAGACCAGGATGCCACTGCCATTCAGCCAGGCCGCGGCGAGTTCCTCCTGGTGGGAGCGATCCCAGCGCCTGACCTGGTGTTGCATATGCCTAGGCTCTAGCCATTTAAGCTGCAAAACGCCGATCCCAGGAAAAGGCTGCAGCCACTGCGCCCAGGAGGCGTTGCATTGGGCTAACTCGGGGGTGGCCGGATGGCCTTCGGGCTCGAAGGCGACGCCGGGGCGCGCCGCGTCGACGAGGGCTCGCAACCGGGTCGGGGCTTGGACCATGGTGTCGAGGAAGAGGCCGTCGGCGTCGAGGGCTTTGACCGTCTCCGCCAGCGCTTCCTCGTCCGGGCGCTCTTCGCGGCGGGTCCCGGTATCCCAGGGGTTGTAGGGCAGGAAGACGCGCACCCCGCGGCGATGGAAGGCGTCGACGGCACCGCGGACGCCGGCCATGCCACCCGGCAGGTCGCGCCAGACATCGAACTGGTTGCGGGCGTCGGCGCCGAGGCGCGGGTAGGCCTGCCAGAGGACGACCGAGTCATAGCCGCCGAACTCGCGCGCGGCGGCGGCGCAGAGGTCCTCGACGCGATAACTGGCGGTCTCGGCATCCAGAAACTCGCGATCATTGACCATCACGAAGCCGCAGACCAGGTTGCGGGTGACCCAATCCAGGTCGGCCCGCTGGTACAGGGAGAGGTCAAGGGGACGGCCCGTCGCCTCGCCGAGTTCGCGCCAGCGCTGCGCTCGGATGGGCTGGCTGGCCACGGTTGCGGTCAAGTCCGTGAGCAGCACCTCGCCGCGCGTGGGGTCGAAGGTACCGTCCATGCCGAGGATGGGTCGGCACCACTGCCGGGCCACGTCGAAGGGCGGCACGGTTGTGGTGAGGCGGAACTCATGCCACTGGCCGTCGACGGGCAGTGCGGTTGCGGTCACGACGGTCGACCAGCCCTGCCAGCGACCGTCGGCGCCGGCGGCGCGCTCGCACCCGTCGAAGGCGAGGCAGAGGGTCGTCTTGCCGGACAGCGGCTGGGCACGGCCCGAGACGGTGATCTGCTCGCCGGGCTGCAGGTCCGCGGCCCAGGCCCAAGCGCGGCCGAGGCGGATCCAGGCGCGAACACCGTCGAAGCTCAGGCGAATGGCCCGGTCGCGCACCCGCTCGGGATCCCGCAACACGTCGGTGCGGTAGGCGCGCAAGCGCTGCAGCCACTCCTCCCAGGACTGGCCGTCGGCAGGGGGGGCGAAGTAATGCGCATTCCGCCGCGGCCCGGGGTCAGGGCCAAGCCCCTGCCAGGCGGTGCCCTCGTCGGCACTGAAGGCGCCGCCGAACCAGGGAACCGTGAGTTCGTCGGCAGCCTGGCCGACAGCGCCGGCAGTCAAGGCCCACAACGCCACCGTCCGCAGAGTGTGCGTGATCATGGCTCTCCCCCCCGGCAGAGCGCGACGTCACTTCAGCAGCATCAGGGCGCGCTCGAGCCAGTAGGCGACCAGCATGGTGACCGGCAGGGTCAGTACCCAGGCCCAGACCATGCGTCCGACGATCCCCCACTTGACGGCGCTGAAGCGGTGGGTCGCGCCAACCCCCATGATGGACGTCGAGATCACGTGCGTGGTGGACAGGGGGATGCCGTAGTGGCTGGCGACCTGGATGATGGCCGCCGCCGTGGTCTCGGCGGCGAAGCCGTGGATCGGTAGCAGCCGTACCATCTTGTGGCCCAGGGTCTTGATGATGCGCCAGCCACCCGCGGCCGTGCCGGCAGCCATGGTCAGAGCACAGGAGAGCTTGACCCAGAGCACAATCTCAAACTGCGGCGTACGTAGGAAACCGAGCCAGGCCGGCAACTGCGCGAAGCTGCCGTCCTTGGTGGCGGTAAAGAGGACCAGCGCGATGATGCCCATCGTCTTCTGGGCGTCATTGGTGCCGTGGCTGAAGCCCATCCAGGCAGCGCTGGTCAGTTGCAGTTTGCCGAAAATCACATTGATCACCCGCGGCCGGACTTTCGACAACGTCAGGTAGAGCAGGAGCATCAGCAGGAAAGCGCCCAACAGGCCACAGAACGGCGAGACAAACATGGGCACGACCACCTTGGGCCAAAGCCCCTCCAGTTTCCCCGATGCCGGGTTGGTCACCGCCCAGTGGATGACACTCCAGCGTCCGCCCGCCGAGGCCAGGGTGGCACCGCAGAGACCGCCGATGAGCGCGTGGCTGGAACTTGAGGGCAGCCCCAGCCACCAGGTCAGCAGGTTCCACAGGATCGCCGCCAGCAGGGCACAGAGGATGGTGTGCTGCGAGATGAAGGCGGTGTCCACCAGGCCGCGGCCGATGGTGGTGGCCACCGAGACGCCCACCAGGGCGCCGAAGAGGTTGAAGCAGGCCGCCATCATCACGGCCTGCCGCGGGGTCAGCACCTTGGTCGACACCACCGTGGCAATCGAGTTCGCGGTATCGTGGAAACCGTTGATGTACTCGAAGGCCAAGGCGATGACGATAAGACCCAGGGCGAGAAGCATAGGTCGGCCGATCCCGGTCAGGAGTACTTGAGGACGATCTGGAAGATGACATGCCCGGCGTCGCGACAGCGGTCGATGACCTTCTCCAGCGTCTCGTAGAGATCCAGCATGATGATGACTTTGAGCGGCTCATGGGCGCCGCTGTAAAGGTCGCGGACCAGCTCCAGAATCAGCTTGTCAGCCTCGCCCTCGAGGAGGTGCAGCCGCACGTTCTCATCGCGCATGGTCTCAATGTCCATGCCCTTCCGCAGTTTCCCGACCATGCGCCCTACCGCGGCGGTCGACTGCTCGATGATGGCGAGTTGGGGTGCGAAGCCGACATTCTGGAGCTGCGGCCGGCAACAGGTGTACTTCTCGCTGAACTTCTCGATGGTCTTCGGAATCTTGTAGAGCGCTACGGAGAGCGCCTCGATGTCCTCACGCTCGAGGGGCGTGACGAAGGTCTTGCAGAGCTGCTCGGTGATCTCTTCGGTGATGCGCTTGTCCTTGCGGCGGGTCTCGGCGAAGTCACCCAAGCTCGGTACCGCGGCGGACTGGCGCAGCAGCTTGCCCAGCAACTGCACGCTGTTCTGGGCTTCGGCAGCACTGGCCTCGAGCAGGTCGAAGAACTTGTCCTCGTACCCGAGCAGTCGGCGAATAGCGTTAATCATAGAGCGTGACGCCACGATGGGCGCGTAGCAGGCGCGCTGGGTTCTTCACCACCGGGAGGCTGTCCGACCCCCCGCGCCGTCCGGCAACGCGCCGGACGGACAAGCAGCAACAGCGGGCCAAACATAGCGCAGCGGTCGCCGGGGTCAACGCGGCACGGCGCGGGGGATACGGCGCCTCAGCGGCCGGCGGCCGGCGGGTCGATGAGATCCACGAGTCCGGCATCGAGGTACTGGCCGCCGCCGGTCTGGTGGCAATGGATGGCGATGAGGTTGCGGCCCGGCTTCAGGGTTGCTGCGGCTGCCGGCGTGATCTCCATCTCCTCGTACTCGACCAGGTAGCCCTTGGCTTCGGCAGCCAGGACGCCGTTGCGGTAGACCTCGACGTCCTCGTCGTGGCGGATCCAGAGGGTGGGGCGCTGCAGGCGGGCAGCACCCAGCTCGAACTCACGCCGGACCCAGATGTCGGCGCTGGTCCAGGCGGTGTGGACGCTGGCGCCGGGAGTGTCGTTGCGCCCGAAGCCCGCCCGCCCTTCCGGCCACGCCGTGGCGTCGAACTCGGCCGCGAACCAGCCCGCGGCCGGCGCCGTCGTCGTGAAGCGCCAGAGCACCGGCTCGGGCTGCTCCGCGCTGGGGGCCCGAACCACCCTCTGCGGCGGGGGTGGGAACTCGCCGCGGTTGGCGGCGGCGGCGCGTTCGGCGTCGAGCTTCAGGATCAGAGCTCCTTACCTGGAGCTCTGAACCTCAGACTTCCCCGGCGCGTCTTGTGATCTGCGGCGCAGCGTGTTGTGACAGTAACTCCAGCGAGGACTGGAATTGGGGCTGACGGAAAAATGGGATGATACCATTGCCAACCCAAACCTCGCCACCCGGTCAGGGAAGGAGGTATCATCCCACAGGCTATTCTACCCCTTGTTCCCGCGGGTGCCACTGCGGTCAGCGACCGGGTGAGCGTCCATCGGGGTCCGGACTGCTGGACGTACTTCATGGGCGTGCACCCGGTCGGGCGGCACGCGGCCGGCGACCGGCGGATGTTCCAGGTGCTGACCTCGCAGTTGATCGACTCGGAGGCGTGTACCCAGGCAGAGGTCATCCGTGCCTTCGGGGTGCCGAAGGCAAGCGTGGCCCGTGCCGTGCGCCGCTACCGCGATGGCGGGGTCGGGGCGTTCTTCGCGCGCCGCCGCGGCCGTCGCGGCGGGACGGTGCTGACCCCCGCGGTGCTTGAGGAGGCGCAGCGGCTGCTGTACGAGGAGTACGGGCGTGCCGAGGTGGCCGAGGAACTCGGGGTAAAGCCTGACACGCTGGCCAAGGCGATCGCGGACGGACGGCTGCGCGAGGCACAGGCGCGTCCGCTGGGCGACAAGTCGTCGCGCAGCGGACGGGACGCTGCCGCGGGCGAGAGCCTGGGCACGGCCTGCACACGCATCGGGGAGCGGGTCCTGGCTGCCATGGGCGTACTGCACGGGGCGCCGACGCGCTTCGAACCCTGTCTGGATGTCCCGTATGGCGGCGTGCTCTGTGCCCTGCCCGCGCTGGTGGCCAACGGGCTGCTCTGCGGTACCGACGGGCTGCTGAACCGTCTGAAAGGTCACTACACGGCGGTGCACGTGTTGATCCTGATGGGGTTCATGGCGCTGTGCCGCATCAGGACCGTCGAGAAACTGCGGGGCGAGGCGCCGGGCGAGTTCGGCAGGCTGCTGGGGCTGAACCGGATACCGGAGGTGCGCTGCCTGCGGCGCAAACTCACCGAACTGGCTACCGGCGACGCCGCCGAACGCTGGACCGCAGAGCTGAGCCGCCGCTGGATGGAGGCAGCGCCGGAGACGGTCGGTACCCTTTACGTGGACGGCCACGTACGTGCCTACCACGGATCACAGACCGCGCCTCCCCGACGCTATACACCGACCAACCGGCCGCCAGGACGATCCTCCAGGATCTCTTTCGCACCGCCGCCGACATCTTCCCCGAGCCCGACCGCCACATCCTCCGCGTATGCGTCCACCGATCGTCCCGCCCGGTGACCCACACACGACTTCGGCGGCTGTTCGAGCAGCTCAACAAGGCGGAAATGACCTACCCCGGAACGGACCTGCGGTTGGTCTACGAACTCGCCGGCGACCCGGTCGCACAGACGGAAAATGGTATCGTCCTATCTTCCGCCAGGTA
>CAILUI010000367.1 GCA_903837355.1 uncultured Victivallales bacterium
GCCCCTCCACCGGTCGGCACCGTACCGCCGCGTGCCCCCACGCGGCCGCGGGTGAGGGCACCCGCGCGTCCTGACCTCCTGCGCTGGCGGCTCAGCGCCCCTCCACCGGTCGGCACCGTACCGCCGCGTGCCCCCACGCGGCCGCGGGTGAGGGCACCCGCGCGTACTGACCTCCTGCGCTGGCGGCCATTTCCCATCACCGGTATGGCGCGTCATATTAGCCGGTGTCCACCCACAGGGCATTCCCGCGGGCCGCTTCCGGCCTCCCCGGGCGGCCGTTCTGGGCGCGGACCGGAGACCGGGATTGATGACGACGTTCGACTTCTCTGGCCAGACCGCCATCGTGACCGGCGGCACCCGCGGCATCGGCGCTGCCATCACCGGCGCCTTCCTCAAGGCCGGTGCCACCGTGGTCGCGACCTACGCCGGCAACCACGCCGCGGCCCAGGCCTTCGCTGCTGCCCAGGCCGTCGGCGCCGAGCGTCTGCACCTGCGCTGTTTTGACGTGGGCGACTACGCCGCGGCCGAGGAGTTCTACCGCTGGTTCGATACGAGCTTCAAGGCCCTCGAGGTGCTGGTCAACAACGCCGGTATCCGCCGTGACGGCGTCGTCGGCATGCTCTCCAAGGACGACTGGGACGCGGTGCTGCGCACCAATCTCACCGGCAGCTTCGCCATGAGCAAATTCGCCATCATGCGTATGCTTCCGAACCGCTACGGGCGCATCATCAACATTACCTCGCCCAGTGGCCGCGAGGGCTTCGAGGGCCAGGCCAACTATGCCGCCTCCAAGGCTGGACAGGTCGCCTTCATGCGCTCGCTCTCCAAGGAAGTCGCCAAGCGCCGCATCACGGTCAACTGCGTCTCCCCCGGCTTCATCGACACCGAATTCATCGGCGCCCTGCCGCCGGAACAGCTCAAGGCCTACCAGGACAGCGTGCCGGTAAAGCGCTTCGGCCAGCCCGCCGAGGTCGCGCACGGCGTGCTCTTCCTGGCCACGCGCGAAGCCGCCTACGTCACCGGTTCCGTGCTTGAGATCACCGGCGGTCTGTGAACCCTTCGCGGAGGGCCTCCGTCAGCGCTGCGGCGGGGTCGGCGGCGGCGCTGCCCTGCCGCGGCGTCTCGTCCAGGACCAGAAACAAACCGCAGCCGGGATCAACCGGCAGCGGCGCCCCCGGCTTCCAGGCTGCCTCGGCCTGGAAGCCGGCGAGGCTCGGCGCGTAGAGCCTGCTCCGCTCAGGATCCAGGCCGAGCGCCGGCCAGTCGATCGTCAGTGAGACGGCGCACGGCTCGGCGGCCCAACTGGCCAGGGCGAGCAGGGCGCGCCCCGGCTGGCGGTAGACTGTGACGGGCACGTCGGGGCGGTCGCTGCGCACAGGCGCGTCCGGCACCCAGAAGGGGATGAACTCGCAGCCCCGGATGCCAAACTCATCCCAGGCCTGCCAGATCGCGCGCGGATCGCCTGACCAGCCCAGGCGCGCGGTCTCGCCGAACACCAGCCCCCGCCACGGGGTGGCGCCGTCGAGCATCTCGCTCATCAGCCCAAACGGGAGCCCCGACATCTCCACGAGCCAGTAGTCGAGGCCGGCCTGATTGCAGTTGAAGCCCTCGCCGATCCAGAGCCGGTCGAGGTAGGGTAGTAACTCCATGTAGATAGTGAGATTGTTGGCATAGCCGGCATAGTCGTTGAAGTGGTTCCAGGTGTGGAAATCGATCAGGCGGCCGGGGCGCTGGTCCAGGATGCGGCGTGCCCGCCGCAGGCTGCCTGCATCCAGCGCCGTATCGTCGATGTAGACACCGTCGAGGTCCGCCTGCTCCACCAGCCACTGGAGCCCTTCCAGATAGAAGTTGTTCCAGCGCGAGTCGGGAGTGGTGATCACCGACAGGTCCCATTCGGCGCCGGGACGGCGGATGTGATCGACCCAGGCCGGCACGAAGTCTGTACCCAGGTTCTCGATCAGCCAGGGGTGGGGGCCGTCGGGATGGATCAGCGTGCGCGCCTTGGCTCCAGGTCCCGGGAAGATGACCTCGCCGTTCAGGCTGTGCAGGGCGTGCAGTTCGGGCAGGTTCTGCGTGATCTCGCGGGTGGTGTAGTAGACGCGCAGCTTGGCGCCTTTGGCATGCCCCTGACGCACCAGGGCTTTGAGCTCGGCGAAGGTGTCGTCGGCATAGGGGTAGTTGATGTAGGGCGCAGCGGCGTGGGCCTGGTGTACGTTGAGCACGTTGGCACCGCGCTCGGGGTCCATCTTGTCCACGGTCTCGCGCAGGAACTCCAGGTTGCGGGCGGGCTGGGGGTGCAGGAAGCGCACCGACCACTGCTTCTCCGTATCGAGAGGACGGAAGGGCGTCAGGTACAGTTCGGCGGCGAAGGTCAGCACGTCGCCCGCCTGCAGTCGGCGCGGACCTCCGTAGGCGCGGACGGGCACGACCCCGTCGGCCGCCGCCCCGATGTCGATCCCACCCTTGCCCGCATTGCCCCACGACCGCGGCAGGAGCAGCGGCCGGAAGCTGTAGTAGATGTTGACCAGCGGGCGCACGAAGGCCTCGTCCTTGAAGCGCAGCATCAGTCCCGCGTTGACGTCGCCCATCCAGAAACAGTCCTGCCGTTTGGCCGTATCCCACCGCCAGGCGAGGGGGGCCTCCGCCCGGCGCCCGCCCGGGCGGTTCAGTCCCATGAGATAGCGGGCCGCATCGGCGCGCCACGGGACCTCGAGGCGAATGTCCTTTACAGCCATGTCCCGCGTTACCTGCAGGACGACTCGCACCTCTCCCGAGCCGGTATAGTCCAGTCGGCCCGTCACCTCCGTCCGCAGCCCCTCCGCCGCGCTGCTGGCGGTCCAGGTCGCGGCGAGCGCGTCGTGCTGGATGCTCCCGAAGCGGCTCTGCCACCGCACGGGGCCGGCGTCGGTCTCGACGACGAAGGCGAAGGGTGCGTCGAGGATCGGCCGGCCCGTGGCCAGGAGGTGCGTATTGGCGGCGTTGAAGAAGCTTGTCACCTGGGCCGGCAAGCCGTCTTTCCCGAGCCCCAGCTCCCGGCCCAGCACCTTGACCGTGCGGCCCTTGACCTTGACCTCAACAAAGGGGGCCGTCAGCGTCGGCGCGTCGCCCACCGTCGAGTCAAGCCAGCGCAGACGCGAGAGGTTCTTCGCCAGGCTGTCGCCATGGTCGGCGACCGGAGTGCCCGCGACGCCCACCGCGACGTCGACGATCCCCAGGGAGCTCGCCCCCGCGGCGATACTGACCTGACCGCGGTAGGTGCCGCCCGCCGCCGCCGCCGGTACCTCGATCCCGCACCAGAGGATCTGGACCGCGCCGGCCGCAACGCGGATGTCCTTCCGGAAGGGGCGTCCGTCGATGCCGTTGCCACCCAGGCTGAGGCAGCGCAGTGCCGTCGCCGGGATCGCCGCAGCCTCGGAACGCAGTTCGGAGAAGCGGACCGCCAGAGGCTCTGTCGCGGCCTCGGAGACCAGTCCAATCTGGAAGACGTAGTACTCTCCCGGCCGCGCTGTTCCCGCGAAGGCAGCGCGCTCGCCGGTGGCGCTCTCCGGTGCCCCGTCCACGCGCCGCCACGGCTGTTCACGGGGGGCGGTGAACAGCCGCACCGCCGGGACCGTGGTCCCCGCGGCCGGGGCGACCTCGTGGAGGGACGACACCCCGCCGACCAGCAGGACGAGCAGGGACCGTGAGTTGCCCAAGTGCATTGAAATCCTCGCGCGGTGAACGGATTCCGTGGCGACGCCGCTAAGGTAGCCGGAAGCACGGGTAAACCCAAACGCAGGCCGGGGGCAGAGCCGAGGCCGGCACGCCATGCGCAGAGATTGCACGCTGCGGGCGGGCAGGGGTGTGCAATCCCTGCGCAGGCCGGCGGTCGCCGTGTGCCGGCGGCGGCGCTTTTCGCGGTGGGGTTGCCGTTATGCGCATGCTTGGCAGGGAAAATGCTATATAAATCTCCCAGGAACGCGACCGAGAATCCGCTTGCCGGGATCGGAGTACCCCAGCCAAAGGAGTGCCGCACCATGCGCGTCGAGTCCTCGTCCAGTCTGCTCCGCCAGGGCCAGGGAAATGCTGCCAGGATGCCGAGCAGGCGCTCCCTCGTCCACCGCTTCAGCCTGTTCCCCGGTATGGCAATCGGCCTGGCCCTAATCCTGTCCGCGGCCCTTCAGGCCGAAGGCATCGTCGAGGCCCACGTCACAGCACTGGGCGGCAGTGAGGCCATCGCTGGCGTCAGAACCCTCCGGCGCACGGGTACGGTCAGCGGCGAGGTTAACGGCGCCCCTTTGGCTGGGACCATGGAGGAAATCCGGTTGTCCGCCAGCGAGGGCTACCTGGGGTTTGAGTTGGCCGGCTACACCCGCATGACGGCTTGGAGTGGCGACGCCGGCTGGGTCAGCGACACCATGGCCGGTATCGTCGACATGCCAGCGCCACAGGTGACGCAAGCTCGACTCACCGGCCCGCTGAGTGTGCTGGCGGCGATGCAGGTGAGTGGCAACGGCGGGGCCCTCAGCGAAGCGGGTGAGAAGAGCGTCAACGGCGTGCCCTGCACGGTGGTCAAGATCGCGACTGCGCCGGGATGGGAGTTCTGCGTCAACACTCAAACGAAGCTGCTGGAAGGCATCGCCGGACCCGACGGCCTGCTGCTGACCTTTGCGGACTACCGTGTGACCGACGGCGTCCAGTTCCCCGGCACCTCGACGACGAAGCTCCCGGCCCAGAACCTGACGGTGGTGGCGCAGTTCACCGTAACCGAAGTCAACGGCGAGGTCGACACCGCGAAGCTCACGCGGCCGACCACTCCCCTGCCGCCTCCGGCAAATGTCGCGGCCCCCGTGAACGTCACCGCTGAGCAGATGATGGGCTTTATGGACACGAATCGCGACGGGAAGATCACCAAGGACGAAGCCCCCGCGGAGTTGAAGGCCAATTTCGCCCTCGTCGACACCAACGGCGACGGTGGTATCGACGTCAAAGAAGCACAAGCCATGGCCGATTTTGTCAACAACCAGAACCGGGCTGGGCAGGCCGGCGGGCAGGGAACCCCGGAGGGTGGGGACGCGCTGTTCACCGAGGGCGCCACCCAGGTACGGGTCGAGACCCTGCTGCGCAGCTTTGACGCGAACCGGAATCTCAGCGTCGAGGAAGCCGAACTCAACCAGGGGTTCCAGGGCCTGCTCGCGCGCTCCGAGGCCTGCCGCGGCACGCTCCTGAAGCTGTTCGATGCCGATCAGGACGGCGCCCTCAGCCCGCAGGAGGCCCAAGCCGCCCGCGAGTTTGTCTTCGGCGCGGTTGGGATGCTCCTCTATGATGTCAACCGGGACTGGCGGGTGGACGACGAGGAAGCGAATCGGGGTTGGGAGAAGCTGGCGGAGCGGGCGGCCAGGCTCAATGAGAAGGGCGCCAAGTAGCCGATACCGACATGACACCCGCTTGTAACCTGCGCCTCCCCACATTCCGTCGCCTCGTGACGCTTGCCATCGTCGGCGCGGTAGCGCTGGGCGTGTGTGTCTGGTGGTGGGTGTCGTCCCGGGGATCGGCCAGCCTCGAACGGGCGTTTGCGCGCCGCGGCCTGACGCTGTCACCCATCGCCGCGCCCGCGCCCGCGGGCCGCGCCGGGCAGACGATCCTGATCGGCCCCGCCGACCTGCAGACGCATCAGCTCTACCTGCGCGACCCCGCGGACACCCACCACTGGCTGCACCTCGACGCTCGCGGGCAGGTCCTTTCCCCGCGCGGCGTGCTCGCCACCGTCCAGCGTTCCGTGGAGCTTCTGCTCGTACCCTCAGGCGTGGCGCTCTTTGTCGATGCCGTGCCCTGCGGGGCGGACACGGGCGCCTGGCAGGCGTTCTGGGTGTCGGGCCCCGCCGCCGGCGTCATCCCCAAACCCAGCGCGATCCCGCGCCTCGAGGTGCGCGACGACTTCGCGCGCACGGAGCTGGAGGTGCATCCGTACGCACGGATCACGGCCGGCACTGTCCGTCTCGCTCAGCGTGGTGGCGGCATGCCGGCCACCGACTCCGAACTCGCCGATTACAACTTCCAGCGCGCGGTCAATCCCTTTGCGATCCACCTGTCCGGCGGGGGCCGGCTGACCTACCGGGTCCATGCGCCCGAGCGCTGGGCCGACGCCCACGCCGAGGCCCGGTTCTACTTCGGCGTTCCCAAGACCGGCAACGTGGTCGATCGGGGGACCTTGCCGGTGAACACGGACATGCTGGTCGCGATGGGGCCGGAGGACGGCGGGCAGACGTCCTTCGGCTGGTCCGGCGCCGAGGGCTGCTTTGTTCTGCAGACGCGCACGGGGGATGGGCCCTGGACTGTGCTCGGCCGCTGGCGTGAAGGGCGCCCGGCGCTGACCAATTGGGTGAAGATCGGGCTCCAGTGCCGGCAGGGGCACCGGGTCGAAGGCGTGCTTGACGATGTCGGCGTGCTCGCGGCCGACCTGCCCGTCCGCCAGCAGGGGCCGTTTCACATCCAGGGCGGCGAGGGTTTGGTCGAGGTCGATGACGTCCAGGCCTGGTCCCTCCCCGCCTCGCCCCCCGAGCCCGCTCCGCTGCTCGTCAGCAGCCGGCACTTCGCCGGCAAGCACCGCAAAGAGCGGGCCGATCCGGCCGAGTTCGACGAGTGGGCGGCCTCCTCGCAGGCCTTCGCCAAGGTCACCTGGCGCGACGAGGCCAGCGGCGCGCAGTGCGCGGCCATCGTCACCGGGGCCGGCCTTCTCGGCGACTTCGCCTGCGACTCCCCGGCCCTGGCCGATCCGGCCGACGACGCCGGCATCAGCTACCGCCTCGCCCTGTACCCGTCCGGACCGGAAGGGACGGTCGACATCCGGGCCGCCGCGCCCGCCGGGCTGGTCCGGGCCGAGCGCCGCGCCGCGGGGTGGGCCATTTGGCCCGTGGCGGGAGCCGCGGCCGGGCCGCCCGACCCGGTCGAGGAACCGACGCTCACGGTGGGGCGCCGGACGGACCAGGGCAACCGCTTCTGCGTGCGGCTGGGGGGACACTGGGTGCCCGTCTCCGAGCCCGTGCACGGCCCCGTTCACCTGGCGATCATCCGCACCCACGACCCCAAAGACGGCACCCGCTTCCTGCTGGCCCCGAACGCCGTGAACCATGTCGTCACCTGCGCCAACCTGGTCAATGAGCTGTTCGAGGAAGCCCCGACCGCCTGGAACTGGGTCGACGGCGCTTTCCGCATGGACTGTCGCTGGGCCTGCCAGGACCAGTGGAACTTCATGGCCTGCGGTTCGACCGGCCTGCCTTTCCTGACCAGCAAGCGCGTGTTCACCGGGGACCAGACGCACGAGGCCTTCATGTCCCTGCGCGCCGCCTTCCCCTGGGACGCGGGCGACGAGAGCTTTGTGTACGATGACGCCAGCGACCGGGCCAACAAGTTCCCGATCCTGGTGGCGGCCGGGGCCTGGTACAACCGGCACGACCTCAACGTCTCATTCTGCGCCGACGGCCGCAACCCGCTCTCGGGCTACGCCGTCATCTTCGGCGCGGACGATAACAGCGCCACACGCCTGCTGCGCCGCGGCGTGACCGTGGCCGAGTCTCGCGACCTGCGCCACCTCTTCCCGCGCGACCCCTCCTTTCTGGCCGTCCATTGGACCTGGTGGAATTTCATCGTGCGCAAGACCGGGGCGCGCCTCCAGGTCACCCTCAATGGCGAGCCGCTGTTTGACTACACCGATCCGGAGCCGCTGGCCGGTGGGCACCTCGGCTTCTGGAGCGTCCGCAACGGTTTCGACATCTCCCGCATCTCGTCGATGGCCGAGGCCATCGCCTGGGCCCCCCACGCCGCCTACGTGACTGCCGCCGCCGACAGTACGGAGCCGGGCTGGCGACCGCTGGTCCGCGACGCGGTGCGCCTGACGGCCGGTCCCAGCCCCGGACTGACGACGGTGACCAACGCCTTCGGCGGTGGTTTCTTCGCCGTGCGTCACCTGCCGGAGCACCCCATTGACCTCCGGCAAACACCACGCCTGACGTTGCCCCTGCGGCTGGGGCCCGGTACGCGGGTCAATCTGCACCTGGAGATCGGCGGCAAGCCCTACGTGGTGCGTTTGGGGGACACGCCCCTCACCGACACCAAGGCCTTCCTCGTTCCCGGATCAGAGAAGGGCGAGTGCTTCCGGCTGGAGGTGATCCCGGAGTCGGTGATCCGCGCCACACACTGCCTGGCGGAACTGCCCGCGGACCAGGAGTCGCTGCACCTCGACCTCCTCGGCGCCCTGCAGAAGCTGAACGGCGCCGCGGTCGAGCCCATCCTGACCTGCCTGACCGTCGGCAATAGCAGCAATGCCGGCTACCTGCTGGCCGGTAGCGGCGGCAACGCCGCCGGCAGCAGCTACAGCCTCGGGCCGCCGACCTTCAGTCCAGCCCAGCCCTGACCACCTCGTGCACCTCTCCGTCACACGACTTCGGCGGCTGTTCGAGCAGCTCAACAAGGCGGAAATGACCTACCCCGGAACGGACCTGCGGTTGGTCTACGAACTCGCCGGCGACCCGGTCGCACAGACGGAAAATGGTATCGTCCTATCTTCCGCCAGGTA
>CAILUI010000368.1 GCA_903837355.1 uncultured Victivallales bacterium
CAGTCTTATGAAACTATATAGTGACCACACTAAAGACACGTGAATCATGTACTAAGAATCACCTTATCAATGAGTTAGACTATATCATGCGCCCCAGGCAGGGGGGAACATCCGTCAGATGGGCGGGCGGAAATGAACGAAGAAAGGCGGCAGAGGTAATGAAGAAGAAGAGTCTGTTCACCCTGATCGAACTGCTGGTCGTGATTGCCATTATCGCCATTCTGGCCGCGATGCTGTTGCCGGCCCTGGCCAAGGCCCGGGCGAAGGCACAGGCCATCAGTTGTACCGCGAACATGAAGCAGCTCGGCCTCAGTTTCATCATGTACTCCGGGGACAATCGGCAGACGTGGGTGACGAGCATGCGCTCCAACAGCGAGTGGACGGTCTTGACGAAGCCGTACTACACCGACACCAACATCCTGCGTTGTCCTGGGCGTGACACCGGCACCGACGGGGCCACCTGCAACGCCTGCGGCGTCGGGCCGGCCGATCGCGGCACGCTCTGGGAACAGTGCGACTACTTCCTTAACAACGCCGCCACCGACGCCGGGGGCTATGGGTTTGGCGCGGCCGCGGTGAAGGAGAGCGCGGTGAAGATGCCGTCAGGGTTCGGCGTCTCCGCCGATGGCCGTCGCGAGTTCCTGCACCGCTTCGCCTGGGCCTGGGGCAACGCTACGGACGGGAAGAGCTGCGACCCGTCCATCGCCAACATGCACAACAACTTCGCCAACGTGGCCTACTTCGATGGCCACGTGGCCGCCTACCGGCCGCCCACGACGCAGCCGACGAGCCAGTCTGCAGAGTGCCGGATGTGGGACCGCTACGACGTCGGCACCCGCTGAGCCGTCCGCGGTATCCATACCGCCCGAATCACAACGCCCGCCGGACACTCTCCGGCGGGCGTTGTCTTTGGGCCGGGCTCGGCGGCTCGGCCGAACGTTCACACCGTGAGACCGGCCACCGCCGCACCGATCAGCGGCGCTTCGTCGACCTTGAGGACCTCGAAGTGGATGCCGCGCCGGCCGAGGAGGCGGCGCAGGTTCTCTTCCACCATGCTCTTCAGGTTGGTGGTCTTGTAGTAGGTCGAGCCGTCGACGGTGATGCAGACCGGGTGCAGCGGGTTCTTGCCGCTGCCGGTCTTGATTACCGGGGTGCTGATGTTGATGGCAATCAGGACCGCGGCCCGGCGCACGACCTCGGCGCAGAGCAGCATCATCCGTTCGAGGTCCGTCTCCGTGAACGCTGGGTCAGCGAAGAGCCCCGGCAGGAAGGGGTTCGTCAGGAAGTCATCCATATCCTTAGTGGCGAGATCTTTCCAGGTGCCGATCAAGGCGCCTGCGGCGGGTGAGAGCAGGCCTTCGGTGGCGGCCGTGCGCAGGACCTGCAGGCCGACGCCGCCGAGGTAGCCGCCGGAGATCATCTTCTCGAACATCTGCCGGCCCGGGTTAGCCAGGGCAGCGTCCAGCATGACATCGAAGTCGCTGCGCGGGCACTTGGCGAAGCCGCCCGACTCGAGGTTGATGGCCATGGCGCCCGCCGGCAGTCCAGGCAGTTTGGCGATCCGGGCGTTCGTTTCGACATAGGCGGTATTGGAGCCGGTGCCGACGATCACGCCGGTGTAGTTCGCGTAGCGCCTGGCGCCGCCGAAGCTCTTGCCGGCGAGCAGGGTGGCGATGGTGTCATTGAGGATGACGATGCGCTTCCCGCCGCAGCCGACGGCGGCCAGCCGCTTAGCCAGTTCCGCGCCGACGAAGGTGCCGACCACATCCGGGGCCTGGATTTCCTTGGTCCAGTGCAGCAGCTTGCCATCGCATTCCGGCGTGATCTGGGTGGGGTAGGAGAAGCAGAAGCCGATTCGCGGCGAGGCTGCGGCCACGGGCCGTAGCACCTCGGCCAGAGCGCCGAAGAAGTCGTCTTTGGAGGCATGCTTGCCAACCCCGGGCATGGGGAACTTATGGAAGTCGGTGATCTCGGGCACCCCGGCCGCCGAGAAGCGGACCGTGCCCACGCGCAGGTTGGTCCCACCGGCGTCCATCACGGTTACCGGCGTATCGGCCGGAACCGGGCGGTCGATGGTGACGTAGGTCGGAATCATGGCCAGGGAACTGGGTTCCCCCGCCAGGCCGGCCTCCATCTCGCTGAGAAAACTGGCCTGAACCGCCGCCACGTCGAGAGACGCGGGGCTGAGTCCGTGCCGCCGGAGGAACGCTTTGACCTGCGCTGCGCTACCCATGGTCATCCTTTCTCCCGCCTGCCCTTCAGGCGTGAACGCCCACACTATAGCGGCCTTCCCCGGCGCTGCGACTCGTGCCCGGCAGGAGGCAGGGCGGTTCCAGGATCGGGCCCGCCGCCACGGGCAGAGTGGGCGTCGTCGGGTGGCGAAGTGGGCGATCTGCTGGCCGGCAGGGCCGCTCATCCGGGTCACGTCTGGCCCGCATGCGGGCCGGTTGCAGCCGTGACCTACGGGCGCCGCCATCCTGGTGCCGACGGGGACTTCCGGGAACCGCTTTACTGCTTTCAACCCCTTGCGGGCGGCGCTTGTGCCATCTATGGTAAGGGCGTGATGCACTCGTAGATGGGACTCTTTGGAGAGGGGTCTAGGTTCATGACGGATCCTCTATCCGTGCCCGCCCAACCGGCTCTGGCGTTCCGCTCTGGCCCTTGGCGTCGGGCGGGTGTCTGGCGCCGGGCGCGCTGGCCGTGGGGCTGGCGCTCCTGCTTGGCGCGCCCTCGGTGCGCGCGGCCAACTGCGACTACCCGATATCCGTGTATGGGGAGGATTACGACCTCTCCTGGGCCTTCGCCAGTGCCGCGTCGATTAGCTCGAGTGCCTGCGCCAAGGGTCTCTACTACGGGGCGCTCTCGCCGCAGGAGCTGCTGGACAACATCCCCGAGTACGCCGTGCAGGCCGATGGCAGCCGCCTGCGGCAGTGGAACTTCGAGGGTGTGATCAGCTACCTGCGGGCGCAGGGCGGACTCTGTACCCTGGCCTCCTATCCCATCCGCTATGTGCGTCTGGCCTACGCGAACCTGGGCGATGCGGCGGCGGACACCGACAGCTTCGAGTTCAGCGGTACGGCCGGCAGTAACGTGGTCATTCGTCTGACCGCAGAGGGGACTCCCGAGCGTGCCGGGGACGCCCTTCTCACGCTGACCGGACCCGACGGCACGGCTGTGGTCGGCGCGGCGCGCGGGTTTCTGCCGGTGGAACTCAAGGCCGTCCTGCCGGCGGCGGGGAGCTACGGGCTGAGCATCTCGCAGCGTCCCGGATCTGAGCGTAGTTTCAGTGGCAAGTACCGCCTGCTGGTCAAGGGCGCCGCGGGCGCCATCGCCGGCCTGGCCGACGCCGAGTACGGCTGCTCCTTCCGCCTGGCGGTTGACCGCGAGTTCACCCAGGCAGCGCCGGCGGGGGCCTGGCGCGCCCCCGTGGTGCCGACGCGGGTGATGAGGAGCGCGCTGCTCGGGGGGCAAGGCCTCGTCGCGTTGTTGAAGCTAGGCCCGGTGCTCTTCCGCCTCAACGTCGGCAAGGCCGGGGTGATGTATCCTGAATTCCGGAGCTACAAGTCCGGCGTTTTCAACATGCCGGACGGCGGCGACGACAGCGTGACGATCTGGGTCAAGGCCGTAAGCTACAAAAGCAGCCCCCCCCATCATCACCTTCGATGCCGGCATGGGCGTCGATTGGGGTGAATCCGGGTACTGCCAGATGGCTGCTGCGGACCTTAGCTACGTGGGCGTGGACGCCCAGGCGTACGTCGTCTACGGATTCCAGTGAGAGGCGGCGCGGGAAGCGGCATTGCACCTATGGACTCAACCCTGCGAACAGCCCGAGCGCCGAGGATCAGCAGCCCGGCGCGCGCCGTGCTCCTGGGCCTGGCCCTGGTGTGCGGCGTGCGGGCGCCCGCGGCGACGCGGGTGCTGTACGACAACGGCGCCTTCGTGACCGGTCGGGACCAGGGCTTTGGCGGCGCCGATGTGAGCGTGCTGCAGGATCGGCTGACCAACGGCGTGCCCCTCTATTTCGTCGCCACCAGCGGCACCACGACGGAGACCGCCGACTCGCCGCGGGTCACCGTTACGCCTCAGGCCGCGGCGGCCGGGGCGCCGGCCTGGATCGCGAGTCGCTTGACGGGGACCGGGAAGGTCTGGGTGAGTTGGGCCGGGGTTGTGGGTGCCACCGAGTACAACCTCTACTGGAGCAACAGCCCTGGGGTCACCCCGGCCACCGGCACGCTGATCACGGATACCGTGGGCCGCAAGAGCCTGTTCGTGTACGAGCACAGCAGTCTGACCAACGGCACCCCCTACTACTACGTGGTGACCGCGGTGACGGCGGGCGTGGAGAGTGCGGCCTCGCCGCAGGCAGAGGCGGTCCCGCAGAGCCCCCCCGTCGGGGCGCTCACCAACATGGCCACCGTGGTCCATGACGGTTGGGCCGTGGTCGACTGGAAGCCCATCTGGACCACCCTTCCGGTTTACACCAACAGTCTGTACTGGAGCGCTACGCCCGATGTTTCCAAGGTTGCGGGCACGCGGATCCGCCCGGTGAACAGCCCCCACACCTACGGCCTGTCGTCCTACGGCTGGAGCTTCGACCGGCGGCTGGACAACCGTCTCGCCGATGAGTTTGCCGTGGCCGAGGGCGGTTGGCAGCTTGGCCGGATCACCGTCTTTGGTTACTCGTCCTACGCCGGCACCAGCAGTTCGATGACGGCGCTCTACCTGCGGATCTGGGACGGCCAGCCCGAGCAGGCGGGGAGCTCCGTCGTCTGGGGTGACCTCACCACGAACCGACTCAGTGCCACGTCGTGGACCCACTGCTACCGGGTGCATCCGGAGCACCTCGATGCCGTGGACCGTCCGCTCATGGCGCTGTCCGCGGAGGTGGATGTTGCCTTGCCGGCCGGGGTCTACTGGTTGGAGATGCAGGCGGCGGGAAGCATGGCCAACGGGCCTTACAGTCCGCCCGTCAGCATCGTCGGCCAGCCGGTCACGGGCAATGCGCTGGCGTATGCGGACGGCGCCTGGGGCGCACTCACCGACGCGCTGGGTGCCGCGCAAGGCCTGCCCTTTGTCCTCGAGGAGGCCGTGGCCTCGGAGTGGACGAGCCTGCCGGCCTTACCGGTCGCGGTCGGTGGCGCGGCCGGGGCGCTGGTGTCAGGCAAGTTCTATGTGGTGGGCGGCGCCGAAGCGCCCACTACTGTGCAGATCTACGACGCGGCGACACGCTCGTGGAGCGTCAACACGACCGACATGCCCCAGCCCGCTGCCTACGCCAGCGCGGCGGTGTTGGGCACGGACCTCTACGTCGTGGGCGGGGAGTCGCAGCCGCTGGTGAACGCGCCCCTGCGCCGCTTGCACACCGACAGCGGCGTCTGGGAGAGCCTCGACAGCGACCCCTTGCCCAGGAACCCCGCTGGCATCGCGTGTGTGGCTGCGGGCGGCAGGCTCTACGCCCTGGGTGGCGATTTTGACACCACGGCCTTCGGCTACGATCCCACGGCCGCGGCCGGCACGCGCTGGAGCGCTCTGGCCGCGCTCCCGGCGGCCGTTTTCGCCGCCACGGCCGTCGTCATTGATGAGCGCATCTACCTGGCCGGCAATACGGCCACGCAGAGCGGGCGGATCGTCTACGTGTATGACCCGGCCACGGACGCCTGGTCGACCTTGCCCCCGCTTGCCTACCGCCATCACGGCGGGCGCGCTTGGGGACAGGGCCACAGCCTGATTGTGGGGGGCGGCGATGACACGGCGCGGAGCGAGGTCTACGATACCCGGCTCGGACTCAGCGGTACCTGGCAGGAAGGGCCGATGCTGCCACAAGGTCGTCAATGCTTCGCGGTCGCCCAGACGCCGCAGGGCACCGGTTACGCCGCCGGCGGCTTTGCCAGCGGGGATGGTCCCGCCGTGGCGTCCAACGGCGTCTTCGCCCTCGGCCTGGCCGCGACGACGACGGCGCTGGCATCATCCGCCAATCCGGCGCTCCCCGGGGCCAGCGTGACCTTCACCGCCACGGTCCTACCGACGGCTGCCAGCGGCACCGTGACCTTCTGGGACGGGGCGACCGCCCTCGGGAGCAGCCCCTTGGCCAGTGGTACGGCGACCTACAGCACCAGCCTCCTGAGTGCCGGCAGCCATAGCATCACGGCCGAGTACAACGGCGACGTGAACCACAGCCCCAGCACCTCCAGCCCCGTCACCCAGAACCTGGAGGAAGCCGCAGCCTCGGCCACGCCAGGGGTGCCTGACCTGCTGGCGGCGAGCGACACGGGGGCCTCGGCTACGGACAACCTGACCAGTCTGAACAACAGCGCGGTCGGTCGTCGGCTGCAGTTCGTGGTCACGGGCACCGTGGCCGGGGCAACGGTCCGTCTCGACGCGGGCGGCACGGAGATCGGCAGTGCGGTGGCGGCGGGGGCCAGTACGACGGTGACGACCGACGGCACCACCGCCCTCGCGGATGGGGTCCACAGTATCACGGCGCGGCAGACCGAGACCGCGCGGCCGGAATCGGCCGCATCGCCGTCACTGCAGATCGAGGTTCACACGGGCGCGCCCGAACTGGCCGCCCCGAGCGGGGCGGACCCTGCCTTCGGCAGCGGTGGGGACGCGCTCCTGGATGGCACCGGCGCCGGCCGCGACGACTGGGCCCGGGCGGTGGCGGTGCAGACCGACGGTAAGCTGGTCACGGCCGGGTATGCCGACGGCGGCGGCGGCGCGTTCAGCGTGTCGCGTTTCCTGGCCGACGGTACGCCCGACCTGGCCTTCGGCAGCGCCGGCACGGGCACGGTGTTGACGGCGGTCGGCCCGACCCATGCGGAAGCCTTGGCGCTGGCGGTGCAGGCTGACGGCCGGATCGTGGTGGCCGGCCGGGCCCGCAATGCGGCGGGCGATGACGATGTCGCCCTGGTGCGCTACACCGTCGACGGCGGTCTGGACGGCAGCTTTGGCACGGGCGGCATCGTCACCACGGACCTCTCCGGCAGTACGGACGTGGCCTATGCGCTGGTGCTGCAGTGGTGGGATCAGCGCCTCGTGGCGGTCGGGGTCGCTCACAACGGGGCCCACTACGACATGGTGGCCACGCGCTACAACCCGGGCGGCAGCGTCGACACCACCTATGGCGTGCTGGGCTCGGCACGGGTCAGCCTCGGGGACGACAATGCGGCCTTTGCCGCGGCGATTCAGAAGGACGGGAAGGTGGTTCTGGCGGGATGGACGCGGCTTCTCGGCCGCCAGGTTTTCGCCGCGGTTCGGCTGCGCACCACGGGTGTCCTCGATACCAGCTTTGGCAGCGCTGGGGCCGTGACCGTGGCCGCGGGTACGGGCGACGCCGGGGCGACGGCGGTGGCCGTGCAGGCCGATGATCTCGTGCTCGCGGCTGGGAGCGCGGCCAATGGCGCTGCCGGCGTGGACCTGGCCGCGGTGCGCTGGTCGGCAGGCGGTGTGCCGGATGCCTCCTTTGGCGCGGGTGGTGTGGCGCTACTGGATGTCGCGGGTACGGACGACGGGGTTGGCGCTCTGGCGGTGCAGGCTGACGGCCGTATCGTGCTGGCGGGGTCCACCGCGGTATCCGGGCGCAGAGCCGCGCTGGTAAGTGGCTTGCGCAGCAACGGCAGCCTCGATCCCGGGTTTGGCCATGTACAGCCCGCGCTGGGATCGAACAGCGGCGATGCCGAGGTCTACGGCGTCGCGCTGGCACCCGGCGGCAAGGTGGTGGCGGCGGGCAAAGCCTACAACGGCGCCGACTACGACACGGCCCTGGTGCAGTTCCAGGGGGCTTCATGGGAGGTCCGCTGCTTCCATGGCGCAGGGGTGGGTGAGGTCTGGACGCCGGTGTCTGACGGCTATGTCGAGAGCCGTAGCGCCGGACTGACCCGCCTCGCCGTGCGCCTGGGTGAGGCGGTGGATGCGGCAACGGTGACTCCGGAGGCACTGGTAATCACGGACGCGGACGACCCCACGCGCACGTATGCGGCGCTGACGGCAGTGCTGGCGGGTGATCGCCGCAGTCTGGTCTTTACCTTTGCAGCCCTGCCGGACGCGCGGCGCTACACGTTCGAACTGGCGACAACGGTCACCGATACGGCGGGGTGCCCGCTCGGGGCGGTGCCAAGCCTGACTATCACCTGCCGTGCCGGCGACGCGAACGGCGACGGCGGCGTGGACCTGGCGGATCTGCTGGCGATCCGCGAGCACGCGGCTCTGGTCATCGTCCCAGCCCTGGCCCGCTATGACCTGAACAGCGACGGCCGCATCAACGTCGGCGACCTGCTGTTCGCCCGTTCCCTGCTTGGAGGACCACCGCTATGACGACCTGGTCATCCACCTGCCGGCGCCTGGCGCTGGCGGGGTTCGTTGGCACGCTGCTGGCAGCGACCGCAGTGCGGGCCGATATCGACGTCTACCTCTACACCACGGGCGACCTTGCCGCGGTCAGCGTTGCCGCCGGCGCGACGCTGCCCTTGTACACCTACCTGAGCACGACGCCCGCGTCCGGCGTGGGCGGCTTGTTCTACACGGTGCAGTGTCCGGATACGACCTGGTCCCTGGCGGCGCGCGACTACGTCTCCTATGGCTGGTACGAGGGGGACCCGAGCTTTGATCAGAGCACGCCGGTACCAGCCACAACGACCTTCGCGCTGGCCGTCACCGACGACCTGTTTGCCACCACCCCCGGCACGGCGGACTTCAGCTTCAGCACAAGCCGGAATCCGGCCGGCACGACCATAACCGCCGGCGTCATCGAGACCTTCGCGCTGGTGGTTCCGAGCACGCCCGGCGTCTATGACCTCAGCTTCGGCGTCCTCGATGCCTTCAACGGGATCGGGACCGTCCTGGGGGGAGAGACCGGGCACGGCTTCAGGGTGACCGTGGAGGCGCCCGTGCCCGAGCCGTCGGGGCTGCTGTTGCTTGCGCTCGCGGGTGCCGGGGCCCTGGGCTGGCGTCGTCCGCGGCGGGACTAGGAGCCTTGGTCACTACGCCTTGCCGTACTGGGCGCCACCAGTGGGGTCGACTCCTCTCCGGACGTCACCTGTGGCTGGCCGTCGGCGCTCGGTTCATCTCGAGCCGCTCTGTCCCCCTGGCGCCCTGCGGGTCCGCCGCCGCACGTTGCGCCGGTCCCGGCGACCGCTACAGTACCGACACGTCCGCGCATCACGGCGGCAGGGTGGCGACAGGAAGGGGTTCATGCAGACCAAACCGGCCAGTTCTCGTGGCGTGGCGCCGCGCTCCCGAACCAAGGGCTGCCTGCTGGCGGCCGGGGCCACGGCGCTTGGCCTCCTGCTGATTGGGGGCATCGTTGCCGGCGTGCTCTTCTGGAAGGCCCGCAAGCTGCGTGACGAGTTTTCGGATACCCAGCTCAAGGCGGTGCCTATTGCCGAGGCCAACGCGGAGACGGCCAGGCGGCTGAGCCGGACGTTCGAACAACTGCAGCGCGCGGTCAAAGAGGGCCGTACCGAGCAGTTCAGCTTCACCGATCTGCAACTCAACCAGATCGTCGCCACTGTCCCCGCGGTCAGCGAGGCGCGCGGTCGGGCGCAGTTCGCCATCGTCGGAGACCATCTCCAGGTGGCGGCCGGTATCCCTCTGGGGGAGATTCCGGGGTTCCAAGGCCGTTACCTCAACGGCGAGTTCACCTTGGACATCCGCCTCGAGAACGGTGCTCTCACCCTCCGGGTGCTGGAGGCGACGGTGCGGGGGCAGCCGCTGCCAGCGTTGATCATGGAGCGCCTGCGCCAGCGCGATTTGGCCGATCTCGCCATGCAGAATCCCGAGTTCCGCCAGCAGATCAGTGCCCTGAAGGCTCTGCGCATCGAGGGCGGCAAACTCGTCGTTGAGACGGGTCGCTGACCTTTAACGGCCGGAGGGCATCGCATGATCTCATCCCGCATCGCCGTGGCTCTGCTGGTTGGCCTGACCCTGGCCGGGGCACCGTCGGCGCGCACCGCCGAAGTCGCCAAGGGTTTCCCGGCCGCCATCCACGAGCGCGCGGACAGCGCCTACTGGACGACGCGC
This sequence comes from uncultured Victivallales bacterium, assembly GCA_903837355.1. Lineage (GTDB taxonomy): Bacteria > Verrucomicrobiota > Lentisphaeria > Oligosphaerales > JAFGRS01 > CAILUI01. The sequence continues at coordinate 10,018 of CAILUI010000368.1, forward strand.
ACCACGCTGCCGCCGCTGACGCGCAAGCTGCTGGTGGAGAGTATCGAGGCGGCCCGTGTATACTTCCTCAACCAGCAGCTTCCCGAGGGCCATTTCATCTATGGCCTGAACGTGGTCGACAGTACGACCGCCAAAGACGACAACCAGGTCCGCCAGGCCGGGGCGCTGTGGGGCCTCAGTTCGCTGGGCCGTGATCGCCACACCCAGGCCACGCGCCACGGCGTGGTCTGCGGCCTGGACTTCTACTTCCGCAACAGCCGGCCCCTGCAGCTCGGCCGTATCGCGCCTGTGTATCCGGGCGCTGACGAGGTCAGCACCGGCATGGTTGCCCTGCTCTCCCTGGCCATCGTCGAGCTCTGCCGGGGCCAGGATGACTACCTGACCGCGACCGGGCGCGGTCTCTACGAGACGTGGCTTGGTACCTACGTGCAGTACCTGCAGCACATGGAGTTGGACAACGGGGGCTGGGGCGACCGCTACCTCATCACCCTGAACGAACGCAGCCCCGAATCCAGTCCCTACTTCGACGGTGAGACCTTGCTGCTGTACTGCAAAGCCGCGCGTTACCTGGGCCGCAGCGAGCTGATACCACGCATTGAGTACGGCGCACCGCTGCTGGCCGAGCGCTATACGGTGGCCGCCTGGCAAACCGATCCGACCTCGGACGAAACCAAGGGCTTCTGCCAGTGGGGATGCATGGCCTTCGCGGAGTACGTCGAGGCCGGCTGGCAGAAGGCGGACATCGTGGGCGATGCGGCCCTGAGCCTGGCCTGGTGGCTGATCTACCGCCACGAGATCGAGTCGCGCCGCGGCAATACCGGCTATGCGGTGGAGGGGCTGCTGGGAGCCTATCGCGTGGCCCGGCAGCGCGGTGACGCGGCGTCGATGCAGATCCTGCGCGGCGTCTGCGAACGCCTGCTGACTCGGCTGATCAGTTGGCAGGTCGGCGGCCCGCTGCAGGACCGGAACCACTTTCTCTCCACCCAGCAGATCGACCCGAAGGCGACCGGCGGCATCATGAATGGGGAGGATTCCGGCTACGTCCGGATCGACGTCGTACAGCACCAGGTTCATGCCATGCTGATGGCTCTGGAACTGCTCTTTCCCGAGTCCCCGGGCCCGGCGCCGACGCAACCCACCCCGAAGGCGCCCTGAAGCGCCGGGCCAAACACCGCCACGAACGCCCGTGCTCTCTGGCCGCGGCGCGTCAGGGCCGGTAGCCAGCAGCGCTTTGTTCGCCGATGATTTCGTTGAGCCCTTCCACAATCTGGCTCATCTCATCGTCGGACACACGGCCCATCTGCTTGCCCAGGCGCTCAACCGAGAGGGTGCGAATCTGGCTGATCTTCACCCAGGTGGGCTTGGGAAGGCCTGCGCTGGTGAGTTCCAGGGTCAGAGGAAAGCCAGCTCTCTGCGGCTGGCTGGTCAGCGCCAGCGCAATCACGGTACCAGACCGGTCGTTGAATACCTCCGGGCTAAGGACAAGAACCGGCCGGAGGCCTGCCTGTTCATGCCCCTTGACGGGGTTCAGGTCAGCCCAGAGGATGTCGCCCCTCAGTACTCGGGCCATGAGGCGACCTCCCCGGAGATGCCCTCCTCGGCCAGCGCTTGCTCGTCCTTGGGATCCAGTTTGGCGCATTCCCTGGCAAGTCGGTTCGCGGCGAGCCGCCGCACCTTCTCTCCGACCGCCTCCTGAATGGCGCGACTACGGTTGGGGAAGACGTGTCGGCGCACAAGCCGGTCCACCTCGCTGAGAAGGCCCTCGTCGATGGTGATTGCGATCTTCGCGACAGCCATACGGATCTCCTTTGAAACCGCAGTATGACTATACATCATACCCGCCGCAAAGCCAACCGTCCCAATCTCTGCAGGGCGATCTCAGCGTGCATGACTCTGAGTCGCCAGCCGGCGGCTTCATGCTGGTTCCAGTCTCTGCGATCGGGTCTCTCGTCTTCCCGTGCGAACGCTACCGCTCTGCCGCCGCCTGCTCGGGGGCGGCAGCAGCCGGATATGGGCCGCCAACCGCGAAACTCGGGCAGGCAAGGCCCGGGGCACCGCCCCAGCCCGTCTGGCGGCACTGTACCACGCCTGCGCGGGTATGGCCAGCGCCTGCCGGAGTGGGTTGCCGGTGCGTTGCTCCCGGGCGCGCTGGCGCGCCGTGGCCGGTGGGGCATGTTAGGGCCAGGCCGGAGCGACTGTTGCGGTCCGCCGCGGCGCGGCCGCCGATTCCGTCCGGCCGGAGGTCAGAGGAGCGCCATGATGGCAGTACAGCCCACAGAGATCCCCAAGACTCCCCGTGAACGCTTCATCGCGGCGCTGGAGCGGCGCCCGTTGCGGGGCCGAGTTCCCCACTTCGAGTTGGTTTTCTATCTGACCATGGAGGCCTTTGGCCGGGTCCACCCGGCGCACCGCAGTTACTACCAGTGGCAGCAGATGAAGGAGTCCGAGCGGCGCCGCCACCGGCAGGACATGGCGGATGTGTATGTGCTGACGGCCGAGCGCTATGAGCACAGCGCCATCTTCCTGCACCCCAACCCGGGCAGCGAGGAGGAGATCTTCCGCCTGATTGACGCCGTGCGCGAGCGTTCGGGCGACCGCTATTTCCTGATGCTGCACGGCGATGCCACCTTCGGCATTCCCGATGGTCACGGCATGCTGGATTTTTCCTGTCGGCTGGTGGACGAGCCGGACAAGGTCAAGCAGGAAGCCGCGAACATGGTTGAGCACAGTCTGGGGTGGGCTGAGCGCCTGCGGCAGCATGGCGGCCTGGACGGCTTCGCGCTGTGCTCGGACTACTGCCTGAACGTCGGACCGTTCCTCAGTCCGGAGCAGTTCCGCGAGTTCGTCACCCCCTACCTGACCCGGCTGATCGCCGCGTACCGCGCCATGGGCTTCTACACGATCAAGCACACGGACGGCAACATCATGCCCATCCTGGATCAGCTCGTCGAGTCCGGACCGCATGCGCTCCACTCGCTCGACCCGCAGGGCGGCGTGGACTTGGCCGAGGTCAAGCGGCGTTTCGGGGATCGGGTCTGTCTGATCGGCAACGTCAACTGCGGACTGATGGATACCGGTACCGACGAGGAGGTGCGGGAGTCGGCGCGCTACGCGCTGCGCCACGGGATGCCCGGGGGCGGGTACATCTTTTCCACCAGCAACTGCGTCTACACGGGCATGGCCCTGGAGCGCTACGACTCGATTCTCGAGGTCTGGCGGCGGGAAGGCAACTACGCCTGAACGCGCTCAGAAATTCGTGCGCGGCGGCACCACGTCGCAGATGAAGAGGACGTAGGCGTCGTCCCAGCGTTGCCAGTCGACGTGGCCGTCACACCAGCCGTAGGAACTGCCCTTGTTGTGGCGGTTCACCACATGGTCGCGCGGGCTGCAGTCGATATCGAAAAAGCCGTCATTGGTCGTTTCCGAGGTGCCGCTCCCTTCCTCGATCAGCAAGGGGGTGTCGGACGGGGACGGGATCTCGGCGAGGGCGGCCGCGCGCGTGTCCGAGTTGGCCCCGTAGCTGCTGGTGCTCTTGGTCTTGTCGTTGCCGCAACGGAAGAGTTCCCGGTTGCTGACGTAGCCATAGATCACGCCGCGGGTGACGTCGAAGTTGCCTGCCTGCGGCACGGGGAACGCATCGTAGTAGACCCAGCCGCCCTCCTGGCCGGCGCCGGCGCCGCCGTTGGTGTAGTAGGGGAGTCGTTCCTCGTTCTCCTGCGTATACATCATGAAGGCCTGGCAGAGCTGCCGGAGGTGGCTGACGCAGGTGGTCTGTTGCGCCTTCTCCCGGGCTTTGGCCAAGGCGGGCAGCAGCAGCCCCGCCAGGATGGCAATGATGGCGATCACCACCAGGAGCTCGATCAGCGTGAAGCGCGGGAGAGGTGTCCTGGCTTTCATGGTCCGTCGTCCTCCTTGCATGCGCTCGCCGCTGGTGCCGGCGGTTAGGGCAGCGCCCCCAGGTCCACGGTGACGCGGCGCGCCCCGCCGAAGTCGACCGTCTGCCGGCGTCCGGCGGCGTCCAGCAGGGTCAAGGCCCGGTCGGTGAAGCTGTGGATCCGCAGGCCGCAGACCTGGTCACCCGCGCTGACACTGCGGGCGAGCGCGGTGGCTCCCGGTCGGGCCGGATCCCGCACTTCGATGAGCGCCACGGGCCGGCCCGAGCGGTTGGTGGTGCTGAAGACGTAGGTCACCTCTGCCGCTCCCAGGCGCGGCGCCGGCACGGCCGGGAGCGCGGCCGGCACGGGCGCTGGCGCCGGTGCCGGTGCCGGCACGGCGACCGGGACCGGCTTGGCCTCTGGCGGCGCGGCTTTGGGCGGTTCCGCGGGCCGGGGCGGCCGCGGCGGCCGTACGGCGGCGGGCTCGATGGCGCTGGAGAGGAAGGGGTTTCGAGCCGGCGCCGAGCCCGGATCCGCGTCCTGCAGGAAGGCGAACGCACCCGGGCCCAGCACCGAGGGCGACTCCGCGATGCGACCCGATCCGGAGGGGGTGTCGGCAGTGCGGTCGCGCAGCGCCCAGTCGGCCAGAAAGAGCAGCAGCAGAAGCGCGGCCACCGCGCTCGTGACCTGCTCCCACTCCCGCCGCAGGTATCGTGATACACTCAGCATGGCTGCCCTTCCGGGATCGCAGGCGTCCCAGAGGACGCCAAGGCGGCTAGGTACTCAGGCTGTAGGCTGTTAGGTCTTGCCTCGGGACACCCTGCGTTTCCGGATTCGGCTCCGGTGTTCTAACCTAATAACCTACAGCCTAAACCGCTACAGTCTCTGGGTTTTCCGTGGGACGGGTGTGTTCGGGGATCACGCACCCAGCACCGACGTCAACCACCCTCGGCGGCATCGCTCTTCTCTGGCGCCGGCGCCCGCGCCGCCGCCGGCGCTCGCGCCGGTGGCGCAAAGCCGCCAGGGAAGGCGAAGAAACCGCGGCAGGTGATATCGAGTACGACCCGCCCGAGGCCGCCGTTCTCGGGCGTGCGGGTACGTTGCAGGCGGGGGTCCTCGGCATACACCTCGACGTTCTCCGGCGGCAGGAAGTTTCCCGTGGCGGTGAGCGCCAGCACGAAGCTGCGCGCGTCAGCGATCTGGCCCCCCACATGCACTCGCACCGGTACGGCCAGCAGGTAAGGAAGTGGGCTCGCCGCCTCGAGGTAGTAGGCCACCAGCGGTTGCATCGTGATGCGCGCCGCCGGGCGGTCGCCGGCAGCGGTGCGGACGTTGACCTTGGGGTCGGTCAGCACCTGCAGATGGTTCTCCAGTACCAGGTCGACCAGGCGCTCCAGTGTCCACACCTGCAGCAGGAGCTGGTAGGTGTAGGGAAAAGAGCTGTCCTCGGCCAGGTGGAGGACCTCTGGAGCCACCAGGATGCCGTCGTCTGCCAGGCGGCGCTGGAGGCCAGTGAAGGCTTCGCGGAAGTCGATGTTGGAGGCGTTACGGACAAAGCCGTCGGCGTTCTGGAAGTCCTTCTGGACGCGGTCGCGGAACATCGCCGTGGCGTGCTGCTGCACCTGCTCGGCGCGCCGCTTCAAGCCCGGTTCCGTGGCGCCGCTGCCCTCGAGCACGCGGGTGCGGCTGTCCAGGAGCTGCTGCAGTTTCCCCTGATCCAGCGGCCAGCCCCGCCGCTGCAGGGAGGTGCGCTTCTCGTCGAGTCTCTGCAGGGCCTCGCGTCGTTGCTGACGCAGTGGCCGCACGACCAGCAGCCAGGCGAGGGCCGCCAGGGCCACAGCGACCAGCATGATCACGGCCAGCAGGCGGTGTCTGGGCAGCATTCGGTTCATGGGTTTGCCGAGCCTCCCGGTGGCGCGGGTTCCACGATGTCGGGGGCGGCGAGGGTCAGACGCAGGGAGAAGGGGTTGTTGAGTCCTCCCGACTGTCCGACGAGGTACTGCACCCAGGGCTCGAAGATATCCTTGCGGTCGACGCGCTCGACTTCCAGCAGCAGATCCACCTTCGCGTAGGGGCCAAGCGCACGCAGTTTGTCGATCATCTCGCGGGTGGCCTCCCAGCGCTGGTCGCGCTCGTGGGGAGTATAGCCAGCGGCAACCAGCGACGGCATGGCCGTGGCCTGCCGTGCCAGTTGGCGGCAGGGGAACTCGGGGGCCACCACCGTCGCGCCCACGACCGGACGCGGGTCACCGCCGGGGAAGGGGCCCGGTGTCGCCGCGACGGTTGGGGGGCGCGCCGGGTTCGGGGCCGCGTTGGCGCGGTAACTGCCGTCGTCCCCGAGGTAGACCAGCCATTCCTTTTCGCCGCAGGCTGCGGCCAGCGCATCCAGCGCTTCGACCACGCGTCGGCCGCGGTTTCCCGCTTGGACCAGGGGCACCAGGGCCGCCTCGTAGCGATCCATGCCGCGGCGTGCTTCCTCCAGCCGCGGAATGAGTTTCTCGCAGGCTTCAAGCTCCACCGTCGCGGCCTGGATGCCGGCCAGTTCCCGGCGCGCGTCGAGGCTGGAGCGCAGCAGCCCCGCGGCCAGCAGGGCGACGAGCAGGCCGCAAGCGGCCACGAGGAAGCCGAGGCGGCGCTCGCGCTGGGCCCGGTCGCGCACGTCGGGGGGGGTCAGATCGATGGTCACCGGCGCCGCGTTGAAGGACTGTAGGGCCAGGCCGAAGGCGACTACCATCTCCGGCAGCAGCAGGCCGCTCTGCGGATCCTGCGGGCCAAAGGCCTGGACCGGGCAGTGGAGGGCCTCGGTGAGGTAGGGACAGAGGCCCTTCAGCTTCGCCGCGCCGCCGCACAGCCAGACGCCACGCAGTGGGATCTCGTTCAGTTCCTGGCGCTCCTGGGCGCGCCAATGGGCCAGCGCATCTTCGACCTCGGAGACCAGTTTGCGTGCGGCCTGCACCAGCGCCGAGCGCGGTGACTCCTCCATCAGGTCCACCGTCGCCAGGTGCGCTTCGGCGGCGGCCTCCTTGAGGTTCTCCCTGACCATCACGGCCTGCACCAGCTTCTCGGCACCAAAGAGCAGACTGCCGACGAACAGCGGCTGTCCGGCCGCCAGGATGACCGCGCTCGAGTTCTCCTGCCCGATGTCCACCAGCAGTACCGGCGCTTGCCCGCCCGCTGCCTCCGGATGCAGATGCAGCAAGCTGTTGACGGCGGCGATGCCGCTCATGGCCAACTGTGGCGCCGCAATGCCCGCCTGTTGGAGCGCCGCCATGCGCTCGCGGATGACCGTTTCGCGGCAGATGCCGATCAGGACGGGATTGCGGCGTCCGAATCCAGGCGGCAGCACATGGTAGTCGTGGACGAAGGCCTCGTCGGAGAGGCCCGCCAACTGTCGGGTCTCGAAGGCGACCATTTCATCGAGGCCGGCTTCACCGCTTCCCGCCGGGAAGTCGATGACCTGGGTGGTGCTGAGAAACTGCGGCAGACCGACGGCGGTGGGCAGGCCGTTGCACTCGGTGCGCTGCAGCCACTCCGCCGCGGACGCGTACAGGTCGGCCTCATTGAGGATGCCCTGGGCCCGTACGCCCAGGCTGTGCTGGCGGACGACGACAGGCTTGCCGTCCTGGAGCCCCAGGACCACGCTCTTGAAGCAGGCGGACCCCAGATCCAGCCCCAGACTCAGTCTCTTTTTGCCTCGCAACGCCATACTTACCCTGCGCGCCTAAGCTGTATTCGTGACCCAAGCCCGTCTGCCGCGGCTCGCTCAGTTGGCGGTCCAGTCGTTGATTGGCCACGCCGCCGGCCGCCGCATCTGCTCGTGGAACTCCTTCGGCACCGCGCCATCGAGCACCTCCCGGCCGTCCCGCCCATCGCCGGGGGCAAAGAGGATCTGGCCCGCGAAGGCCTCCCGCTCGAGGCCCGGTTTGAACACCAGTGCCCCGGCCGCCGAGCGCGTGCCGGCGACCTTGAAGACCGGCGGCACCTCGGGATTGCCCGCCGCCAGAATCCAGACCGCACTGTCCGTTGGCGCCGTGAACTCGGGCACCAGGGTGCCATCGCGCCCCAGCCGCAGCCAGCCGATGCAGGCCACCTTCCGGCTGAGACTGGCCGCGAGCAGCGCCCGCCCTGCCTGTAAACGGTTCACGATCGGCCCGACCTCCGGCAGCGTCTTGAGCACGGTTTCGCTCTGCTGCGCCGCCGCGATCGTCCTGGGGTGACGGGGGTTCATCCAGGGGACCTCGGTGTCGATGTCGCGTACTGCCGCGGCCATGGTCAGACTCTCGGGAATGCGGTCGGCATAGTGCTCGGCCAACAGATGCACCAGGCGCTTCAGGACCCAGGCCCGCGGCACGGGCTCGATACCGGGGTCGCCGACCACCGACTGGATGCCGTGCAGCAGATGCACGTCCAGCTCGGGCGCCTCGGCGCCCTCGGCGACGAACCCGTAGAGGAACCGACCGTGCGGGACGACGCTGTCCTGCGCCCGGGCCTCTTGCCGGATCTCGTACTGGCGGGTGGTGAAACCATCCGGGAAGGCCTTGCTCGTATGGATCAGGAACGGTACCTGATCGTCGGCGCTGCTGAAGTAGACCAGGCCCCAGCGTACGGTGAACTCGCCCTGTGCGTCCGTTTCTTTCTTGCTCAGCAGCGCCTTGGGGTGGTACAGGAGCCTCCAGGCCTCGTTGCCGACGGGCCGGTAGGAGAGCACCAGCAGGCGTAGCGAGTCGTCCTTGGTCACCGCCAAGGTAGGCAGGCGCTGGCGCACCGTTTCGTTCAGGTCCAGCCAGGTCACGGCGGCCTTGAGGTCGGCCTCCCAGACCGATCCGCGTGTAGCCTCGGCGGCGCCCAGTTCGCGCAGGCGCTGTTCGACCTCGGGTCCGGGGGGGAAGCGCGGCAGCTCGAAGGTCCGCAGCGCCTCAGCCTTGGTCCAGGCCTCGAGCTGGGTCAGGACGCGTTGGTAGGTGGCCGTTTCCGTCGCCTCGGGGAACTCCTTGGTGAACTGCTGCAGCAGCGTCCGGTACTGGACCAGATCCGGCAGCGCCTTACCGATCTGTTCGCGCAACTCCAGCAGACGGCCCTCCTTCTGGCGTGTCTCGCCACGGCGCTGCTCGAACTCGCGCCGCCAGCCTTCCACCTCAACGCAGATCGAGCTGAAGGCGTTCGCGGCCTCCGTCGCGGCGGCCGCCAGCAGCGGCTTGGCGTCACGCAGCGCCGGTTCGATGCCGGCCAGGGCTTTCTCTTCGTCGGCGAAGGCCGAGAACGGGCGCTGCCGTTTCTCTTCGATGACACGCCGAGCCAGGGCGGTGACCCGTTCCAGCTCGCTCCCCGCTTCGTTCCGCCGCCGGCGTCGCCATTCCTCCCAGGACGACTGCCAGGTGTTCACCGCGCGGTCGGCGGCTTCGTCCTGGGCTACTTGCCGGGCTGCCGCGAGCAGGGCCTGGATCTGCTCCTCCGCAGTCTGGTAGCCGTCGTCCCGAACCCGCGCCAACTGCGCCAGAGCGTCCTGGAATTGTCGGCTGCTGTCTGCCTTCTTCTGCAGGGCCTCCTCGACCGCGGTGACCAGGCGACGGACCTCGGCGCTCCCGTAGAGCCCGGGGTCGCGGCTCTTCAGGGTCTCCAGGCTCGCCTTCAGCCGGTCGTAGTCCTTGCCCTCCAGGAGCGCCGTCATCGCGGTTAGTTGTGTGCGGCGGCGGGTCTGCGTGTTCGCCCGCCACACTGTCAGTCCCGCCGCCGTCAGCGTAGCCAGGCAGAACATCGTGACCGTCACCGTGATCAGGCGCCGGCGCCGGCGTCGGCGCGCGGCGATCTCCGCCACCGCCGTGCGCACCGCCGCCTGCAGGCTCTCCGGCATCTGTCGGCCGGTCTGCCGCAGGGTGTCGAGGCGTGACTCCAGTTCAGCGGCCGGGGCTTTGCCCGACTGCAGTAACTCCTGGACTTCCGCCAGCGCGGCGCGGAAGGACTCTTCCGCCAGCCGTTCACGCTCCCAGTCAGCGTGTGCCGCCCGCGCTTCCGCTACCGCTGCGCTGGGGCGGGGGTCCGGCGCGAAGGCGACCTCGGCGCTTAGGCGATCCCACTCCGCCAAGCCCGCCGCGATGGCGGTGCGGTCGCCGTTCCCCAGGGCGGCCCGCAGGCGCTGGGCGATCTCCGTACTCTGCAGTCGCGCCGCCGCCCGGCGTTCGGCGAAGAGGGCGTCTTGCAGGCGCTCCAGCACTGCGCCGGGTGCGGCCACAAGGCGCTGCGGGTGCGTCAGGTCCTCGTAGAGCTCCTGGAGGCGCTTCAGGTCCTGCGCCGCCAGAGCCGCTTCGGCCGCATCGATCAGGGCGGGCAAGCGGGCCTCCTCGAGCGGCTGCAGGTTCTGCGGCCAACTGGGGTTCTGCGGATCGCGTTCACGCAACTGCCGCAGGACGCGGATGCTGCCCGGTTGGTCGCCCTGGTAGACCAAGCGCCGGTACTCTTTGAGCAGCGGCGCCAGGCCTGTCTCGACCGTACACTCCTGGCGCAGTCGTTCGACGATCTCCGGCGGGATCTGCGGAAATGCCGCCAGCCCCAGGTCGGCCACCACGTTGGCCCACTTGCGCAGCTCAGGGAAACGGACGACCTCGACCAGTTGCAGCAGGGAGGGCGCCCCGGTCGCCTCGTGTACGGCCTCGGAACGCATGCCGCGGTCGAGGTACTCGGCGCAGCGCTGCAGGCGGGTCACGATGTCCTGACAGAGCTCTGCATACTGCTCGGCAAACTCCTCCACCACGGGGTTCCGCTCGAGCTGGTCGTTGTCGATGAGTTCGACGATATTCTGGATGAGCTGCTGTTCCGGGATCATGGACTCTTCCTGGACGTCGGCGGCTTCATCTGCAGCCGCATTTTGGCGCGGTTGGCGACGGTCATAAAGGCTCCCTGACCCGGCCCGGCCGAAATCGCGCCGGCCCGTGCCGGCAGGTCCGGCAGCGGCGTTCCCGCGCGGGCGCAGGTCACCAGTTCGTTGAGCTTGGGCTCGGGCAGGGCGGCGGTGAGATCGATGACCAACGCGCGCGGCTGGCGCCGGACCTCACGGACGATCTCGGCGTCGGCCACGCAGCAGCGCCAGATGCAGGTAGCGCCCGCCGGCAGCGCGGTGAAGTAGGTGTTGAACGTGACCTCCCAGCGGCGGCGTACGGGGATCAGGTTCAGGGCCTCGGTGATCAACGGCAGCACCGCCATCCCGGGCTCGAAGATGAGGTAGGCGGGGATGCTGTTCTGGCTGAGGAAATGCCAGGCGAGGACGCCGGCCCAGCCGGCGTCGCCGGTTACGGCTGCCCACTGCGCGGCGTGGGTCGTGGCGGTCTCCCCACTCGGCACCGGCTTCGGCTCCGTGATCGTGTGCGGCGCTTCGTTCCAGGTGTCGCGGAAGAACCCCGGTTGCGCCGCCACCCAGGCCGGCCCCGCCGCCGGGCATTCGCCATCACGCAGCACGATGTGGTGTGCGATCTTGTTGGAGCGCTGCGTGTGCTCGGCCCGCGTCGGTGCGACCCGCGAGAGAATGCTCGAGTTGCGCCCCGCCATCGTCGGGCGGTAGTGGCTGATGGAGAAGGGGTTGTCGATCTCCCGCTCGTGGTGCAGCGGGAAGATCGCCTTGTAGGCGCTCAGGCCTTCGAGCAGCTGGATCATCTGCGGCAGCATGCCGCGCGTGTACGCCACCGTGCAGTAGCCGCGCGTTCCAGGCCGCAGCCCGCGTTCTGCCGAGGTGTAGATGAGTTCCTGTGCCATACAACAGCCCAATCCGCGGCTGACCTCGCCCCGCTCTCAGCGTGGCGGTCGCCGTCGCGCCGGCATGTCAAACCACATGGCGCTGCCGGGACAACGCAGTCGGTAGCCGAGGTAGGAGACCGGTACCTGCAGCGGCTTCTCCCGCCCCGGCAGGCGGACAAAGACCACGTCTCCCGAGATCTTGTACTCGACCGGGGTGGTCTCGTGCGGGGTGCGGCGGGCGGCGGGCAGCGCCGGGATGAACCCTTTTTCGTGGAAGAAGTAGAGCATGGGCACCGAGACCCAGAACGACTTGACGTCACGGGGCCGGATGCCGATCATCCCCGTCTCCTGGTTGAGTTCCGGGCTGTGTCCCAGGGCGCTGTTCGGCAGGTAGATGACCTCGCCGGCGAACGATTCCGCCGTCGACACCATCTCCGGGCAGACGTCCTCCAGGAGACTGCGCAGTTGGAAGGACAGATTGCGCAGCAGGTGCATGTCCAGCACGCAGGTGTTGAAGCGTGAGTCCCACTGCCAGGGCGTGTCCGGCAACTCCTCGTCCAGGAGTCCGCGCCAGACGTCGAACTTGCTGAGGACGATCACCAGCGTCTTGGTCGTCTTCGTTCCGGAGCGCATGCCGGAGTATTTCTTGATGCGGTTGATCATCTCGGTGAGGATGATCTCCTGGCGCTGCACCCGTGCTCCCTCGGCCAACTGCGGATCCGTGCTCTGCAGCCGGGCCCGGAAACGCACGTCCTTGGTCGGATCGAACAGGAAGAAGATGGTGTCCGAGTGCAGCAGATGCTGCGTGGTCGGGTTGTCCACCGCGTCCATCCCCGGCTCAAAATGTTCACCAGCATTGTCATAAAGCACCAGGGTCCGCGACATCTTGGCGCGCACCTCCTCGTACTGCGGATGGTGCTCCGAGGGGGTGACGGTGAACATGAAGGGCTTGGGCAGGTTGATCAGCATGCTGTCGAGCAGGACCTGGTTGTACAGCTCGCCCTGCAGCTCGGTCTTCTGCAGGGCCACCAGTTCGTCCGACGAGGAGTTCAGGAAGATGGTCTCCTCGAAGTCGTTGACGATCTGGTTGTTGACCGCGTCGGTATCGGTGAAGTTGATGGCGAAGTTCTTGCTCAGGGTATTGCGCAGATCCCAGGTCATGCTGGTGAGGAAGTACGACTTGCCGCTGGCCGTGGCCCCGACGATCGAGAGGAACAACGGCGGCATCTCGCTGGCGGCTTGCGGGATGCGCAAGTGGCAGCGTGGGCAGGCCATATCCGGGCAGCTCATGCCGGCCGCGTCGACGGCATTGCCTTCCGGCGTGAAGCGCGAGGGCAGGAAGCGCTGCTGGGCGTCTGCCCCCAGGACCGGATCGCCCACCAGGCTCTGATGCCGCGCGATGAAGAGGAACTCCTCGACGTCAAAGCGGTGCCAGCAGTGCGGGCAGACGATGCCACGTCGACCACTGCCCGCCGAGCGCGAGATGGTCGCCGCCGGGGGCTCGCTGCGTTCACTGCGGCGCGGGCGGGCGGGAGTCGAGCGCAGCGTCGGTTCGCTGACCGCCGCGGGCGGCGGCGGCGGCTTCTCGGCCGCACTCGCCGCGCTCTCTGCTGCCAGTTCCGCCGTGGGGGCGTGGCCCGCGAGTTCGTCGGCGCTCAGGGCCACTTCCACATGGACCCGCCCGAGCACCAGCTCGAGTTTGCGGTCGATGGCCAACTGGGTGACGCGACGCCGGTCCAGGTAGATGCCGTTAGTGCTCCACTGATCCTCGATCTGCAGGACCCCTTGCGGCGTCTGCGCCAGCACCGCGTGGAGGCTGGAGATCGAGGGTTCCTGGAGGGTGATATCGCAGTCCGCCGAACGGCCGATCCGGCAGGGGAAGTCCTCGATGCGGTACACTTCCACGGGGCGATCCGTGTAGCGCACTCTCAGAAAACATACCGCGGCGGAAGCGGACTCGCTCATGGCAACTCCAACGCTGTCACCGTGATCCGGTACCGGCTGCACGGGCACTGGGCGCCGCGAGCCCCACGCTGGACACGCTGCGTGGGGGGCTGCCGCGCCATGCTCACAACAGTACAGCCAGAGCGCAGCGGTGCAACCGCCGACGCCAGGCTCTCGGCGCTCTCGGCGGGCCGCACGCAGGTCTGCGGCAGCGGCTGGCCCCAGAGCCAGAACTCGGGCCCGGATCTCAGTCCCAGGTCGGCTCCGCCGGGATCTCCACCGGCCGAATGTGCCAGATGCGCTCGGCATACTCGCGCACGGAGCGGTCGCTCGAGAAGGGCCCCATGCTGGCAATGTTGTGAACCACCATGCGATGCCAGGCCGTGCGGTCCCGGAAGACCTCGCCGGCATGGTCCCGCATCGCCGCGTACTCGGCGTAGTCGGCCAGCAGCATGTAGTGGTCGCCGCCGGCCAGGAGTGACTCGAGCAGCGGCCGGAAGGCGCCGCGCTGATCCGCCGAGAACAGGTCACCGGCGATGGCATCGAACACGGCGCCGAGTCGCGGACTGCGCTTCAGGTAGTCCGCGGAGTGGTACCCCGCGGCCCGCAACGCATCGACCTCCTCAACCGTCATGCCGAAGATAAAGATGTTGTCGGCGCCGACCGCGTCGCGGATCTCGATGTTGGCGCCGTCCAGCGTGCCGATGGTCAGGGCCCCGTTGAGGGCGAACTTCATATTGCCTGTGCCCGAGGCCTCGGTGCCGGCCAGCGATATCTGCTCGCTGAGGTCGGCGGCCGGAATCAGGATTTCGGACAAGGTGACGCGGTAATCCGGAATAAAGGCAACCCGGAGTCGGTCGCGGGTCTTCGGGTCGGCGTTCACCACGTCGGCCACGGCATTGATGAACTGGATGATCAGCTTCGCCATCCAGTAACCGGGAGCCGCCTTAGCCGCGAAGATGAAGGCGCGCGGCGGCAGGTCGAGGCCGGGGTTCTCGCGCAGTTGCAGGTACAGGTCAACGATATGTAACGCATTGAGCAACTGCCGCTTATATTCATGGAGCCGTTTGGCCTGGACGTCGAAGATCATGTCGACCGGCAGGATGATTCCCGTCTCCCGTTCGACGAGGGCGGTCAGGCGCCGCTTGTTGGCGTTCTTGGCGTGCTCCAGTTCGGCGATGAACTCCGGGTCCTCGGCATAGCTGCGCAGCCCCACCAGGCGATCGAGATCGGTGATCCAGGCCTTGCCCAGCCGCTTCGTGATCGCCGCCGACAGCCCGGGGTTGGCAGCCATCAGCCAGCGCCGTGGGGTGATCCCGTTGGTGATATTCGTGAACTTCTCCGGCCACATCCGGGCGAACTCCGGGAACAGCCGTTCAGACAGCAGGCGGCTGTGAATGGCCGCGACGCCGTTGACGGTGTGGCTGCCGACGACGGCGACATTGGCCATCCGGACCTGGGGCTGCGCGCCATGCTCGAACAGCGAGACCTTGGCCAGGGTCGCGTAGTCTTTGCCCAGGCTCCGCTCCGCGTCGCGCAGGAAGCGCCGGTCGATCTCCTCGAGGATCTCGTAGTGTCGCGGTACCGTTTCCTTGAGCAATGCCGCGGGCCACTTCTCGAGGGCCTCGGGCATGAGCGTGTGATTGGTGTAGGAGATGGTGTGGCTGGTGATCGACCAGGCCGCATCCCATTCCAGTCCCGCCTCGTCCACGAAGTAACGCTGCAGTTCCGCGATCGCCAGGGCCGGGTGCGTGTCGTTCAACTGGATCGCGACCTTGTCGGCGAAGGCTTCGAAGTCGTCGTGGCGCTTACGGTAGCGGCGGATGATGTCGCGGATACCACAGCCGACCAGGAAGTACTCCTGCGCCAGCCGCAGGCGGCGCCCTTTGTCGGTGGTGTCCACCGGGTAGAGAACCCGCGAGATGGTCTCGCTGAGGACGCGGCGATGCAGGGCCTCCACGAAGTCGCCCTGGTTGAAGCGGTCCATGTCCAAGGGCTCTTCGGAGCAGGCCCGGAAGAGGCGCAGCAGATTCACCGTGCGGCCGCCGTAGCCGACAATCGGCAGATCCCACGGCTGTCCCTGCAGCAGTTGGTAGTCCACCCAGCGGGGATGGTACTTGTGGTCGCCGCGCTCCTCGTGCACGGTACGGCCGAGCACCGGGCACTCGACGCGGTGCTCGGGCCGGGGCAGCAGCCAGGGGTAGCCCTGCGACATCCAGTCATCCGGCGTCTCGATCTGTCGGCCCTTCTCGAAGCGCTGCCGGAACAACCCCAGCTCGTAGCAGATGCCATAGCCGTAGGCCGGATAGCCCAGCGTCGCCAGCGATTCGAGATAGCAGGCTGCCAGCCGGCCCAGGCCGCCATTGCCCAGGGCGGGATCGGGCTCGAGCTCCGCCAGTTCGTCGAAGTCGCAGCCCAACCGACGCAGGGCATCATGCACCAGTTCGGCAATGCCCAGGTTGCCGACGTGGGCCTGCAACTGGCGCCCGACCAGGAACTCCATGCTGAAGTAGTAGACGCGCTTGACGTCGTCCCGCAGGTACGTCTGCTGCGTGGCGATCATGTGCTCGAGCACGCGGTCGCGGACCGCTAGCGCCAGGCACTCGAACTTGTCCTGGGCCGTGGCGCTCTTCCAGTCCTTGCCGCGCGTATAGCGCAGATGGTGCAGGAACGAGAGACGGAAGTTATCCTCGCCGATGATCGCCTGGAAGCGGTCGAGGACGCTGTTCAATGCGGAGCGCGGCATGGGCCCTGCCTCGTTGTGCGACAAAAACCGGCCAGAGTACGGTCAGGCGGACGTCCCGGAAAGGGGGGTACGCACGGGCCGATAATGTAGCGGCCCGACCCCCTGGCGTCCAAGTCTGCAGCGGCATACCTCGCACCTCGCGCTCAGGGTGCCGGCAGCATTCGCCGGTGCGCTGCCGGGAACCGTACCGGTCGGCGCCAATGAAGCCGGGTCGTGGTGCGTCTTATGCCGTGTACAGTCCGGGAACCCCCGGCGGGTCCAGTGGGGCCTCCGGCAGGCTCACCCTTCCCGGGCTACGGTAAGGCCGCATGCCTGAAGGCGCAGTAGTACGGGCCATCACCCTGGACGTGGGAAACACGCTGCTTTTCCCGCATCCCTCTTTGGGTACGGTGTATGCCGAGGTTGGCCGGCGGCATGGCTGGGCGCTTGATCCCGAGCAGGTCGAGTTCCGTTTCGACGCCTCCTGGCGGCGCTGCCAGACGCAGCAGACCGGGCTGGTCTATGGCATCCGGCACGAGGAGGCTCTCGAGTTCTGGTACGCCGTCAACCGTGCCGTACTGGCCGATCGGGGCATCGCGGCAGCGCCACTGCGCGCCTTCGTCGAGGATCTCTACTACACCTTCGGCCGGGCCTGCTCCTGGCGCACGCATCCCGGTCTGCCCGCGCTGCTGGCTGCCTGTCGGTCTCGCGGTATCCCTGTGGGCATCATCAGCAACTGGGACCTGCGTTTGCGGGCGCTGCTCGACGAACTGGGGATCAGCGCTTGGGCTGATCCGCTGCTCATTTCGGCCGAAGTCGGCGTCGAGAAGCCGGCGCCGGCGCTGTTTCAGCGCGCCCTGGCGGCGTTCGCGGTTCCCGCCGGCAACGTCCTGCATCTTGGGGACACCTGGACCGACGACGTGCTCGGGGCCACGGCCTGCGGCCTGCAGGCGGCCTGGCTCAACCCGACGGCCAAGCCGTTGCCCCAGCCTCTGCCCGGCGTCCACGATCTACGGACGCTCGAGGCCGCCGTGCCCCTGCTGGGTGAGCGCCGTTGACCTTTGCCAGGATGGCTCCATGGTAAGACCGATACCGTGCCGGTCGGCCGGCCGGCTGCGGGGTGTCCGCGGCCAGGCGGCAGGACGCGCCGGCCAGGATCGAGACGCGCGGATAGGCAAGACGGAGTTGCGCAGGCGGCCCATGCACTACGATCGTATCTCCCATGCTGCTGTCGGCCGCTGCGCCCTGTCGCTCGCAGGACCCTTCGCCGTGATCGTGCTCCTCGTCTGCCTGCCGCCGTCGCGGGCCGCCGAGGAGACCGAACGCACCCTCACCGACTTTGCGACGACGGCCGCCCCCTGGCAGCGCCGCGAGTGGGTTGCCAACGGCCAGGCCCAGGTGACTCCTCTCGAGGTGGCCGCGGCGGTGCCGGGCGACGGGCCCTCGCTGCGGCTGCCCCTGAAGCTCCCCGGCCGCTATGAGGTGGTTTCGCCTGTCGGCAGTTCCTGGCACGGTTGGCAGGAGCTCACCTTCCGGGTCTTCCTGCCGGCCGGGCTTCCCGCCAACGCCGTCGTCTGCATCTTCACCAAGGACCGTGACCATCTCTGGCGGCAGATTCGCCGGCCGGCTCCGGCCGAGCGCGGCGCGCTGGTGGAGATCAGCGTCCCCATTGGTGGGCCGGAGGCGGCCCAGGCTTGGGTCCCGCGTGGCCACGAACGGCCGTGGCACCCGCTCACCCCGCGCTGCTTGCTGGAGTATGGCCTCAGCCTCGAACTCGAGACGGGCGCTACGGACAGCTTCGCGGGCGATGCCTTCATTGCGGCGGTCCTTCTGCGCCGGCCTGGCCTCGTCCATCCCGAGGCGTCGATTCGCGACCTCAACCTGTCCCCGCGCTCGCCGCGGGTCGGTGAGCGCTTCGAGGTTTCGTTCCGCCTGGGGGACGACTACCGCGATCCCTTCCATCCCGACAGCGTCAAGGTGGAGGCCGCGATCACGACGCCCGCCGGGAGCGTGGAGAACGCGCGAGGGTTCTACTACGAGGGCTTTCTGTACGCCCCGGAGGTCCCGGAGATCACGCGCACCCTGACCCCCTACGGCGCGCCGTCCTTCAAGGTCCGCTACTGCCCGCGCTCGCCGGGCCGGCATCGCATGCAGGTCACTGCCACCGTGGAGGGGCGCGTGCTGACGCTGCCGCCGCTGGAGTTCGTGGCCGCCGCCCCGGCTGCCACCTACCGCGGTTGCGTTCGTCGCGACCCCACGCACCCGAAGTACCTGATGTGGGAGGACGGCACCCACTTCTGGGCACTGGGGCTGAATGTACGCAGCCCCTTCGACACCCGCTACCTGCAGGTCGCCCCCTACTCCACCTGGCGCGACGAGGGTCTGCCGATGTACGGCCGGCTGTTCCGCAAGTACCGCGAGACCGGGATCAAGGTCGTCGAGGTCTGGATGTCGTCATGGTGGATGGCGCTGGAGTGGATCAACGACTCTCCGGGCTTCCACGGGGTCGGCTACTACAACCCCTACCGCGCCTGGATGTTGGACGAGATCATGGCGCAGGCCGAGGCGAACGATATCCGCGTCATCCTGGTCCTCAATAACCACGGTAAGTTCGGTGCGCTCAACGACACCGAATGGGCCCGCAACCCCTACAACCGCGCCAATGGCGGCTTCCTCGACAGTTGTGAGGAGTACTTCACCAACCCCGAGGCGCGCGCCTGCTTCCGCCGTACGGCCGACTACATCGTGGCCCGCTGGGGGGCGTCGCCGAACCTGCTGATGTGGAAACTGTTCTCGGAAGTCGATCTGACCGGTACCGCCTACGATTTCTACACTCAGCCCGAGGTAGCTGAGTGGCACCGCGAGATGAGCGCTTACCTCAAGCAGATCGATCTCTCCCAGCATCTCACCACCACGCACTGGATGCTGAGTTACTACCGCATCAACGAGGCCATCGCGGTGCTGCCCGAACTGGATGTGCTCTCGACCGACGCCTACTACCAGGGCGGCGGCACGGCCCAACTCCTCGAGATGCTGCGCGGCGGCAACCTCTTCGCGGCTACGAAGCAGAAGCCGCTGCTGATCACGGAGTATGGCGGTTCGCCGCACGCCGACTCCATGGGTAACCTGATCCGCCAGGCTCACCTCGGTATCTGGACCGGCTTCTTCAACGAGGCTCCCGCCTCGCCCATGTTCTGGTGGTTTGCGCTGGTTGAGGAGAAGAACCTCTACCCCCTCTACACCGCGCTCAGCCGCTACAGCGCCGACGAGGATCGCCGTGGCCTGGCGCCGATCCTCCGCGACCTGCCCGGGCCCGCGCTCACGGTCAGCGAACTGCGGAGTAACGAGCGCCTGCTGGCCTGGGGCTTCGACCGCGCCTACTACCTCACCGACGATGAGAACGCGGTTCCCGCCGTGCACACCGAGGTGGTCTACGAGACGCCGGCGCTGAAACCCGGCGCCTACAGCGTCGAGATCTGGAACGTCGCCGACGGGCGGCCGCTGGACGCCACCCCACTGACCATCGCCGACGGCCAGGCCACCCTTTCCCTGACCCTGCCGCCCTTCAGTCGGGACTTCGCCCTGAAGATCAGCCCGGCCCCGCCGCGCTGAGTTCAGGCGCCTGGCCCGCACTGACCGCGCTCCAGCACCGGACCCGAACCCGGAAACGCAAAATGCCCTGATGCAAGACCTAACAGCCTACAGCCTGAGTACCTAACAGTCTTGGCGTCCTCTGGGACGCCTGTGGTAGAGTGTCACGCCCTCGAGGAGCCCAAACAGGAGTGCTATGATGCGGATCCAGCGGTTGCTCGTCGTCGCCGCGCTGTTCGTCGCCGTTCTGGCGCCTGCCGCGCCCACGCCCGTCGCTGTCACCCGTGTTGCGCCCGCGCCGGTGATTGACGGCGCTCTCACCGATGCCGGCTGGAGCGCCGCGCCGGCACTCGGTGACTTTGTGCTGCTTGGTGGCGCGACGCCGGCGCGGGAGCAGACCGTGGTCAAGGTTCTCTACGACGACGAGGCGCTCTACGTGGGCATCGTCTGCAAGGAGGGCCAGATGGGCAAGCTCCAGGCGACGCAGACGACGTACGGCCAGGCGGTCTGCAGCGATGACTGCGTGGAGATCTTCATCGATCCCAACCACGACCGCTTCAACTACGTCCATTTCATTGTCAATCCGAACGGGGCACAGTACGACGAATCCGGGGACGGGGCCGGGGTCGCCGCCGACTGGAACGCGGTGTGGGAGGTGAAGACGTCCCGGGGCGCGGACGCCTGGACGGCGGAAGTGCGCATCCCGCTGGCGATCCTGAGTCTCTCCACCAAGGTCGGCGAGACCTGGGGCTTCAACGTCTGCCGTTCGGAGAAACCCGCGGCCGAGTTGTCCTGCTGGTCGCAGACGGGGGCGAAGTTCGCGGTCCCGAGTGCCTTCGGCGAACTCACGGGGATCAAGGTGGACTTCCGGCCGTACCTGGTGACCGTGGGCGCCCTGAGTTGGGGGCAGGCGATCCTCGGGGGCAACACGGCCCAGGTGAAGGTGACCAATGACGGCCCGGCGGACCGCGACCTCAGCGTGCGGCTGACGGTGACGCCCCCGAACGAGGCACCGCGACCGGCGGAGGCTGCGCTGGGCAAGCTTGCCGCCGGGGGCTCGGCCACGCCGAGTCTCGACTACCAGCTCTTCGAGGCCGGCGAGCACGCGGTGCGGGTCGAGGTGCTCGATGCCGCCGCCGGCGGCCGAGTTGTCGCCGCCACCGGCCGCCGTCTGTCCGTATCTCCCCTGGCCGAGTTCAGCGTCTTCAAGTCCTTCTACCGCGATGATGTCGTGGTGCGCTATCAGGTGAACGCGCAGGCGGCGGACCTGGGCAAGTACCGGTTGCAGGCGGGCCTGTTCGCGGCGGGCGGGGGCGCCGCGGCCCTGGCGACGATGACCGTCGCCAGCCCCGTCCAGGCTGTCGGCGAGGTGCGCTTCGAGACCACGACGCTGGCCGCGGGTGACTACCGTGTGCGCGTGGACCTGCTCGACGCCGGCGGGCAGTCGCTGGCCGGGAAGGACCTCGAGTTCCCCGTCCTCCGCCAGCCCGGAGTCGCTCGGCAGGTTGACATCGACGCGCAGAACTTCATCTGTGCCAATGGCCGGCGTCTGTTCCCGGTGGGCATCTACGATTCGCCAGGCAGTGAGAAGGCGGTCCGCGACCTCGCTGCCGCCGGCTTCACCCTCATTCAGTCCGGCGTGCTGCCGCCGGCGGCAATGCAGGTGCTGCTCGACAAGGCCCAGCAGCACGGCCTGAAGGTCTGGGTGGCGTTGGGGGCGACGCTGGACTTCTCCAAGGACGCGGAGACGAAGCGTCGCGAGCTCACGGCCCTGGTGGCCGCGGTCGGTAAGCACCCAGCCCTACTGCTGTGGGAGAGCATCGACGAGCCGGCCTGGGGCAGTCAGAATGCCGAGGGCCTCTACGCGGGCTACAAGTTCCTGCGGGCCCTGGATCAGGACCACCCCATCTGGACCAACCACGCGCCGCGCAACCTGGTCTCGACCCTGGCCTACTTCAACCGGGCCACCGATGTCGCCGGCTGCGACATCTACCCGGTGCCGGAGCCGCAGTCGCAGTCCAACCTGCCGAACCGGACGCTGCATGTCACCGGTGACGAGACCGACAAGTCTGTCGCCAGCGTCAACGGCGACAAGCCGGTCATCATGGTGCTGCAAGGCTTCGGCTGGGCCGAGCTGTCGGGCAAGCGCGGGGCTGGGAATGGTGCGATTCTGCCGACCTTCGTGGAGTCCCGCTTCATGGCCTACGACGCCATCCTGCACGGGGCGCGCGGGATCAACTACTGGGGTACGGCCTACACCGAGAAGCCGTCGCGGTTCTACTCCGAACTGCGCTCGCTGGTGAGCGAACTGACGGCGCTGGAGCCGGTGCTGACGGCCGACGCCCTGACCGGGGCGTCGGCGGGCAGCGTCACCGCGGCCGAGGCCGCGGTGCAGATGAGCCGGCGCAGCCTGGGCGGGCGGACGTTCGTCATCGCCATCAACACGCGTCGGCAGGAGTGCCCGGCGGAGTTCTCCCTGCCGGGGGTCTCGGCCAGCGCCTTGCGGGTGCTGTTTGAGGACCGCTCGATCGTGGTTCGCGACGGCCGCTGCAGCGACGTCTTCGGGCCGTACGCGACGCACCTCTACACCGACGACCCGAGCTTCAACCCGCAGCGTAAGGACTTCATCGCCGAGTTGGCGCGGTCGGCGCCGGCGGCGGCGGCGCGACACGAGCCCGGCAACCTGATCGCCAACTCCTCGTTCGAGATCGACGCCGATGACGACCAGTCGCCGGACGAGTGGAATGCCGGCCTGCCCTTCACGATGCAGATCTCGGAGGAGCACGCCCACGCGGGCAAGCGCAGCCTGCTGCTCACCAGCACGGCCAAGGACTTCGCGCCCCTGGCCGTCGAGCGTGGCATCCCGGACCTCAAAGCGGATGGCAAGTACCTGCTCTCGGCCTGGGTGAAGACGGACCGGCCGGACCTCGAGTTCCGCATCTACGTCGAGTGGGCGGCCTGGCACGGCGCCGTCCTGCCGTGGACGAAGGGCAACGGCGAGTGGCAGCGCGTGGAGATCCCCTTTACGGCCGAACCCTCGGCGGTCGGTACCCTCTATGCCGTGGTGCAGATCAAGGGCGAGGGCAGGGGTTGGTTCGATGAGGTCTCCATCCTTGCTGACAGCAGTGTGCGGCCTTCGCGATGACGATTCGCCTCCCGATCTGCCTGGCGCTCCTGGCGCTGGTCGTCACGGCTCTCGATGAGTCTGTGACGGTCGAGTCGCGTTCGCTGCCGTACACCTGCGCGCTGCGCGTCAACGCCATCACCGAGAAGGCGGAGATGATCGCCAGCCCGGTCAACTGGCTTCCCATCAGCTACATCATCGAGGACGGTGCCAAGGTCGAGAAGGGCGATGTCATCGCCCGCTTCGACAGCGAGACCAGCCTCTACGAACTGGGAGCCTTGGAGAAGGATCGCGGAGTCATCGAGGCCGAACTGGCCCAGCGCTTGCGGGAGATCGACAACAAAGAGGCCGAGATGCGGGACCGACTGAGCGCCCTGCGGGACAAGCTCGCGGTGCTGGAGGCACGGCTGACGCGACTGCAGCGGGTGCCGGTGGCAGACGATGTCGAGATCGCGGCGGGCCGGCTGCGCGTGGCGCGGATGAACGCCGACGCCGCCGATAAGGACCTGGCCAAGGCGCGGGACCGCTTGCAGCGCCAGATGATCTCGAAGGCGGAAGTGGACAAGGTCGAAAGCGCGTTCCTCGAGCGCCAGGCACTGCTGTCCTATGCCGGGAACGAACTGGAGTACACCCGACTGCCGACGCCGGCAGCGACCCTCGAGCAGACCGAGCTGGAGATCGCCAATGGCCGGCTGGAATGCGGCAAGATCGAGAATGAGCTGGCGGAGTACAAGGCGATCTCGGACATTCAGCGCGCGGGGGCCGGAGCGCGCAAGCAGTTGATCGACCGCAAGATCCAGGAGAAGCAGGACGACATCAACAACACCGTGGTCAAGGCGCCGATCACCGGCTACGTCAGCTACGCCAAGATGTGGGACGACGATATCGGCGTCGGCACCAAGATGTGGAAGAACTTCACCTTCACGAAGATTCCGGACATGAGCACGCTGGCCTTCAAGGGGCCGCTGCCGGAGTCGGTGCGTAAGTTCTTCAAGGAAGGCGATGCCGCGACCGTCTGTCTGCAGGGCCGCAAACACGAGCCCATTGCCTGCACGGTGAAATCGATCAGCACCCTCTCGCACGATCTGGCGGAGAAGGATGAGAGCGGTTGGGGACTTGGGGGTAAGGGTTTCGGCGTCAAGGTGTTCGATGTCGTATTGGCGATCCCCAAGGTGCCGGAGTGGGTGCGTCCCGGGATGGTTGGGGAGGCAGAGATGGTCGCCTCGACACCGGTTTCGGGTCCGGCCGTGCCGCTCAAGTTCCTGACCGTTCGCGATGGGGTCTCGTACCTGGCGGTGGAGGGGGTTTTCCAGGAGACGCCGGGGACGGTGACGCAGGGCTGGTTTGTGCTCGATGATGCCTCCTGGGTGGGGAAGATGGTGGGCATGCAGGGCGAGTTCCGCGGCAGCGCCACGAGCGGGGCGCGGGAGGCGGCGCTGGAGACCCTGTACTCCGCTTCCGGCGAGCTCCTGCCGGTGAAATCCGTGGACGTGAAGGTCGGCGACATCGGCTGGCGCTGGCCCTGGCCGAAGGTCACGTGGTTGGTGGGCGAGGAGACCCAGGTCAAGGCGGGCGAGGAGGTAGCGAAGCTGGACACGCAGGAGCTCGACCGCCGCATGAGCGACGAGGAGACGCGGGCCAACGAGGTGCGCAGTCGTACCCAGGAGCTTGAGAAGCAGGTTGAGCTGACCCGCCGCGAGGGTGAGTTCCGGTTGAAGACGGAGCAGAATCTCTTACGGATCGCCGAGCTGAAGATGCAGACCGTCCTCCAGGGCTGTGATACGCTGGCCGTACTGAAGGCGGAGCTGGCACGGGACCAGGCCAGGATTCGCCGGGATGATGTGGTCCGGCGCGTGACCAGCGAGGAGCAGAAGCAGACCCCGACGCTGTCACCGGTCGAGTTCGCCAAGCTGCAGCGCGACCGCCGGCGCTGCGAGCTGCGGTTGGAGGAGGCCGAGATCCGGCTCGCCCAGGCCCAGGCCGGCGCCGGCGCCGGCGAGCGCAGCCAGGCCCAGCTCGAGACCCTGCGCCAGAAGGTCACCGTGGAGACGATCGCGAAGAGCGTCGCTTTCGATACCTTCAAGCAGTCCCGGAACTATGAGCAGGCGAAGCTGGACCTGAAGCGCGCGGAGCAGCGCCTGGACGAACTGAAGAAGCAGCGGGCCAGTCACGTGATCACGGCGCCGGCCGACGGCATCATCTGTTACAGCAAAGTCTGGAACAACGACTCGTTCGCCAAGGTGGCGGTGGGCAATCAGGTCGGGCCGCGCTTCAACATCATGGCCATCCCCGACCTCGCGCGCATGTACGTCAGCGTTGAGGTTCCGGAGAAGTACTTTGGCCAGATCACGGTCGGGATGCCGGTTGACGTCCAGATCCCGGCGCTCAGCAAGGCGCTGCTGAAGGGTGAGGTCGCCGCGGTCGATTTCCTCTTCGAGAACAAGCAGAAGAGCGAGAGCCAGGTCGGTATGTACTCGTCGCATGAACCGCTGGGCGAGGTCATCTTCAAGGTCCGCGTGACGGTGACGGCGGACGGGGTGAAGCTGAAACCTGGGTTGGTGGGCGAGGTGTTCTTTCCGTTTGCGCGTCTGTGAGGCAGGGAAGGCGGGGCCATGGTTGAGGGGTGTACAGAGGGGCGGCGTGGGTGGGTTCCGGCCGCTGGCGTGGGCCGGCGGCGGCGGGGCCGGGCCTTGGCGTGCCTGGTCGTGGCCGTGTGGTCCGGGATCACTGGGCTGCTGGCGGCGGCCGAGGTGCCGGCGGACTACACGGTTCGGCTGCTGCCGGTGGAGTTGACGGTGCGGCAGCGGGGCATCCTCGAGTGCGCCGACAGCAGTCCGGCCGTGGTGCGTACGCACGGTCGGATTCTGGAGATTGTCGCTCAGGGGACGCCGATCCGGAAGGGCGAGAAGGTCTTCGAGGTCGAGACCAGCGAGGCCCGCAGCGCCGTCGAACAGCGCGAGTCGACCCGGGACCGGGCGAAGCTGGATCTGGAGATCCTACGGGAGCGCTACGGGCTGGTCGAGTACCAGGAGAGCGAGCAGCTTCAGGTCAGTCAGGCCGAACTCGGCCACGCTCGGCTTGCGGAAGGGGAGGAGTTGGGCAAGCCGGATGCCGAGGACCTGCGCCTGCTGGCGATCGAGAAAGAGCAGGCTGAGTTGGACGTTCAGGACAGCCGCGAGGAGTGCCAGCAGCAGCGGCGCCTGTATGAGCGGAACTTCATCTCCCTGACCCTGCTGCAGTCCTTCGAGCGCCGTGCCGAGAATGCCAGCGCGCAGTTGCAGGAGGTTGAGCGCAAGATCGCGCTGCGCCGGAAAGGGGTCACCGAGGAGCGGCGGATCGAGTTGCGCCGGGCGGTCGAGCGGGCCGAGGCCGCGGTGGCGCGGGCGGAGAAGCAGAAGGAGCGTAAACTGGCGGAGATCCAGGCACAGAGCCTGGCTGCGGAGGCGAGGATTGGCGCCGAGGAGCATGCGTTGGCCAAACACGCTCAGGAGATCGCGCAGGCGGTCACCGCGGCCGACCGCGACGGCACCGTGAAAGTGCGGCAGTACTTCGACTGGCGCAATGGCGGGCGTCTGCGCGACCGGGTCGCGGGCGACGAAGTCGATCCGCAGGACATCATCGCCGATGTCATCAACCGCGAGCAGATGCTCGTCAAGCTGGTGGTCAACGAGGCCGACTTCCATGTGCTGCGGCAGGGCATGGCGGTGCGGGTGACGCTGCCGGCCTTGCCCGAGAAGCGCTTTGCCGGGCGGGTGGAGCAGTTGGGGGCCATCGGCCGTGACCGCAACCTGATCGACCCGACGGCGCGGAGCGGCGGCCGCTCCGGCATCACCATGTTTAACGCCGAGATCAGTTTTGTCGGTGACGGGACCGCCTTCCAGCCGGGGATGTCGGCCATGGTCGAGATCATCGTGGCCGAACGCAGCGAGCGGCTGGTGGTGCCGCGCGGGGCCCTGCTGGCCAGCGCTGATGGGACCTTCGCCGTCTACCGCACGGCGGCAGCCAAGGTGACCAAAGTACCGCTGCAGGGGCGGCTGCTCAACGAGGAGTACTTCCACGTCAGGGCGGTTCTAAGAAACCGGCGAGGGCGCCGACGGCTGGGTCTGCGATCGCCATTGGGCACCCCCGAGGCCCCCTTGCGGTCGCGCTATGGAGCATAGGGGGGCACGGCGTTGCGCCGGCGCTCGTCGCGGGCATTGC
>CAILUI010000369.1 GCA_903837355.1 uncultured Victivallales bacterium
GGTCACCGGCACGGTGAAAGCGTGAGAGCGTGATTGCGTGAGGGTTACGGCGCGTGTGCCGGCCGTCTGCCACGAATCCACGCTTTCACGTTCTCACGCGCTCACCCGTAGCGGGAACCGCGATCTTGGAACAGCCCTGCGGCCGTGGGTGCAAGGCAGTTGGGGAAGGCATCCCGCCGACCGGAGAACCGCAGACGGCGCGGTGTGGGCGACGGATCGTCGTATGCGTACGTGAGCAAGTACGACAGCAAGGTCCACGTCGCCTCGTGCGCCCTGGGGATCGGGTAGTGGCGTCTGCCTTCGTCCACTGGGGAAAGGCCCTACGGAGCCGCTCCGGTCCTGGGGCTCAAGGCTCGGTAGCGCCCCCGGCTTGATGGCCGGACATACCGGAATGAAACGGGTGGATTGCGGGTTCAGAGTCCGCGCTTCAGCGTGTCCCCAGGCAGCCTTCCCGCCTCTGGCGGGCCCGCCTACGGCGGAAGGGCTGGACTCTGAACGAAGATCGCCGCGAAGTCTCATACAAGCGCCCCCCCCCCGCTCGCCGGGGGTGGCACGCGGCATCCCCGTATGCCGCGGCCGGGATGCCGAGATCCCGGCTTCCGGGGGCAGGCCGGACATCCCGACCTGAGACTCGCGAGTCTTATCCAGACAAACCCCTACGGAGCTCACTCGCGCCCCGCCCCGCCTGGCCAGGCCGCGACAACCGCGCTGCGGGGGTATGTTGTACCCGCGCTGTCTGGTGACGGCCGTTCCCATCCGGGTCAGCAGAGGAGCAGCAGGACCATGCGAGTGTTGCGTGCCTTGGTTGTCGTGTTCGCTCTGAGCTGCCTTGCGAGCCGCGCTCAGGAGGCCCCCAGCCTCAGCTATACGACCCCGCCCGCATGGGTCGCGTGGATGGAGGGCGAGGACCCGGCCAGCAGCAACTGGACGCCCGGCGAGTCGCGACATAACTGGTGGCATGAGGTCGCCGGCGTAACCGGCCGCGGCCTGCTGGATCTGGCCAGTTCGGCCCTGCCGGCCGCGGGCGCCTACGTCGCCACCTATGACTTCGAACTCCCCACCGCCGGCCTCTACGAGCTGTACTGGCGCGGGCGCTACCCCGGCTACCAGGCCTGTCCCATCTACTGGTCGATCAACGACGGCGCCGAGCGCCGCCAGCCGGCGCTCGGAGCCTCGCCTGAGGCCGGTATTCTGCACAGCGTCGTGAATCTGAAGCTGGTGCTGGCCGACCTGGGCTCGTTCCAGGGCGTGCAGGGCCGAAACCGCCTGACCATCACGGTCCGCGACCTCCTTCAGGATAACGTCGTGGTCGCACCCGGCGAGCCCGCGCGCCAGCAACCGTACCTGGTCCAAGCCATCGACTCGCTGCTGGTGGCCAAGGTGCAGTACCGCGACCCGCCGGAACGCCTGCCGGTGCTGACCGGCGATCCCGCAGCGGCGGCCGCGATCGAACTCAGAGCTGAGGTGAACCCAGCAACGACGGTATTCGCGGGAACGACGGTGGCGCCAACCGTCGGCAACTGGGCCGGCTACGACCGGCTCAGCGTGTCGCTGCGCGTCAACAGCGATAGCTCGGAACTCTACAATGGTCGCCTGCGCTGCTACTATGAAGGGTCCCTGTTCCGCGACCTGCTGCTGCAGGTGGCACCGGCCGACTTCGGTAAGTCCATTACCGTCGAGTTCGACCTGAACAAGGAGTTCGCGGAGGTCTCGCGGGCGGCCATCCACACGCTTTGGCTCTACACCTACGACGCCTGGTATGGTCGCCGTGGCACCTACCGTATCGACGTCTCCGACCTGACCCTCTCCGCACGGAATGAGCGCGGCCGGCAACCGCTCGTGGTGCCGCCCGTCGGCCGCCCTGCTCCGGGGCTGGCCGAGACCAAGGCGCGGCAGATGGCCGAGTTCGTCTGGAACGAACCCCCACGGGCCGAGACCACCGCGGCCGCTAGCGAAGGGGCGGTCGGCGATGCCCCGGCGAGCGCCGGAGTATCGTTCACCGCCGGGGAACTCACCGCCGTGTTCAGCCCCGTAACCGGCGGTCTGCGACGGCTGACGCTCGGTGCCGAGGCGCTGCTGGACCAGCCCGCGGCCCCTGCCCCGCTGCAGGTGACCTTCCGCGACGGCAGTGTCTGGTCCCCACGACAACCCGGGCGATGGGAAACTGACGGCACGGCGCTGGTGTTCCGCCGCGCCGATGCGCTGGCGGGCATCGAGCTGCGCGTGGACAGCGAAGCCGGCGAACTGCGCTGCCACCCGGTCGTCACCAACCACGCCGCGCAACCCATCGCCCGCGTGCGCTTCACCCTCTGGCAGGGCGCCCGCCTCGAGGGCACCCTGATGGCCTCTACACAGCGCTATGCAAGAGGCACATACGACGCTCCTAAGTCCCTCGTATCACCGCAGTTATTCGTGCATGACTGGGTCTGCCTGTACGACGGACGCCTGAGCTTGCATGGGCGCCTGGAGGACAGGCTGCTGCTGGACAGCAAAGGCAGCTTTGGCCATCCGGCGGCCGGAAGCTTCGCACAGATCGAGAAATACCCCTGCATCCCGCCGGGACAGAGCTGGCCCGCGCCCGTGCTTGTGGTCGGCGCGGACCGCACCGGCACCTGGTACGATGCCGCGGACCGCTACCGCCTCTGGTTCAGCTCCTGGGCCAGACGCCCACTGATCCCGGGCTGGTTCCAGGCCATCGGCGGCCTGGGCCTCGGCGGGCAGGTCTACGAGGCGGAGGCCATCGCGAGTAACCGCGCTATGCTTGAGCAGGCCCGCGACCTGGGCGGGGTAACCCTCTTCCACACCGGTGCCTGGTTGCCGCTGCAAACCGAGGCCTGGTACCCCGTCAACTACCGGCTGGATGCGCCGCAACTCGCTCGTCTGGCGTCAGTTGTCGCTGACCTGCGCGCCCAGGGCGGTCGCCTGAGCCTCTACTCCAACGCCCTGATGATCTCGCGCGTTACCCCGGACTACGCGGACTACGGGGAGCAACTCACCGTCCGCGCCTCAGATGGTTTTCCGGTCTACTCCGAGCACGACTTCCGGCACCACCCCATGGCGCTGCCCTGGCCAAACGCCGAGTGGGCCGAACGCTACTGCGACGCGCTGGAACCCGTCATCGCCAAGGCGGGCCCGGATGTCCTCTACATGGACCAGCTCGGCGCGGTGCCAACCCACCTGGATTACGCGCTGGAGCGCCACCGGCACGCTCACTACGGTGAGTGGCGACGCGTACAAACCGAGTTCTGCGAGGTCGTGGAGCGGCGTTTCCGCCCCCTGCAACCCGAGCTCGTGACCGGCATCGAGTGCCCCAATATCGCCGCCCAGCAGGTAGCGGGCTTCGCGCTGCTGGTGCACAGCGACTACGAGATCCTGCGCTACACCTTCCCGCAGTTCGTCAACTGCATCGGCGCCTACGCCGGTGGACTCGAGCCCGCCACGCTACGCCGCTACGCCAAAGAAGCGTTCCTCAGCGGCCAGCCGCTGCTCTTCTTCGACGCCGCCGCCGCGGGCCTCGATGCCGCCACCCGGAACACGGTCCGGGAGATGCTGCAACTCAAACGCCAGATCGATCCGCGGCTCTATGCCGGACGCTGCCAGACGAGTCGCGGCGTCGTGCCCCAGGAAGGCGTCGAAGCTTTCGGCTTTGTCGGCGAGGGCGAGTGGCTGCTGACCTACGTCAAGACCGGCGCCGCCGACACCGTGACCCTCGAGCCGGCGACCTTCGGTTGCCCGGCAGCCGCCAGCGCCCAGGTCGTCGCTGCGGACGGCAGCGCTGGCGAAGCTCTCCCCGTACGTCAGGTGGCCGGCCGGCTGGAGATCCGCCTGCCGGCGGCCGCCTTCGGCGTTCTGCGCCTGCAGTGAGTGGGTCGCACCACAGCTCGCGGCAGTGGCAGGCGGCCTGCACTGGGCTACCGTATGGGCACGGTTGGGGTTGGCAGTTCCTGCGAGGAGTGAGCGATGCCCGCAAGACAGGTCCGGGTCTACGAAGTCACGTTCTGCGCCCAGGTGAAGTCCTGGGCCGATGCCTGGTTTGCTGACCGACCGAACCTCGGGTTCAAACGCATCGAGATCGAGGAATCTTCCGCCAAGAGCCGCAAGCGCTCCGATCTGCGGGTGTATGACACCAAGGGGAACCTGCGCCTGGCGGGCGAGGTAAAGCTCCCCGGGACCCCCGAGGGCCGGAATGCGTTCGCCCATGACCTGATGGACGATGCCTTCCGCAAGGCCGCCAACGCGGGCGCAGAGTTCTTCTTCACCTGGACCGTGAATGATTTCGTCCTTTTCGATGCCAAGGCCTGGCAGAAGTCGCTCATGGACAAGCAGGTCAAGGTTTTTAGCCTGGGCCTCGACCTTGCGGCTCCAGGGGATGTGGGCCGGCCGGACGTCGTAGCCCGCATCCAGGCCTTCCTTGCCGGGTTCTTCACCGAGTTCGCCGCGATCCTCGCCGGCACGCGCTCGCAGTGGGCCATGCCGCTGGACGAGTTCTTCGTCCGCGCCTTTGAGAGCCATATCGACTGGCCCGTGCAGCTCGCGGTGACGCACCTGTATGATCGCGCCGCCGCCGAGCGGCCCTTCGACGGTCGCCTGCAGGAGTGGATGGCGCGCGACCAGGGGTGGCAGGTGTTGCGGCAGGACGTACGCGAATGGCGTGCCCTGCTGGACCGTGCGGCCCGGACGCTGTGCTACGTCTTCGCCAACCGCCTGTTATTCTACGAGTCGGTGCGGGCCAAGCATCCGGCGCTGAGGGCTCTCGCCGTACCGCGCCAAGCGTCCGACGCCACCACGCTCTACGCGCACTTTCAGAAAGACTTCCAGGCCGCCGTGACGGCCACGGGGGACTATGAGACCATCTTCTACCCGGAGACGCGGGACACGGACTGGACCGGCGCACTCATCTTCGGTCACGCGGATGCCGCAGATGCCTGGCGCGCGGTCCTGGCGAACCTGCAGCCCTTCGACTTCCACGCCATCCGTTCCGATGTCCTCGGCGGCATCTTCAAGCGGCTGATCGCCCCGGAGGAACGGCACAAGTTCGGCCAGCACTACACCAGCGAGGACCTGGTCGACGTGGTCAACGCCTTCTGCATCCGGCGGGGGGCGGCCGCCGTGCTGGACCCGGCCTGCGGTTCGGCGAGCTTCCTCGTCCGGGCGTACCACCGCAAGGCCTGGCTGGAGCCGTCGCTACGCCACGACGAGCTGCTGCGTGGCGTGTTCGGTGCCGACATCGCGTTGTTCGCTGCACACTTGGCCACCCTGAACCTGGCGGCACGGGACATCCGGAGCGATGAGAACTACCCCTTCATCCGCCGCGGCAACTTCTTCGAGGTCGCTCGACAGGTGTATGAGAACCGGCCGTTCTGCCGGGTTCCGGCGGCCTTCCGCCAGGACGATGGTTCGCGCTTGCCGGACGAGGTCACCTTGCCTGAACTCGATGCGGTCGTCGGCAACCCGCCCTATGTGCGCCAGGAGCTGATCCCGAAGCGCGACCGGGCACGCCGGCAGGCGCCGATGACCACCAAGGAGGAGTTGGGCGATTTTGTCGCCCAGGTGTGGCCCGGTCTGGTCCTGAGCCGCCGCTCGGACCTGCATTGCTATTTCTGGCCCTGTGCCACCTGGCGACTCAAGGAGGGCGGCTGGTTCGGCTTCCTGGTCAGTTCGAGCTGGCTCGACGTCGAGTACGGCTTCCGGCTGCAGGAGTGGATTCTGCTGAACTTCCGCCTTCACGCCATCATCGAAAGCACTGCGGAGCCGTGGTTTGAGGACGCTCGTGTCAAGACGTGTGCCGTACTCCTGCAACGTTGCTCCGACCCCGCGGAGCGTCAGGCGCAACAGGTGAAGTTCGTGCGGCTCGACAAGCCCTTGGCAGACCTCTTGGGCAGCCGCGACACCGAGGAGACCCGGCAGCGGGCGGCGGAGAAGTTCAGAGACGCCATCCTCCGCTGCAAGTCGGACGCTACCCGCCCGGGGGTACGCATCATCGTCAAACCCCAGAGTGAGCTATGGGACGAGGGCCTGCGGGCCGGCCGACTCCTCGAGGAGCAGAGCCAGCGCAGCTTCGCCGACGGACTGCGCGAGAGCGCGGCGGAGGAGTACGGCGACGACGGCGAGGACGAGCCGGCCGACGCCCGTCACGAGGGCGCCACCGAACTGGCCGACGGTCTTCTTCACGAGACCCTGCAAACCTATGGCCCGCGCTACGGTGGCGGCAAGTGGGGCAAGTACCTGCGCGCCCCCGATCTCTTCTTCCAGATCGTGCGCCAGTACGGGAGCCGCTTCGTGCCCTTGGGCGAGATCGCCACTATTCGCCGGGGCATCACCAGCGGCTGCGACGGTTTCTTCATGGCGCGCGACGTCAGCGCCGACTTCCTGAAACGCTACGATCACGACCACTGGCTGAATGCCCCGATCATGGCGGCGTGCCGGCGCGCCGAGGTCGAGGCGGGCACACTGCGGCTGATCCATGCCGGCGACGAGACGGTCCACCCCATCGAAGCCTGCTATCTGGCGCCGGAGGTGCACAGTCCGATGGCGATCCGGCGGCCCGTGCTGCGGGCCGACGAACTGGACCGCCTCGTCCTGCTGGTCTCCGAGCCCATCGACAAGCTGAAGGGTACCTTTGTAGCCAAGTACCTGCGCTACGGCGAGCGCGCCACCTTCGCCTCGAAGAAGAGCAAGCCGGTTCCCGTAGCGCAGCGCTCGACATGCGCCGGCCGAGAACCCTGGTATGACCTGACGCGTACGCAGTGCGGGCATCTGGTCTGGCCCAAGTCCCAGCAGTACCGCCACATCGTCGTCCACAACACCGGCGGACTCATCGTCAACTGCAACCTCTACGACGTGACGATCCTCGACACCGCGGTGCGCGCCCCGGCGCTCGTGGCCGCAGTGCTGAATTCCACGCTGGTGGGCTTTTTCAAGTGCTTCTACGGGCGCTATGCCGGCACGGAAGGGAACCTGAAAACCGAGATTGTGGATGTGACGCTCCTCGACGTCCCCCGATCCCGCCCGCGCCGCCCCCGACGTGCGCGCCAGGCTGGCGGCAGCCTTCGAGCAGCTCTGCGCCCGTGATACCGGCGAGCTGGTCGAGGAGGAGTTCAGGGCCTGCCACTCGCCGGAGCGCGCCGCCAAGCTGGCCGCCATTCGCCTGCCACTGCCGTGGGAACTGCGCCAGTCCGACCGGCGGGCTCTGGACCTGGCGGTGTTCGAACTCCTGGGCGTCGCCGCGCCGGCCGCGCGCGAACGCCTCTGCGACGAGCTCTATCGTGAAACGGCAGCACACTTCCGCCAGATCCGGATCGTCGAGATCCAGAAACAGGAACAGCGCGGTCGCAGCGACGGTCGCGGCTTCAGAACCGACGAACTGGCGGCGGACATCTGGGACGCCTTGACCGAGGCCGACCGGGAGCCCCTCGCTGAGTGGGTCGCCCGCCAGTCGGCGGACGCGACGTTGGTGCCTGTCCCTGAAGGCAGGCCCAGCCTGCCGGACGTTGCGGACATGTTCAGTGCCACTACCGTCTTCTTCAGGCACGCCGGCGTCACACACGAGCTTGTTCTGGCCAGTCGCCATCACGCCGAGTTGGCCCATGCCCTGGCTTGCGAGAGCGTACGTGGCGACCTCCGCCTGCCGGAAACCGCCGCAGACGCCGCCGCGCTGCTGGCGCGCCTGCATGACCGCCTCGGCGCACTCACGGCACGAGCCGAGCAGCTAGCTCGCAGTCGTACCGGCGACGAGGACCGCATCACGGACTTGGCCGCGCTGCTGCGGCGGTGGATGACTCAAGGCAAGCCGGCACGCTCCAGCAAGCCGGCCGATTCCAGGCGCGACGCCGAGGCTTGACACCGGTCTGCTGCCGTCGTCATCAGGAGGGGTCAGAAATCGCATGCACACCAGACTCACCATCCTGGCCGGAGCTTGCCTCCTGCCGCTGCTTGCCGCTGCCCAAGTGCACGTTACCCTCGGACCGCGCGGCGAGATTGCCGAGGTGCGGGTGGGTGACGTGCTCTACGCGACCGACGCCGGCGTCGCGCTGGCGGCACCGGGGTGGGTGGGGACCCTGGCGGACCAGCGTACCGTCGACCCGGCCACCGTGCAGGTGAGCCAGGACGCGGGGACGACCGTCTACAGCATGATTCTGACGGCGGGCGCCGCTCGCCTCCGCCTGCGGGAAGTCGTCCGCGTCACGCCCGCCGAGGTCAACGTCGACTATGAGCTGACCCCGGAGCAGGAGGTGACGACGGCCAGTGTCCACGTGCAGAGCCTGCTGCCGGCGGCGGTACATGCTGGAACGACGCGCTACCTGGTGGTCGGCGAGCGGGTCGCGGCTGGGCTGCTGCCCGCGGCCATGGACACGACCACGCACCTCGTCGTCGGGGGTCGGGCCGCCGATTGGGTCGGCTTCCTCGGCGCCGACGGCTCGGCCCTGCGCGTCACGCCGACGGACCTCATGGTGCAGCTCCAGGACAACCGCAAGTGGGACGTGCCCGGCTTCGGACTGCTGGCCAATGGCCCGAGTGGCACCCTGCCCGCCGGCAAGACGATCCACTTCGCCCTCACCTTCGCCGCTGACACCGTGGCAGCCCTGGAGACGGCGGCCCGCGACGTGGCGCGGAGCGCCCTGGCCGAACTGCGTCTGGCCGATGACCGGCCGCTGGATATCCGCAGCTCCAGCATCGAGCCCCGTACGGTCGCCGTGTTCTCCACCGTCGAGGTCCGGGTCGACGTCACGGCCACCTACGCGAACCCCTTCGACCCAGCGCAGATCGCGGTCGACGCGGCGGTCACCACGCCGGACGGCAGGCGCCTCAGCGTGCCCGGCTTCTACTACGTCCCGATGGCGTTGCAGACGCGGGCCCCGGCCGAGCGCCTGCGCCTGGCCGGGCCGGCCGATTTCAGAGTGCGCTATACGCCGACCGTGGCCGGTGTGCACCGCCTGGCGCTGACGGCCAGGGACGCGACCGGCGGAATTGAGTCGGAGCCCATGGAGCTGACGGTCACCGCGGGCACGGCCCCCGGCTTCGTCCGCGTGGCGAAGAACGCGCCGCGCTACTTCGCGTACGATAACGGCCAGCCCTTCGTCGCGGTCGGCGAGAACGTCTGCTGGTCGTGGAACAGCACCCCGCTGACGAACTACGAGGCCTGGTTCAAGAGCCTGGGTGCCGCCGGCGGCAACTGGGCACGGCTGTTCCTCTCCAACGGCGAGAAGGGCCAGGAATGGATGCCCGAGCCGACCGCCAAGCCCGGCATGGGCACCTACCTCGGCCTCGGCAAGTACGCCCTCGACAACGCCTGGCGTCTGGACGAGGTCGTGCGCTTTGCCAGTGAGAACGGGGTCCGCTTGATGTTCTGCCTGGGCACCTTCGGCGAGTTCACCAGTGGCGGCTTCTTCAACGAGGGCTGCTGGGTCAGCAACCCCTACAACGCCGCCAACGGTGGCCCCTGCGCGTCCCCGGAGGACTTCTGGACGAACGCGACCGCCCGCCGTCTCTACCAGCAGCGCCTGCGCTACCTGATCGCTCGCTGGGGATACAGCCCGAGCCTCTTCGCCTGGGAGTTCTGGAACGAGGTGCAGCCCACGCCGGCCCAGGAAGCCTGGATCGCCGAAATGGCCGCCTACGTCAAGAGCCACGACCCGAACCGGCACCTGGTCAGCACCACCTACGGCTCGGCCGCCGTCTGGCGCTGCCCCGACATCGACTTCAGTATGACGCACATGTACGGCACCGCCGGCAACACGGCCGATTTCACCGCCCGCATCGTCAGCGATGCGAGCAACGCCCTGGCCTACGACAAGCCTTTCCTGCTCAGCGAATTCGGTATCGACTGGCAGACCGATGACAGCCGCTGGGACCCCAAAGGTACCGGGCTGAACTGGCACAACGGCGCCTGGGCGGCCCTGATGTCGGGCGCCGCCGGCACGGCCATGCTCTGGTATTGGGATGGTTACGTTCACCCGCTCAACGTCTACCACGTGCTGACGCCGGTGCAGCGCTTCGCCGCCACGGTGGACTGGACCAGCGCGCGCTTCGAGCCGCTGGTCGGCCTGCAAACGTTACTGCCCGCGGACACGCCGGAGACCTTCACCGACCTCACGGTCCCCGGCAGTCAGGAGTGGGGCACGACGCCCGCCGCTGAATACCGCCTCGGCCGCGATGGCACCGTGCAGGGCGGACCACTGGCGATGACCATCGGCAGCCCGCAGCGCGGTAACCCCGGCGAGCTCTACACGCAACTGGTCTGGCAGGTGGATATGCCGCAGGCGGGCAAGGTCAGTCTGCACCTGGGGCAGGTCTGCTCCCGAGCGCGGCTGCAGATCAGCGTCGACGGGCGTCCCGTCGTCGAGCGCGAACTCAGCGCCGGCGCGGCGGGAACGGGGCCGTGGAAGTCGGCCAAGTACCTCGCCCAGTACAAGGTCTGGGTCAGCGACTACGACGAGGATATCGCCATCGCCGTGCCGGCTGGCCGGCACGCCATCACCGCCGCCAACCTCGATGGTGACTGGCTGCAGATCACCCGCGTCACCCTCCCGGCCTACCGCTCCAGCCGTTACCCGGATGTCAACGTCCTCGGCCTGCACGACGCGCGGCAGGCCCTGCTCTGGGTGCACCACCAGGAGAGCACCTGGCGTACGGAGTTCGACGGCAAACAGCCCAGCGCCATCCGCGACCTATGCGTGCTGGTACCCATGGCCGCCGGCGGCACCTGGCGCGTCGAGACTTGGGACACGTTCGCGGGCAAGGTCGTCGGCGAGGACACGGTGCGCGCGGCCGACGGCAAGCTGACCCTGCGGCTGCCGGACCTGGCGCGAGACGTGGCCCTGCGGCTGGTGCGGGTCGAGTGAACGGGGTACGGAAGGAAGCATCCGACATGAGCACGACCACGGACATGGAACGGCGGGCCTTCCTGCAGGCCAGCGTGGCAGTCGGGACGGCGCTGGCGATGAGCCGGGCCCTGGCCCAGGCGGAGCCCGGTCCCCAGGCGGTGCGGCTTGGGGTTGTGGGCGTGGGCGGCCGGG
This sequence comes from uncultured Victivallales bacterium, assembly GCA_903837355.1. Classification (GTDB taxonomy): domain Bacteria; phylum Verrucomicrobiota; class Lentisphaeria; order Oligosphaerales; family JAFGRS01; genus CAILUI01. The sequence goes on from CAILUI010000369.1 coordinate 11,016, forward strand.
GGACCGGGCTGCTGCAGACGGCACTGCAACTGCCCGGCGTCGAGGTACGCGCGGTCTGCGATGTGGTCCCCGCCAAGGCGGAGCAAGCGCAACAGATCGTCGAGAAGCAGACCGGCCGCCGCCCGGAAGCCTATGCCCAGGACGAGTTCGCCTGGAAGGGGCTGGTGGCACGGGACGACCTGGACGCGGTGCTCATCGCCACGCCGTGGGAGTGGCATGCACGGATGGCAGTGGGGGCCATGCAGGCGGGCAAGGTCGCTGGTGTCGAGGTCCCGGCGGCCATCACCCTGGACGAATGTTGGGACTTGGTGCGCGTCTCCGAGCAGACCGGCAAGGCCTGCATGATGCTGGAGAACGTCTGCTACTTCCAGAACGTCCTGACCCTCCTGCGGATGGTCCGTGAGGGCGTCTTCGGCGAACTGCTGCACTGCGAAGCGGGGTACCAGCACGATTGCCGCTTCCTGCTGTTCGACGCCCAGGGTGAACTCACCTGGCGTGGCCGACACACGGCGGAGCGAAACGGCAATCTCTACCCGACCCATCCGCTCGGCCCCATCGGCCAGTGGCTGAACATCAACCGCGGCGACCGCTTCACCCAGCTCGTCAGCATGAGCACCGGCGCCAAGGGCATGCGCGAGTATGCCGCCCGCACCCTGGGCGCCGATCACCCAGCCGCCCGGCGTGAGTATGCCCAGGGCGATGTCAATACCTCGCTGCTGAAGACCGCCAACGGGCAGACGGTTACCCTCTACTTCGACCTGCTGACGCACCGGCCCTACGACCTGATCTTCCGCGTCCAGGGCACCGCGGGCATCTACCTCGGCACGCTGAACCAGGTCTGCCTGCGCACCAAGGCCTCCGACGCCGAGCAGTGGGCGCCCTTCGACCCCTACCTGAGCACGCATGCGCACCCGCTCTGGCAGGCGACCGCCGAGGCGGCGCTCAAGAACGGCGGCCACGGCGGCGGCGATTACGTGATGATGCACGACTTCATCCGCGCCGTGCGCGCGCGCGGTCCGACCCCGCAGGATGTCTACGACGCCGCCACCTGGTCGGCCGTCTTCCCGCTGTCCTGCGCCTCCGTCGCCGCCGGCAGTCAGCCGGTCGAGTTCCCCGACTTCACCCAGGGGAAGTGGAAAACTACCCCCCCGCTGCCCCTGGCCGGAGCGTAGGCGCCGACCCCGTTGCAGGGGGTGGAAGCGGAGGGTATACTGAGCGGGTGCATGCGGCCGGATCCGGGCCCCCGTGGTGTTTCCCCCGCTGTGACGACCTGGGGGGGGCGGGAGTGGCTCTCTGGACCGGTAGCGGGGTCGGACCATGTCGAAGATACTGCTGAACCTTCCCTTCGGTGAGCGCGTCGGCATCGCCTTCTCGGGCGGCCTCGACACCAGCGCCGCCATCGCCTGGATGCGCGAAAAGGGCGCCGTGCCCTACGCCTACACCGCGAATCTGGGCCAACCGGACGAGCCGGACTACGCCGACATCCCCCGCCGGGCCATGCAGTACGGCGCCGAGAAGGCGCGCCTGATCGATTGCCGGCAAGAGCTGGTCCACGAAGGGCTGTCGGCGCTGATGTGCGGTGCTTTCCACATCGAGACCGCCGGCCGGCGCTACTACAACACCACGCCCATCGGCCGCGCCGTCACCGGCACCATGCTGGTGAACGCCATGAAGGACGACGGCGTCGAGGTTTGGGGCGATGGCAGCACCTACAAGGGCAACGACATCGAGCGCTTCTACCGCTACGGCCTGATGGCCAACCCGCGCCTGCGCATCTACAAACCCTGGCTCGATGAAGCCTTCGTCAACGAACTCGGCGGGCGCAAAGAAATGAGCGAGTGGCTGGTCGCCCATGGCCATGCCTACCGGACCAAGGCGGAGAAGGCCTACTCGACCGACTCGAACATCTGGGGCGCCACCCACGAGGCCAAGGACCTGGAGTACCTGAACAAAGGTATGACAATCGTCGAGCCGATCATGGGCGTGGCCTTCTGGCGAGAGGACGTCGAGATCCGCCGGGAGACGGTCAGCGTGCGCTTCCACGAAGGGCTGCCGGTGGCTCTGAACGGGCAGGAGATCGCCGATCCGGTGGAGTTGGCGCTGGAGGCGAACCGCATTGGCGGGCGCCATGGACTCGGCATGTCCGACCAGATCGAGAACCGCATCATCGAGGCCAAGAGCCGCGGCATCTACGAAGCGCCCGGCCTGGCCCTGCTCCACATCGCCTACGAGCGCCTCATCTCCGGCATCCATAACGAGGCCACCCTGGACAACTACCGCAGCCTCGGGCGGCGCCTCGGGCGGCTGCTCTACGAAGGCCGCTGGTTCGATCCCCAGGCGCTGATGCTGCGTGAGGCCCTGCAGAAGTGGGTCGCCAAGGCGGTGACGGGCGAGGTCTGGATCGAACTGCGCCGCGGCGACGACTACTCCATCATGGACACGGTCAGCGAGAACCTCACCTACAACGCCGAGCGCCTCACCATGGAGAGCGGCAAAGGTGAGTTTGGCCCGCGCGACCGCATCGGGCAGTTGACCATGCGCAATCCCGACATCACCGACTCGCGGGCAAAGCTCGCGGTCTACGCCAAAGCCGGCGTCTTGCGCTCGGATCCCTTGCGCGATCTGAAGCTGCTGGAGTGAGCCCCGACGGCGGGCCCAACGACCAGCGCTCCGGCAGAACTCCGACTGCGGCGAACATGGCGAGGCGAGATTGCAGGAGTTGCGGGTTCAGAGTTCACGCTTGAGCGTGTCCCCAAGGTAGCCCTAAGGCTGGACTCTGAACCAAGAGCGCCAGCGAGTCACATACAAGACACCAGGGTCCCGTGGCCATGATCTCCCGTCGTTCCTGTTGCGGCAGCGTCCTGGGTCTGCTCATCTGCGGAGGTGCGGTCATGTCGGACGCCCTGGCCCAAGCCGACTTCAAGCCGCGCCTGCTGCAGGCGCAGCTTGAGACCGCGGTCGTCCCGGCCGGCGGCAGCTTCGCCGTGACCTACTGGTGGCAGAACGTCGGCAGCGTGCCGGCGGACAGCGAGCTGCGCGTCTTCGTCCACATCCGACGCGAGGGCCAGGCCGAGGGCCTGGCGGACGGCGTGCGGCTCGGCGCTGACCATGAGCCCGCCGTACCGACCTACCGCTGGCGCCCGGGTCGACGGGTGTCGTACAGCGCCGCGATTGCCATCCCCCCAGCCCTGCCGCCGGGCGAGTACCTGCTTCTCGTCGGTTTGTTTGATCCACTGAACAATATGGAACGGCGGCCGCTGGAGTTACCCCCCGACCCTGGCCAGGATGCCTACCGTTACCTGCTGGCCCGTTTCCGGGTCACGGCGGCAAGCGAGAAGACGGAACCGACGCCGCTCTTGCGCACCTTCTTCCCCCTGCCCCAGATCGCGCCGGAAACCGCGCAACCGCCGGCGCCACTGCGGACCTTCACGCTCGGCGGCCCCGAACTGACGCTGGTACTGGACGCTGAGCGGCCCCGCCCCGTGGCCTGGCGCGTGGGTAAGCACGAACTGGGTGGCGACCCGGAGGGCGAAGCGCCTGAGGTCCGCGTCCTGGTACTGGCCGAGAACCGGGTTCGCTGCGGCCACATTGCGCCGCAACAGCTCACCTGGACACTGCGCCAGGAGGACGCAACACGCGCCGTCTACCACGCGGAGGTGCGCCTCGGGGCCGCCCCCGGCGTGGAGTTCGACCTCGCCTTCACGGTGACCGGCACGAACGCGGCGGTAACCCTCAGCAACGTGGTCGAGCACCCCGGCTGCCAACTGGTCTCGGTGCGGCACGGACGGCTGGTCGCAGCGGCGGCGGCGGCGGGCGCGCGCCTGGCGGTGCCGAACAACGCCGGCCGCCTTGTCGATCCCGCCCGCGCCGTGCCCGCGGAGCGCAGCTTCGCCATGGACTGGTTCAACCCGGTTCTCGCCGGCGTCATTCATGATCGGGCGGCCGTCTGCGCCCTCGACGTCCCCCGCGTTGACGACCGCCTGCTGGCCACGGTTGGCGAGGGTTGGGCGGCGCTGGGCGCCGCCCTTGAGCACCGCGAACCGGCCACTCCGCCCGTCCCCTGGCTGCAGCTCTCCGAACCGGCCACGGTCCGGCTGCGCTTCCTTGCCCCGGCCGGCCGCGCCCCGGACTGGACCGACGGCGCCCGTCTGCTGCGGGCCGAGGTTACGGCCCAGCCACTGCCACTCTACGATCAGGCCATGATCTACAAGATCTTCTGCGACAGCCCCGGCGCGCCAACCTTCACCACCTTCGCAGAGGCCCTGGAGTTGGTCCGCCTGGTATCCCGTCTGACCGACGCAGCGCCGCAGATCGTCTACCTGGTCGGCTTCCAGCATCGCGGCCACGATACCGGCTACCCGGACGTGTTCACCGTCAACCCCCGCCTCGGCGGCCACGCGGCGCTGGTCGCCGCCATGAAGGAAGCCGAAACGCTCAACGCCATCCTCTCGTTTCACGATAACTACGACGATGCCTATGAGCACAGCCCTGCCTGGGATCCGGCCTGGGTCGCGCGCGACCGCAGCGGCGGCTTGATGCAGGGCGGGGTCTGGGCCGGTGGCCAATCCTACGTTCTGAACCTCGCCGCCTACGGCCCCGGCCCCGGCCGGGAGCGCGTCCGCCGTACCCTCGGGATGTACCCGATCCGCGGCAGTTACCACATCGATGTGCTGACGGCTGTGCCGCGCCGCCTGGACTTCAACCCCGCCAGCCCGGCCTCTGGCACGCGCAGCCTGGCAGGCAAGCTCGCCATCATCGACGAGTTCAACCGCCACGGCATCGATGTCACCAGCGAAGGCTTCTGTGCCCCCTTCGTCGGCCGCATCGGGCATGCCTGGAATCTGCAGCGCCAGCCCCTGTCGAGCTTTGCGAACGACGAGCGTATTCCCTTCGTGCCGTTTATCTTCCACGGCCATGCCAGTTGGGGCGGCGCGCGCGCCGGGCGGGAGGATATCCCCGACGCGCTGATCTACGGGGCGACCTTCTCCTCAGACTTCACCCGCTTCACGCCCGCGGCCGATCTCACCGACAGCTATTACCTGCTCACCGTGCCCTGGTCACACCTGCGCTCCCGCGAGATGACAGGCTACCGCGTCAACGGCGCGCTGCGGCGCGTGGATTACGGTCCGGACAGCTACGTCGAGGCGGATAGCCAGGGTCAGCACTACCGCGTGGTCGTCGCTGGGCGCCTGCTGGCCGAGGACTTCACGACCTTCGCACCGAACGCCAAGGGCGATGCCTGGCTGGCCTACTCCCAGGCCGGTGGCGCCCTCGACTTCCCAGCACCGCCAGAGTGGACCGCCGCCACCCCGATCCGGGCCGTGATCCTGACCCCGGCGGGCCCCGGCGGCGCTGTCCCCGTGCGCCTGGAGGCCGGCCGCATCCGCGTGGAACTCCCGGCGGCGACCCCCTGCCGGCTGAGCCGGAGGTAGACCACACCGCCACCTGGGCGTATCGGCGTGCGCCCGCCACGGCAGACGACGATACCCAGGTCACTTGCACCTACCGCGGTGTGGCGATCAGCCACTGCTGCGTCGCCTGACCTTCAGGCAGATAGTGGGCATCGAACCACATGTAGTAGAATCGCTCCGCGGAGACGATGCTGTAGCCGTCCTGGCAGTGATCGGTCGTGTCATAGGGATCCGTCAGGATCAGCACATCGTCGCTGAAGCTTCGGGTCCCCATGCTGTCGTAACCGATAATGACCTGCCAGTGCCCGCCCCAGTCGATCCACTCGACCATTACGGGCGTGCCCTTCTTCAGGGTCTCCTGCACCCACCCGCTGAACGTCGCCGTATCGCCAAAGCTGGCGCCGTCTTTCAGCGTGCCCCGCTCCAGGCTCGACTCCACCCTCCAGCCCAGGTGCTTGAAGAACGCGACCATCCCCTGCGTCGAGGTCCCGTATTCGCCCTTCTCGTTGGCGACCCCCTTCTCCGCCACGTTGTCGCCATCCACGTCGAGATTGGACTTCATGATCGCCGCGATTCTCAGCTCATCCCAGTCCTTTACCCCATAGTGGTGCAGCACCATCAGGGCACAACTCGGACCGCAGGACCATTCCGTGGACTGTTGGTAGGTCTTGAAACCGCCGATGATGACCAGGCTTCCCGCTGATTCCATGCGGAACGGATCGGGCTGCCGGAAGTACGGGGAGTCCAGGTGGTCTCCCGCCCTCTTGCTGGCCGAAGCTCCCGCCGCATCGATCTCGTACCCCCTCGGATAGCCGATTGCCCGGGCCAAGGGCTGAGAGGCTGAACAAAGCCTGCCCACCGCCATCCGGGCGCAGCCGGTCAGGCTCGGAATCGAGAGAAAGGCAACGGTCGTCAGCACCGCAAAGACCCTGAGCTTACCCATTCTACCCCCCCCCCTCCACGCCTGGCCGCCGGCACGTGGGTTTCAGGCCCCCGTGACCGGCTACGGCCCGCGCTGGCGCCGCTGCTCCAAGACTAAGCCCGCAGTTCCATCGTCGCCTTGAACAGGGCTTCGACATTGGGCCAGGGAAAACCGGGATCGACCTCGAGGTAGAGCCAGGAGCCGCCATCGAGCGTGTGCATCGCCTCGGTGGTGCGCAGGACATACTCCCGCACCTGGGCCGGGGTGCCGTGCTGCATCAACTCGCCGCGGTCGGGATGGATCTCGACCGCCAGGCCGAGGTCCCGGCAGCGGGCATGAAGTTCGGCAGCCTGCCAAAGGGTGATCTGCGGCCAGATGGCATTCACGCCCAGGTCGCGGAAGTCCTTGAGGATCGGCTCGACCCAGCCGCAGACGTGGAAGAAGATGCGGACGTTCGCCTGCCGTAGCCCGGCGAAGGCCTCCGCGAAGCGCGGCTTGAAGAAACTGCGCCACGTCGCCGGCGACATCAGCAGTGCCGTCGTGGTGCCGAAATCATCGCCGACGATCACCCCGTCGCTGCCCATGGCGATGGCGCGGCCGGCGTGGGCCTTGGTGTGTTCGAGGATCCGGTCGGCCAGGCGGCCGAGGCGCGGATCGTCGACGGCCAGGTCGGCCAGGACATCCTCAAAGCGGCGAATGGAGTGCAGTTTCTCGAAGAGGCCCGCCGCGCCATCGAGGCGGAAGCCGAGGCGTTGGTGCTCAGCCACCGCCCGCCGGGCCGCTTCCAGCTCGGCGCCCACCAGGGCCGGGGCCGGCGCCGGCATGGCGTAGGTCTCGACGGTATCCAGATCCTCCACCGGCCAGCCCACGGGGTGTCCCCAAATGCCGGGAATGCGGAATTCCCAGCGCGTCCCCCACTCGTCAGTGCGGAAGGCGTGGTAGGAACCGTCGGGGTCGAAGTCCGTGGCCGGCAACGGCGGCGGCAGCGCCACACCCGCGAGCGACCCGAAGTCGTGCCCGCAAGCGTGGACCAGGTCCAGCAGTTTTTGTCCATGCTCATGGAAACCGCCCGGGGCGGCATAGATGCGCACCGGCACCTTGTCGACGGGGCGGTAGTCGAGGGCAGCGAAAACCCGTTCACGGGAGGTCATGTGGCGCTCTCCTTACCGGCCCGGTACATGGCGAGTACGTTGTCCAGGGGCACGTCCTCCTGGATGCAGTGCGCGGCGGACAGGATGTAACCGCCGTCGCCGCCCAGCACCCGGATCAACGCGCGGGTCTCGGCGGCAACGCGCTCGGGCGGTCCCTGCGGCAGCAGGTACTGCGTGTCGACGCCACCGTAGAAGGTCAGCCGATCCCCAAAGGCGGCTTTGAGCTTGGCCGGCTCCATGTCCGTGGCCCGCGGCTGAATCGGATTCAGGATGTCTACCCCCGCCGCGATCAGATCCGGGATAAGTGGAAAAACGGCGCCACAGGTGTGGTGGAAGAAGTGCGCCGTCGTGTAGGTGCGCAGGTGCCGGATGCGCTCGGCGAAATGGGGGATGACCAGGTCATGGAACATCGCACGCGACAGGAACGGCCCCGTCTGCGTCCCGAAGTCGTCGCCGCTGGTGGTGAAGTGCAGGTAGCGGCCGAGGGCGCCGTAGTAGAGCTCGTGAACCTCCTTCTGGTAGGCCAGGACGATCTCGAAGAAGCGCCGCACGAACTCCGGCTCACCGGCCAGACGGTAGAGGAAGTCGTCGAAACCGCACATCCAGCAGCCGAGCTCGAAGATGCCAAAGACCGGGTGCCGGCCGCAGACTACGTAGGGGGTCTCCTCGAAGAGGAAACGGGCGCGCTCGCGCATCTGTTCGATCTGGGCGGGGTCGATGTCCGCCGCCCGCGGCCACGGGTAACGGTCCAGGTCGGCCACCGTGGCGCCCAGCAGCGGACGGCCGACCATCTCATAGTGATGGCCATTGGACTCGTACTCGATGCCCCAGGCGTCGGCCACCCGGGTATCACTCAGGCGACGCTGCAGTGGGCTGCGGGGGATGAGCACACCACCAACGCCGCGGATATCGGTATCGAGGGCCTGCAGCACGGCCTCGTCCAGGGCTTCGGAGGTCAGTCCGGTGGCGGCCAGGCCCAAGCGCGGCGCCAGCGCCCGCGGCCCGCCTTCAATGCCGGTCATATCCGTCGACGCCAGGTCCATGGGCGGCCGGTCGACCGGCTGCCGGGCCAGGGTGCGGGCAAAACGCTCGCGGTAGCTCAAAGGGCTCATGGTCACTCCAGGTTCCCACAGCGGCTCTCGGCCACGCTCAGCCGAGGGCGTCCAGGCGCACCAGGTCGCGGACGCGCACCGGCTGACCGGTCCGCATCGAGAGGTTGGCAGCAATACCGGTCAGGATGGAACGGGCGCCGTCGACGTACCCCGCGGCGTGGCCAAGCGGGTCGTCCGTCGCCCCGACGAGGATATCGCGCAGCAACCGCGCATCGCCGCCGCCATGGCCGCTGAGATCCCCTTCGTCGACGTCGATGACCTTGGGCTTGCCCCACAGGGGCTGGAAGATGATCATCGGCACCAGGCCCTGCTTGTCCGGACCGAGTTCGCGCATGCCGGGCATCGTGAAGTCCTCGGGGGTACCGGCCTTGACGTGGCTGGTCTCGACGACATTGAACTCGAGACGGCCCTTACTACCGTTGAAGCAGATGCGGTAGCCTTCCCAGGGACAGAAGGCGTTCAGGGTGTAAGTCATCACCGCCTTGTTGGTGTACTTGACCATGACGCTCATCGTGTCCTCGATCGAGATGCCGTCACCGAACACGCTCTGGTCGCGGTAGTAGCCGTCCTCCTTCTCGGCGTCGAAGTAGAGGCCGGCCATGCGCGTATCGGTCTCGTGAACCTTGAGTGCGAAGGGGTCACGGGTGGCGCTCGCACTGCCGCGGGAGCGGTTGTAGAACTCGGTAACGCCGCGCGTTTCGGCATTCTCGCGGCCATAGAAGCGCAGGTCGCCGAGGGCGAAGACCTGCTGCGGGCTCGAGTCCAACCACCAGTTGACCAGATCGAAGTGATGGGTGGCCTTGTGGACCATCAGGCCACCGCTGTTGCGCTTGTCGCGGTGCCAACGCCGAAAGTAGTCGGCGCCGTGCGAGGTGTCCAGCAGCCACTCGAAGTGGACGCTGATGATGTCGCCGACCATGCCGCTGCGCAGAATCTCCTTGACCTTCGTGTTGCGGGGCGAGTAGCGGTAGTTGAAGGTGACCGTGAGGTGCTTACCGGTGCGCTGCACGGTGTCAACGATCTGCTGGCACTTTTCGGCGTCAACCGTCATCGGCTTCTCGCTGATGGCGTCGCAACCGAGTTCCATGGCGCGGCAGATGTAGCGGTGATGGGTGCGGTCCACGCTGGTCACGATCACCGTGTCGGGCTTCTGCTCGGCGACCATCCGATCGAACTCATGGGCCTTGTAGGTCGGCAGGGGGCCCTTGCCGTAATGCTCCTTGACGAGGTCGTTGTTATGGTCCATCCGCAACTGGTTCACGTCGCAGAACGCCGTGAGTTCGCCGTAGTCGCTGAACTCCTTCATCAGGGCCGCGGTGTACATCCACGACCGCCCACCCGTGCCGACCAGTACGTAGCGTTTTCTGCTGGCCCGTTTCTTCATGTCAGAGTGTCCCTTGCCGCGTTCCGCGGACCGTCTGGCCGTGTCTCCGGTCAGTGGCGTAATGTGCGCTGTCCCCAGTCCGCTGGCAAGCGGAGCCGGGAAAGGGCGCCGCGGCGGCTACCGCAAGGCATTGCGCGGCCGACCGGCTGCCGCTATGGTGTCTGTGGGTCCGGTACGCGTCGATGGATGCGCTGACGGGGGTTACGCATGGTTGACCAGGAATTGCTGGACATTCTGATCTGCCCAGCCTGCGGTGACGGCGCGACGGTGACGCCGGACCCGGCCGATGTCACCCTCGTCTGCGGGCGCTGTGGTCGCCGCTACCCGGTCCGCGAGGGCATCCCCGTCATGCTGGTCGACGAGGCGACGCTGCCGCCGGCGCCCGTGACCGGACAGGCCCGCGAGACCGCGGCGCCGACGACGCCATGAACCCCCACGACACCACGTCGCCGCCAGCCACCCGGCGCGCCGATCAGGAGACGCCAACTCGGGTCAGCTCCGCCGGCACGCCGTCACCCGCAACCGCTGGGGCCAGCCCGCGCCTGAACGAGCCCTTGGGGAAGTACCGTCTGACCGGTGTGCTCGGCCATGGCGGTATGGCGCTGGTCTACTGTGCCGTCGACGCCGAGGGCCGCGAAGTCGCTCTCAAGGTCTTGCAGGAGAGCCCCTTCCTCCCGGCGGGGATGCTCGAACGTTTCCGTCGCGAAGCCGAGGCCGCCAAACGCCTGGCCGGGCATCCGGGCATTGTCGGCATCCTCGATACCGGCCAGGTCGACCGCAATCACTACATTGCGATGCAACTGGTTCCCGGCGGCCGGACCTTGGTAGAGGTGCTGCAGCAAGCGCCGCTGCCGGTCAGTGCGGCCCTCGAGCTGGCCCTCAAGATCGGCGCCGCCCTGGCCTTCGCGCACCGCGAGGGCATCATCCACCGCGACATCAAACCGGCCAACGTGCTGATGACCGCAGCCGGCGAGCCCTTGCTGGCTGACTTCGGGTTGGCCCGCATCGAGACCGATGTCGGCTCCAACCTCACGGTGACCGCCATGGCGCTCGGGACACCCCGGTACATGGCGCCCGAGCAAGCCACCTCGCTGAAGTCGGCCAGCCATCTGAGCGACATGTATAGCTTCGGCGTCATCCTCTACGAGATGCTCACCGGTAAGCCGCCCTACGACATCAACACCGAGATGGGCATGGAACAGGTCATCCGTACCATCCGCGAACGCATTCCGGTTTCGCCGCGCCGCCACCGCCGCAACCTGTCGACCTCGCTCGAAGCCGTGGTGATGAAGCTGCTGGAGAAGGAGCCGCGCCAGCGCTACGCCGATATGGCCGAGGTGGTGGCGGACCTGACGGCCTGCCTGAGTCACTCGCGCGTGCGCGCCTCGCGCTTCTCGCTGGGCTACCGCGCGGACCGCTTCCTGTTGCGGCACCGGCGCCGAGCTGCGGTCCTGCTGGCGGCCAGCGCTACGGTGGCCGGGGCCGTGGCCTGGCACAAGGCCGCGATGCGCGCCGCTCAGCATCGCCAAGTGGTGCCCCAAGCCGAGGCCGCCAGTCGGGCCTTGGAGCTACAGCGCCTGCAACAGCGCCTCACGGGCGCCACCGAGGAGGCGTCCGTCGCCGTCGAAGAACAGGCCGGCGCGGGCCTGCGTGAGGCGCAGAACCAGCTCCTGGCAGCGGCGGGCGCCCCGGCCGCCATCACCTGGCTGAGCGCAGCCGCCCTGGCAGCGGAGGACGCCGAACAGCGGCGCGAGTTCGAACGGGCCCTGGCCTGGGCCCGTTTCGCGGACGGCCAGACGGAGGCGGCCGTGACCAGCCTGCGTACCCTGCGCGACGAGGCCGCCCGCCGGCGCGATCTGCGCCGCCTGCAGCAGCAGGACCCCCAGAGGCGCGAGGCCCACTACGCCATCGCCTGCCTGGAGGAGGCCCTGGCGCTGCAGTTGGCGGGCCGCAGCGCTGAGGCCATGCCGCTGTGGGAACGGGCGCTGACCGAGGTGCCCGATGCAACCCCGCAGGCCAAACTGTGCGCCGCGGCGCTGGGACGGACGCCGCCGGAGGCGCTCGTCGAATGGGCCGCCCGCGAACGCCCGGCAATCGGAGCCCTGGGCTGCCTGCTCGCCGCTCTCAGTGCTCCGCAGCGCCCCGAAGCTCCCACCTGGCTGGCGGCGGCACGCCGCCTTGCAAACCCTGCAGTGCCATGGCTATACTATTATCTAACCTTTGGTCCGGGCTCCACGCTGCAGGCGCTGGGGACGGCCACACAGGAGGTGCAGCCATGAGCGTTCCCCCTACCCCACGGCGCCGGCACTCGATGCTGGCGTTCTCCCTGGTCGAGGTCATGGTGGTTTCGGCCATCGTCACCAGCATCCCCGCGGCGCAGTACGCCCGCGCCAAGCAGATGGCGTACCAGACGCGCTGCGTGTCCAACCTCCAGGAAATCGGCAAGATGATCGTCATGTACCAGATGAGCGAGGGCAAGTACCCCGAAGCGGTCTTCTTCCCCGGCGACGCCCTGAATGACCCCAAGAGTATCGTCAAGGTGATGGAGGATGCCGGCTACGCCGTGCCGCGCGAGATGTGGATCTGCCCGGGCGCCCCGCCGGAACTGGCGGGGAAGAACCTCACCTTCGTCTACAACGACAAGTGCGGTGGCCGAACCGTCCTGAAAGCCCCCGACAAGGCGTGGCTCCTGGTGGAGGTGAACTGCGTCTCGAAGAGTGTCCCGCCGCCACATCCGGGGGGCTATAATGTGCTCTGTGCCGACGGCCACGTGGTCACCACCAGGCAACTGCCGTCGGAACTGGTCCAGTTGCAGCAGGCGGCACTGCCCGGCCTCGATCCGGCCAGCACGGGCCGCCTGGCGCGCCTGCTGAATTGGGGCCGGAGTTCCGAGCGCACCTGCAGCGCCCGTTGAAGCCGACACGGTGCCCCGGCACCTGGCCGGACGCACACCACGGGGCCCGCTACGCAGCCGGCCTCCTCAGGCGAGCTCCGCGAGGATGGCGCTGGCCGCCGCCAGCGCGTCTGGAGCGGCCGTGATCGGCCGACCCACCACGATGAAGTCGGTTCCGGCCGCGGCGGCCTGGCCAGGGGTCATGATACGCTTCTGGTCGTCGCTCCCACTCCCGGCCGGACGGATGCCGGGAACGACCAGAACGAAATCCGGACCGCAGGCCAGGCGGATCAGCGGCACCTCCAGCGGGCTGCACACCACGCCCGAAATGCCGCAGTCGCGGCTTAGAACGGCCAGACGCACCACCTGCTGTGCGGGGTCAAGATCGACACCCACCGCCGCCAGTTCGGCCTGATCCATGCTGGTCAACACCGTCACCGCGGTAACCAGAATCCCCGACTCGCGACCGGCCTGCGCGGCCGCTCGCAACATGCTCGGCCCGCCCGAGGCATGGACGTTGGTGAGGTCGGCGCCGATGGCGGCGGCCGAACGCACTGCCTGGGCCACGGTGTTGGGGATATCGTGGAACTTCAGGTCCAGAAAAACCCGCTTGCCGGCTTCCTTCAGGAGGCGGACGGCGGCAGGCCCGTGCCGAGTAAACAACTGCTTGCCGACCTTGTACCACTCCACCGCCGCGCCCAGGCGCTCGACCAGATGCGCCGCCGCGTCGAGCGTGTCGACATCGAGGGCCACGATCAGGCGGGTCTTGGCGGGATCATGAGGATTCATCGACAGCGTCTCCCGGGGCGGCGGGCCTGGCCGAGATCAGGCTGACCAGGCCAGATGAAGCACGCAACAGCAGGCGCGCCAGGTTGAGCAGCGCCGCCAGCGGCCCATACAGAAGCAGGACGCGTCCCCAGGATGGGATCTGCCGCCAGAAGCGCAGCCAATCGCCGGGAACAGTCGCCCAACCGACGCCGAGGGCCACGGCAAACGTGAACCAGAGCGCCGCGATGGGTATGACCAGGAGGTAGAGCAGCCCGACCCGGACCAGGAGCGCGTCCTGGGACAGGTCGGTCAGACCGCGTGAACGGGCCGTTCGGGACACCAGGTGAGTGGTCTCCAGCAGGGCCCAGGCCGCGGCCCCCATGGCCACAGCGCTCACCGCGGCAAGGTAAGGAACCGCCGTGCAGCGCAACCACCAACCGAAGAAGGGCGAGGTCCCGGCAAACAGCAGCCAGGCCGCCCGCAGTCGCCACATCTGCCAAGGGCCGGCAAGGCCTTGGGGTTCACGCAGAGGCAACACGGAGAGCAGACCCCAGAGGATGGGTCCGACATAAAGCAGGCTCAGTTCGCCGAGGACGGTCCGCCCGACCTGGGGTAGATAGAGCGCGCAGGCCAACGTTGCCAGCGCCCACGCCAGCGAGTCCAGACACCGCCAACGTACGCTGTCATCGCCAGGCAGCCGATAGGGCATGGCCAACCCTCGCTCACCGGACATCAGAGATGGTCCAGAAAGCGGGAGTACTGATCGCCACTCATGAGCAGGTGGACTTCATCGGGATCGTCGTACTCCATCCGGTAGAGCCAGTTCTTGTAGGCGGACAGATGCAACAGGCTGGCGCTGTCGAGCACGTCGCGGTTGATCTCGGTGACCCGTCCGGTGAGGGGTGAACGCAAATGGTGAATACGGTTCTTCAGGTGCAGGTGAATGCAGAAGGTGTCCATGTCGAGTTCGTCACCCACCATGGGCATGTCGATGCCGAAGATCTCCGCCAGTTGCTCAACCAACTCCTCGGTGATGCCGACGACCGCTGTATGCGCCTCTTTGTCCATGCGCACCCACAGATGGTGCTTGGTGTAAGACAACTCCGCCGGATGCCCGATCATACGTCACCTCCACGATGCCGACCTTTGGCATCCGTAAAAAAAGCCTCCTGGACGGCAGTGAGTGCCAGACGAACACCTGGCAACGTAGCCCCCATCACACCACCCCGCCAAGCCCGCCCCCAGCCGACAGGCCAGCGCCCTGGCTGCAGACCGCAGACAAAGGTGCGCCAGACACCCGAAGGATGCAAGCATCCACACGGTTTTTCTTTAGCCTTTGAGCCACTATACTATCCCCGTATCGGAGACATGCAACCCAGCCCGCGTGCGCTTACCCGGGAGGAGTTGGGCCCATGGCTGGCACTGAACGTCTGTACCTGCTGAAGACCGTCGACGGCGAAGAGTACGGCCCGGTCGACCAGGAATGCCTGGTGCGCTGGGCCGAGAACGGCCGGATCACGGCCTACTGCCAGATCCGCAGCACGCTGATCGCACGCTGGGAGAAGGCGTGTGAGATCCCCTTCCTACGCGAGATCCTGCTCACGCAGATCGAACAGAAGGACCCCGGCGACACCTCGTTCCTGTCACGGGTCCGGACCAAGGTCACGCGCCGCGCTGCCGAGGCCAGCGCGGCTAGCGGCCTGCATGAAGTGCGCCCGGAAGACTTCGAGAGCGCACCGGTGCCGCTGCGCGTTGCGGCGGGGCTGTTCGACCTCTTGCTCGCGGGCCTGCTGGCGGTGGGCGCCTACCTGCTCTTCGCCCTGCTCTTCAGTATGAACGTGCTGGATGGCAACAGCGCTTTCTACCTTGGCGTGCTGGCCTACTATGGAACAGTGCTGCTGGGCCTCGCGTGGATCCTCGCGGTCATCGGCCAAACCCCGGGACAGAAATTCTGGGGGATCATCCTCATCAAACGTAACGGGGAGCAGTTCTACCTGGGGCGAGCCTGCATCTACGGAGTGCTCACCCTGACGCTCGGACTGCTGACGCCCTTCATCATGTTCGTGGCCCCCTCGCGGCGCTCATTGCAGGAGATCGTGACGGGTACCCGGATGGTCAAAGTGAAGCTGATCGGAAAACGCCGCTGAGCGTTGCCGACGGTTCGGATCAACCACCTCGTGGATACTGACCCTGGCCAAACGGGAACGTCTGGGACGCGGCGGGTGTCGCGAACCCTTTTCTGGCTCGTGACACGGGAGTTCCTGCTGCCACTGGTCTGCTGCCTGCTCGCCTTCTCCGCACTTTTCCTGTTTGCCGGCGTCTTCGACACTCTTCAGGACTTCCTGAACCGCTCCGGGCAGGCGGCGCCGGGAAGCCGCTGGCAGATCGTCCTCTACTTCCTGCTCCTGCAGCCCGCGAACATGCTGAACGTGCTCCCGATGTCGGTGCTGCTGTCCAGTTGTTTTGTCGTCAGCATGATGGGACGACACCAGGAACTGGCTGCGATGCGGTCGGCAGGCGTCCACATGATCCAGATGGCGTTGCCCATCTGGATCATCGCCATCCTGCTCTGCGGCACCTCCTTCTGGATCGGGGAGTCGCTGGCACCGAAGTGCGCGGCGAAGGCCACACGGGTGCTGGAGGCCTGGACGGAAGCGCCCGACCGCCTGCAGCGGCCGACCACAGTGGTCTACCGGAACGCGCCCGGCCGTCGGGACTGGTTCTTTGAGTCCTTCGCCCCCGACGGCAAGCACGGGCGTGTGTTCATCAAGCAGTTCACCGCCGAGGAGGCAATTGCCTGGGAGTTACGGGCCGCCAGCGCCCGCTACCTGGACGGGGCGTGGCTCTTCCAGGACTGCGAGGTGACGCCCTTCGACCGGGAAACGCAACTGCCCATCGAGGGCGACGTGAAGCGCCATGAGATCTACCGGTTGCCCGAACTCGACGAGACCCCAGAGCGCATCGTGAACCATGTGCGCCCCACCGAGGATCTCTCCATTCGTGCGATCCTGGCCACCCTGCGCGCCAATCCCGACCTGCCCGACCTCGTCCGGCGCTCCTTCCGCAGCACCGTCTGGTTCCGCCTCAGCTTCAGCCTCGCCTGCCTGATCGGGGCGCTGTTCGGCGTGGCCCTGTCGATCACGCGGGAACGCAGCAGCGCCATGCGGGGCTTCGCCTTTGCCGTGGCCCTGATGGCGGCGTTCTATGTGACCAGCCAGTTGGGGCTGACCCTGGGGCGTCGCGGCTATGTGGCGCCGCTGGCGGGGTCCTGCCTGCCGACGCTCGCGTTCCTGCTGGTGGGTGGTGTCCTCATGTATCGCCGCCGCTGACCGAGGCCCACGGTGCACGACGAGACCGGACAAGAGTCACCGCCGCCGCCGCCGACTCCGCCCCCACCGCGGTTCACGCGGGCCCAGTTGGCCCAGGCAGCACAGCACCGCCTGGCGAGTGCCGAGGCCGCTGGCGCCCGCGCCGCGCGCCGCCGCGTGTCGCCCTGGCGCCGCGGGCTCTGGCTGGTCGAGTGCCTGGTCCTGCTGGCCGTGCTGGAGGCCTTCGTTCTGCGGCCACTCAGGGCGCGCCGTGCGGGCCGGCAGGAGGGTCCCGCACTGCCGGTGACGCCACCCGCAGCGCTCGTGCCGCTGGCGGGTCAAGCGCGGCTACTGCCGGGACTGAAAGAGGTGGTTCCAGCCTTCCCGGCCCCGCTCGCAGGGCTGGCCGTCGGCAGTGAGACGATGCGTTCGGCCCAACTCTCGTTCAGCGCCACGGCGAAGCTGCCCATCGAGGTGGAAAATTCGCTGGGAATGCGTTTCCGCCTGCTGCCCCCGGGCACCGCCATCCTCGGCAGTCCGCTGACCGAGGTGGGACGGGGCGACCGCGAAGTGCAGCACGTCTTCATGGCTCCAGAGCCGTTCTACCTAGGGACTTACGAAGTCACCCAGGCGGAATGGGATCGTCTCATGCCAACCCAGCCGGCGCACTACAAGGGCGCCCGACGCCCGGTAGAGGAGGTGACCTGGTACGACTGTCAGCAATTCCTCACGGCACTATGCCTGCGTGAGGGCGTCGCCGCCGGGACCTACCGCCTGCCAACCGAGGCGGAGTGGGAGTACGCATGCCGTGCCGGAACCGCCACCGCGTACTGCGGCGGCAACGACCCGAGTCGACTGGACGCCTTCGCGAACCACGGCGAGAATGGCGGCGGGGGCACGACGGCGGTGGGACTCAAACGCCCCAACGCCCTGGGCCTCTACGACCTGCACGGGAACGTCTGGGAATGGTGCCAGGACCGCTTTGAGCCCTATGCGGGCGATGAGCGTCCGGAGGATGCCGAGCGCGCCTCGTGGCGCTGCCTGCGCGGCGGCAACTGGTACGTGCCGCCGCTGGACTGCCGCTCGGCGGGGCGTAACCGCCTGCCACCGGCCTCGCAGGGCAACATGCTGGGGTTCCGCGTACTGCGTACCATCGCCACCGCTCCGGAGGCCCGCGCGCCGTAACCTCCAGCCCCGACGACGCCGCCGGCCGGCACCGGCAGGCGGGCCTCACCCGGAACCGTGACGGCGCAGCAGGCGCTGCAGCTCCCGCAACTGCCCAGCGCCGTCGCCGGCCGTCAGTTCGGGCACCTGGGTACCGGCGCCGCGGAGCAGCCCTGTCGCCGTCTCGAGAAAAGCGCGGCGGTTGCGGACGTTGATGCGATGGACTCCGGCCTGGCGGGCCGCGATGCGCACGCGGGCCACATCCAGCAGGACCTCGACGCAGGAAGGCAGCGGCCCGAAACGGTCACGCAGTTCCGCCGCCATAGCCTCCACCGCCGCCGCGTCGGTCAGTTCGCCGAGACGCCGATAGCAGCCGATACGGGCACTGTCGTCCTGGATGTACGCTGCCGGAATGGCGGCCAGGGAGCGGCCGCGGCTGTCGTGCTTGGCAAAGCTGAGCGTGTCCAGCTCGATGGGCACGGCGCCACGGCTGGGCACGGGCTGCTGCTCCAGGCGGGCGACGGCCTCGCGCAACAGCTTGCAGTAAAGCTCGAAGCCGATGGCCGCGATGTGCCCGCTCTGCTCGGTACCGAGGATGTTGCCGGCGCCACGGATCTCGAGGTCGCGCAGAGCCAGTTTGAAGCCGGCGCCGAGGTGGGTGTAACGGCGGATGGCGTGCAGGCGGGCACGGGCGTTGGCCGGCAACACGCCCATGGGCGGCAGCAGCAGGTACGCATAGGCCTGGTGGTGATAACGGCCGACCCGTCCCCGGAGCTGGTAGAGCTCGGCAAGACCGAAGCGGTCGGCACGGTCGATGATGATGGTATTGGCATTGGGAATATCCAGCCCCGACTCGATGATGGTGGTGCAGACCAGTACATCCACCTCGCCAGCCAGAAAACGTGACATGACCGCCGACAGCCCGTGCGGCGTCATCTGCCCGTGGGCGACGGCAAAACGAGCCTCGGGGAGCAGTTGCCGCAGGGCGAAGGCCGTACGCTCGATGGTCTGCACCCGATTGTGCAGGAAATACACCTGACCACGCCGCTCGAGCTCGCGCATGATAACCTGGCGGATCAGCTCCTTGTCGTAGTTGGCGATCACCGTAGTCACCGGGAGGCGCTCGGCGGGCGCCGTCATGATCGTGCTCAGATGCCGCAGGCCGGAAAGGCTGAAGTACAGGGTGCGCGGGATCGGCGTCGCGGTCATGGTCAGGATGTCCACGCTGGCCCGCAGCTCCTTGAGTTGCTGCTTGTGGCGCACCCCGAAGCGCTGCTCCTCATCGATGATCAGCAGACCGAGTTGGGCGAAGTGCACATCGCTCTGCAGCAACCGGTGCGTGCCGATCAGAATATCGATATGACCTGCGGCCACCCGCTCGAGAACGCGCTGTTGCTCAACGCGGGTGCGGAAACGGCTGATCACCTCAATGACCACCGGATACTCGGCCATGCGCTGCCGGAAGGTGGTGTAGTGCTGCTGAGCCAGCACGGTGGTGGGGACCAGGATGGCGACCTGCCGGCCATTGAGAACGGCGCGGAAGGCGCCGCGCATGGCCACCTCTGTCTTGCCGTAGCCGACGTCGCCGCAGAGCAGGCGATCCATGGGCTCGGACTTGGCCATGTCGGCCAAGACGTCGCTGATGGACTGGGTCTGGTCGGCGGTCTCGGAGTACGGAAAGGCCGCGGCAAACGACCGCTCCCAGTCCGCCGCCGGCTTGAAGGCGAAACCCGGCGCATTCTGGCGCATGGCTTCGAGACGCAGCAGGCCGGCGGCGAGATCCGTGGCGGCGGACTCGGCGCCCGCCCTGGCGTTGCGCCAGGCGGCGCCGCCGAGGCGGCTGAGATGGGGCACCTTCCGCGTGCCCCCCACATAGCGGCTGACCAGGAAAGCCTGCTCCAGCGGAACATACAGCCGGGCCTCGTCATCGAACTCCAGATCAAGGACCTCCTGGACCTCGGCCGAGACCTCGATCTGGCGGATCCCGTGGTAGCGGCAGATGCCGTGGGCGGCATGCACGGCATAGCCGCCCTCCTCGAGGTCCGCACCGTCCTGCGTGGCCAGGTCGTGGCGGTAGGCACTGCGGCGGCGGCGACGGACATCGGGCTGGCGCCCGAACAGCTCCTGCTCACTGAGCAGCACCAGCCCGGCCGCGGGGATCAACAGCCCAGACTCGAGCGGGATGTGCTCGATCGCCAGGTCGAGGCGAGCCCCGCTGGGATCCCCGTCCAGCAACTCGCGGAAACGCGCCATCTCGCCTTCGCCGGCACAGCACGCCACCAGGCGGAACCCCTGTCCATGCCAGCGCTCCAGGGCCTCGCGTAACTGCTGCCAGCGCCACTGGCCGACGCTGTCGCCGAGGTCCACCGGGGTTTCACCGATCTCGCCGGTGAGGCTCTCGCACTCTGCCGGCAGCAACGTCGCCGCGGGGCCGCCGGGATCGAGACTAACCGCGGTCACCAGTTCGTAGACCGCCGCCGCCGCGCGCTGCAGCCGCTCCCAGGCCACCACCTGCTCGCTGTCGCCGAAGCGGGTCAGATGCTCGCAGATCTGAGCGGGACCGCAGACCAGTAACGGCACCGCGGGGCCAAGATAGTCCAGAAACGTCCCTTCACGCCCGGGATCCGGCGCGGCGACGATCGCCCCACGGGGCGCAATGCGCAGTTCCGTCAACTGGCCGAAGGAGCGCTGCGTGTCCGGAACGAAGAAGCGCATGGACTCGATCTCATCGCCGCTGTACTCGATACGCACGGGGCTGTCATACAGCGGCGAGTAGATATCGAAGATGCCGCCGCGGCGCGCGAACTCGCCGGGGGCATGGACCTCGAACTCGTTGTCGTAGTCCAGCTCGACCAAACGGGTCGCCAAGGCTGCCGGCGCCCAGGCGGATTCCTGGACGCGCAGGGTGAACACATGCGCCGCGAAGGCCGCCGGGGCGAGGGTCGGGGTGAGCAGGCCCTGCGCGGTCACCACGAAGATCCCGTCCTGCCCGCGCAGTGCGGCCTCGAGCGCGGCGCAGCGTGCCGCCTCGTTCTCGGGAATCCACAGGCCGCGTTGCGTCGAGACCACATCCGGGACCTGGATCACGGCGCGCTCGTCCCCGGCGCAGGGCATGAGCGCGCCGAGGCCGGCGACCACCTGATCGGCGCGTTGGCCGTCCGCCACCACCACCGCGACCCGGCCGGGGCACGAGCCGAAGGCGCGTACCAGGGTCAGCGGCACCAGCGCCTCGTCGTGCAGGGCAAAGCGTACGCGGCCGGCCCCCAGGGCCGGGCACTCCCGAATCCAGGCCCGGAAGTGCGTCCGCCAGGGCCCGCCATCTAGGTTTCCGAGGTTTCCAGCCATGGTCTACCGAAGAGCTCTTCTCCAGCTTGAAAGCGAGGCGGGACGCAGACATGTAACGTACTGTTGACTCGACGCTTTGCCGCGCTAGAGTAGTCGTCGAAATTCAGAATGTACCTAAGACGCCTCGCAGGCAGGATGATGGCCGCCGATGCCGCAGCTTGGATGCAGGACCTGGCGCTGAGCTCAGGGAGGGGACATGCTGAGCAAGAGTGACACCATGAAGGTGTACATGCAGGACATCGGCAAGATTCCCTTGGTCACGCCTGAAGACGAAGTCAGCCTGGCAGAGAAGATCAAGAACGGTGACGAGGAAGCACGCTGGAAGCTGATCCGCAGTAACTTACGGTTGGTGGTCAAGATCGCGCATGACTTCAAAGGCCTGGGCTTGCCCCTCCTGGATCTGATCAGCGAGGGCAATATCGGGCTGATGAAGGCGGTCGAGAAGTTCGATCCGACGAAAGGGGCCAAGTTCAGCAGTTACGCGGCCTGGTGGATCAAGCAGGCCATGCGCCGAGCGCTCGCCAACCAAAGCCGGACCATCCGCATCCCGGTCCAGTCGGCGGGCAAGATCAATCGCATCAAGTCAGCCCGCTCGGAGTTGGCCGAACGGCTGGGGCGGGAGCCGAGCGATGCGGAGATCGCCGACCAACTCGACGTCAGCCGGCGCACCGTGGCCGGGCTCAAAAGTGCCGAACTGCGCAGCGTCTCGCTCAGCGACCCGCTGCAGGCCGGCGAGGAAAGCCGCTTCGAGGAGATCATCGCAGACCAGAGCGTGCCGACGCCGGACCAATTGCTGGGGCGCATCGAGTCGCTCGAACGACTGCGGGAGTTGATCGACCAACTCGATGAACGCGAAGCGGCCGTGCTGAAACTGCGGTTCGGCCTCGATGGCCAACCGCCGAAGACCTTAGAGGATGTCAGCCAACAGGTCGGACGTACCCGTGAACGCGTCCGGCAGATTCAGAATCACGCGTTGGCTAAGCTGAAGCATCTGCTGGGTGACGATTTCTCGCTCGAGTGAGGAAGCGCCGCCCCAAACCGGCCCGAGAGGGGGTGAACACTACATGCCGTCCGAAGTTCGCACCCGTAAGGGGGAACCCGTGGAGCGTGCCTTGCGCCGTCTGAAGAAGAAGATGGACAAGGAAGGCAC
>CAILUI010000370.1 GCA_903837355.1 uncultured Victivallales bacterium
CTCCTGTGAAACTCGACCTCAGTCGCGCGGGGGGCTCTGAGGTAGTGGCGGGTGCCCCCACCCGCCAGCCGCGTGAGGGCACGCGGCAGTACTCCCAAGCAGAGTTTCATCCTGACATGATCGGGCGGCACTGCGCCCGCTTGGTGCTGAAGGCCCCCCTCACACAGCCGACCAACTCGCTCTCGACCAGCGCTTCGGGAAGGGCGCCGCAGTTGACCGCGACGAAGGGCCCGGAGCGCTGCTTGCCGCGTTCGTGGATGGCGCGGGCGGCAAGGTCCTTACCCGTCCCGGCCTGGCCCGTAATCGGCACCGGAGCACCACTGTGGGCCGCCCAGGCGATCTGCATGTAGACGCATTGCATGGCCGCCGAGGGTTACTCGATCGTCCAGCTCTGCTCGCGTGCCGTCGTCTCGCCCGGCGCCAGGGTTACGCTCTTGCCGTAGACCTCCAGGCTGATCATCTCGGTGAGGCCGCCGTTGTTGAAGATATGGAGCCGTTCCACGTCCTGCGGGCTGAACCGAGTGGTGAGGGTCACCTGACCCAGGCGAAACACGACCTTGCCCGCGGGCAGGTCGCGGTCCCGGTAGGTCTTGCTCAGTTCCGTCCAGTTGATACTGAAGTCCTTGGCGGCGAGGGCCACCGCGCCGCCGCCAACCGGCTCGAACGTGATACGGACGTCAGCGAAGTCGCGGAGGGGGAAGTGCGGGCGGTCCCAGATCGTCACCGGCAAGGGCTGGCTGGTGGTGTTCTTGACGGCGGTCCGCAGCGTCAGTCGCCGACCCTCGAGCGTGAACTGCCGGGTGATCTCGCGGCCCGCCGGCGAGACGCCCTGCAGGGTCACGGCGCTGCCGCTGCTGGTGACGGTGTAGTGGACCCCCCAGAACTCCGCCCCCCGCGGCGCCTCGGTCACATAGGTCTCGTCGCCGCCCTCGATCTTGTGAAACACTGACTTGGGCGGCAGCATCAGGTCCATCCCGCTACGCTTGTCCAGCAGTCGCGCGATCTTCCCACCGAGGGTCGGCAGGACATCCACGCGCAGGTCGGCGTTCTCCATTGAGGTGCAGTCGACGGTTGCGTTCTGCCGGGTCAGGACATCCGTCACCGCGCTGGGCACGCCCTCAGCAAAGTGAGTGACATTGTAGTGTTTGAGGCTCGCCAACCAGCGGTCGACGCGGTCCAGGTCCTTTGCGCTGACGCCGTAACCGTACCTCCCGTCCTGCACCTCGCCCTGCAGCCGAATCTGGGCGAGGCGCGTATAGTCGACCCACATCCGGATCTTCCCGACCTCGTCGAGCGCCACGGGGTCAGCGGCGGTGGCCGCGCTGGCGCGCTCCAGGAGTTCGTCGGAGCGCTCGAGGATCTCCCGCGTCAGGTAGGCGGCGCTGGGCAGGTCGTAGATCCCCAGCATCTTGACGCCGGTATCCTGCTTGAAGGGGGAATGGATCAGGGTGATCCACTCCGCCACCAGCGGCGCCGCGTTACCATAGACGCCGGCGATGTAATCGCTCAGGATCGCGTCCGCGTCCCGGGCATGATCCCACATCAACTGGGCGCACAGATACGACTTCATCTCGGCCAGACAGCCCCCAGGGCTCTGGTAGCTGCCCTGCATGAAGTTACCGACCACGCCGGTCCGCTTGAAGGTGCCGAACACCGTCTTGGTGTAGTGCAGCGAAGGGTGCAGCAGCATGTAGTCGTTGAACTCGGTGTTGTAGTCCCAGACATAGAGCTGCTGGGTGATCTGGCTCCAGGCGTTGAGGTCCTGGTAGGCGTCCTTGCTGCAGGCACTCTCCAGCACGTGTGCTTTGCAGCTCCAGGGAAGGCAGAGTCTGACGCGCACGTTGGGCAAGGGCCTGGCGAGTTTCGGCGGCTTCTGCGAGTAGTTGTAGGCCAGGGTGTCGAGCAGCACCCTGGGGTGGTCCTTGCCGATCTCCGCGGCGACGGCATTGACGAAGCGCAGGATCGGCCCGGACTCCGCCCCCTCCTCGTCCTTGACCCTCGTGCAGTCAGCGCACTGACAGGCGCCCCCTTCGTTGTCCATCTGCGACACCGAGAAGATGTCGGCGCTGGGGTTCTTGGCGATCCACTCCCTGACCCCGGCCACCGCGATCTGCAGCACCTCAGGGTTGGTCAGGCAGAGCTGTGTGTGCCGCAGCCGCTGGCCCTTCACCAGAGCGAAGTATTCGGGGTGGCTGGCGAAGTAGGTGTCGGGCGGGACCAGGGTGAACAGCGTATGCACAAAGGTGCCGTATCTGACCTTCCCGCCCACGCTGTCGTCCACCTGGCAGTTCGCCCCGTTGACCCGGTTTCTGACGATCCACTCGGTGTTGGTCAAGGCTTCCCAGTAGAAGGGCTCGCGGTACTCGAAGGATGGCCTCTGCCGCAGGTCCAAAGGGCCCACCGCGACCGTGCTCTGCCGCGGGATCCGGGCGATGGTACGAGTATACCAGCGGCAGCCGAGGACATCCTGCAGCAGAGCGTAGCAGCCGTACAGGGCCCCGCGCCGAGAGTCGCCACAGATGCGGATCACCCACGGCGTGCCAGGCTGGGTAGTCAGACGGCATTCCTCGTTCTCGAGGGGGGGCTCGCCGGCGAGCGGCTGGCTCGTCAGCAGGATCAGCCCCTCATACCCCGAGGGAAGGTCCGAGTCCGCCTTCTGCTTATAGACCGGCACCGTGGCGCCTGACATCAGGTGCAGATGCTTGCTGAGATCGTTCGCCCCATACTCCTGCGGCGGGGTGCCGTCGCTCGGCACCACGATGGCGCACGTGGCGACGCCGTCGCGGACCAAGACGTAGTCCTCGGCCGCGCCCAGTGGGACACACGCCAGCACGGCACTGGCCAGCACGAACGGCACGCGGTGGTGGAGCATGTCTGACTCCTCGTCGGGGGTTCCGGAACGACAAACGCGGCGCCTGTGATCCCCCGATTGCGGCCATGAAGGTAGCGGCGGGGCAAAGATAGGCAAGGCCGACGGCAGGGAAGGGACGGATGGTCAGCCCGCAAAGGAAAGCAGAGATGATGACGAGGAGCGTCATCCGTGCCCGCCGTGGTGGACCTCCCCGTGTGGTCTCCGCTCCGGAAACCCGGATTGACCACGGATGGCGCGGATTCCACGGATCGCATTCACACCCGTCCCATGGAAGACTCAGAGGCTGTAGCGGCTTAGGCTGTAGGATGTTAGGTTACAACACCGGACCCGAATCCGGAAACGCAAAATGCCCCGAGGTAGGACCTAACAGTCCACAGCCTGAGCACCTAACAGCCTTGGCGTCTTGTGGGACGCCTGTGGGTCGCGTTCCATACGCCGGTGGACACGCCCGCTCCAGAGGCCCATCCGGCGCGGCGCGACGCCCCCTCCCAAGCCTCCCCTTGCCCAGGGCCCTGCTCGCGCCCGCCCCGGGGGCCGCCGCTGTGACCTACGGATGTCGCAGTCCCGAGGCTGGCGCCGGTTTCCTGGAACCGTCCCGCGCCGGTGACCTGTGCGACGTTCGTAACTTGCGGCGGCCGGCAGTAGATTGGCCGGAGTGCGGCGCCCTCGGCGTCGCGCCACTGCGGACAAACCCAGGACTGCGGCAGACGCCCGATGACCGACCCCATCGCCTTTGAGCTTGGCCCGCTCAGCATTCGCTGGTATGGCGTTTGCGTCGCTCTCGGCTTCCTCGCGGCCTACCATCTGGCGCAGCGCCGCTCCCGTGCGCTCGACCTGGGACCGCAGGTCGCGCCGGATGTCACTCTGGCCGCCATGGTCGGCGGCATCGGTGGCGCGCGCCTGCTCTACGTGATACAGAACTGGGAGGCAGAGTTCAGCGGCGACTTGCTCGAGGCCCTTGCCATCTGGCATGGTGGCCTGGTTTTCTACGGCGGCTTTCTGGGGGCTCTGATCGTGATCATCGCCTGGAGCCTCCACAAGCGCTGGCCACTGCTGCTGATAGGGGACATGGCGGCGCCCGCCCTGCCCTTGGGACATGCCTTGGGACGGCTCGGATGCCTGCTCAACGGATGCTGCTTCGGGCGTCCTTGGGACGGTCCATTCGGGGTCACCTACCCGGGGCTGATCGCTGACGGTCTGCTGAACGGCCCGCTCTACATCCAGCGCCAACTCGGGGTTGTGCCGCCGGAGGCGTTGACCTGCCAGCCCGCCTTCCCCATCCAACTCGTCGATGCCGCCGGCAACCTCGCTATCTGCGGGGCACTTCTGTACCTGGGCCGGCGGCCCGCCTGGCGCGGCCAGCTCTTCCCGCTCTACCTGCTCCTCTACGCACCCATGCGCTTCGCCGTCGAGTTCGGCCGCGGCGACTACCTGCACGTACGCGGCGGAATGACCCCCGCCCAGTGGCTCTGCCTGCTGCTGTTTCCCGTGGCGGTGGCCTGGTTGGTGTGGAACCGCAGGCCCGCAACCGGCCTCAAACAGCGCGTAGGTCCTAGCTCCAAGGCCGCATGAGCGATCCTGAAGAGACAACCGTCCGCAGTGTCAGCGCGCCGGCGACAGTAGCGCCGCCGTTTGTGGTGCCGCCGGCAGGTGACGGACTGCGTCTTGACCAGTGCCTGGCAACCCTGGTCGGCGGGCATTCCCGAGCCTACTTCCAGAAACTCATCCACGACGGCGACATCACCTGCCGCGGGCGGGCGTGTCGGCGCGCCGAGACCGTCCATACCGGCGATGAGATCGTCATTCGCTATCCGCAGGCCGGACCGCAGCAACTCGAGGCTGAGGCCATCGACTTCGGTATTCTCTTCGAGGACGACGACATCCTGGTGATCAACAAGCCCCCGAACCTCGTCGTGCATCCCGCCGCCGGTTCACGTACTGGCACGCTGGTGCATGGCCTGCTGTTCCACGACGAGGAGAGCTTCGGGGACATGAGCGACGACTCCCAGCGACCGGGCATCGTGCACCGTCTGGACAAGGACACCTCAGGGGTCATGGTCGTTGCCAAGAACGAGGTCGCGCAGCGCGCCTTGAAGGCGGCCTTCAAGGAGCGCGATGTTGAGAAGACCTACCTCGCCTTGGTCGTCGGTGAGTTCGGCGTGGTCACGGGCACCATCGAGAACCAGATCGGCAGGAACCCGTGGAATCGCCAGAAGATGGCCGTGGTCAGCGAGGGCGGTAAGCACGCCCTGACCAAGTACCGCGTGCTGGCAACAGCGAATGGCTGCTCACTGCTGGAGGTCCGCATCTTCACCGGCAGGACCCACCAGATCCGCGTGCATTTCAGCCACCTGAACCACCCGGTCCTGGGCGACTACGTGTACGGTGGCAACCGGGCCGGCCTGATTCACGAGGCGCCGCGGCAGCTCCTGCACGCCTGGAAGCTGGTCTTTCCGCATCCCCGTACGGGCGTCATGCGTCAGTACATGGCGCCGTTGCCTGACGATTTCGCTGCTGCCCTGGCGGCCTTCGGTCTGCCCATGATCGGGCACGCCCTCCACGAGGTGCCGCCGTCACCGTTAGTGCCCAGCGATCTGCCCCAGGAGCCTGAGCCGTGAACTGCCGTCGGTCAGCCCGTGTCGGGAGCGCCCTGACGATCCTCTGGCTGGGAGCGTTCGGCGTGCGCCTGGGGGCGGCTGACTGGCCGCAGTTCCGCGGGCCCGAGCGGCGGGGCACCAGCCTCGAGACCGGCCTGCAGCAGCAGTGGCCGGAGGGCGGCCCGCGACTGGCCTGGCAGGCGAGTCAGATCGGCGCCGGCTACTCCTCGCCGGTTGTACAGGGCGACACGGTCTGGATCAGCGGGGATGTCGGTGATGACCTCCAGTTCAGCGCCCTCGACCGCCGTACGGGCGCCGTCCGCTGGCGAATCACCAACGGCCGCGCCTGGAAAGGCCCCTTTCCCGGCGCGCGCTCAACCTGTACTCTCGCCGACGGCCGCCTGTACCTGCTCAACGCCCAGGGCCGCCTGCTCTGCGCCGACCCCGCGTCCGGACGCGAGCTGTGGGCCGTCGATGTCCTGGAGCGCTTCCGGGGCCGCAACATCCAGTGGGGTCTGAGCGAGTGCCTCCTGGTCGACCGCGGCCGCGTTATCGTCACTGCCGGTGGCGATACGGCCTTTCTCGCTGCCCTTGACGGCCAGAGCGGGCAGACGGTCTGGAGCAGCGCGCCGCTGAAGTTCACGCGGACGATGGCGTTTGGCGGTAAGCCCGTCGAGCCGCCGCAAGCGGACATCGACCGCGCCGGCTACGCCTCCCCGGTGCTGGTCGAGAGCGGCGGTCGCCGCTTCGTTGCAGCGACCGCCGCGCGCCACATAGTGCTCGCTGACGCCGACAACGGCGAACTGCTCTGGACCCGCGAGCTGCCCGTCATCTATGAGGTCATCGGCGCCCCCCCGCTCGGTGTCGGCACCGGCTTTCTCGTCGCCGCTCCGGACGTGGGTGCACTGCTCTTCGACGTCATCGTCACCGACGGCAAGGTGGCGGTGACGGAACGCTGGCGCCACCCGATCGACACCTGTCACGGCGGCTTTGTGCAGGTCGGAGACCTGATCTACGGGTCGGGCTACCGACTCTACCGCCCCTGGGCTGCGCTCGCGGCGGCTACCGGGACGGTGCATTCTGAACGGGCAGACTTGGACAAGGGCTGCGCCCTCTTCGCCGACCAGCGCCTCTATGTTCTTACTGAGAAGGGCGATGTGGCCTTACTGCGCCCGAGCGCCGAAGGCCTGCTGGACGCCGGCCGCTTCAGCCTGCCAGGCCCTGCGGCTGCCGATGTTTGGAGCCATCCAGCCATCGCCGCAGGGCACCTGTTCGTCCGCCGCCACGACGCCCTTTTTTGCTACGATATCCGCGCCCCGGCGCCGTGAGGAAGTGAACCCATCACGGCGGCGTACACCACCGCGCTGCCACGGGAGGTACTCGCATGTCCAGCCCTCGCCCCGAACACCCCAGGCCGCAGTTCCAGCGCGCCCAGTGGGCCACGCTCAACGGCCCCTGGTCCTACCGCTTCGATCACGGCCGCAGCGGCGGCGAAGCGCGCTGGCAGGAAGCCAAGGGCTTCGAGAATCCGATCACTGTCCCCTTCTGCCCGGAGAGCCGGCTGTCCGGGGTCGGCCACACCGACTTCATCAACGGCATCTGGTACCACCGCACCCTGACCATCCCCCAGGACTGGAGCGGCCAGGACGTCGTCCTGCACTTTGGCGGGGTGGACTACGAGTGCGAGGCCTTCATCGATGGCGTCAGTGCCGGCGTGCACTTCGGCGGTTCGGTGAGCTTCGCGTTCGACATCAGCCGGCTGGTCCGCGCGGGCGCGACGCACCATCTGGTGGTGCGCGCTTATGACGACACGCGCTCAGCGGCCCAGCCAGGCGGCAAGCAGTCGCACCGTCTGCTCAGCCATGGCTGTCACTACACTCGCACCACCGGCATCTGGCAGACCGTCTGGCTCGAAGCCGTCCACCCCTGCGGCCTGGCGGACGCCCAGATCATCCCGGATTTCGATGGCTGCCGCTTCCTCATTACCCCGACCTTCCGCGCCCTCCGCCGGGGTCTCAGCGTGCGCGCGGTGCTGACCGACGGCGGCGAGCTCGTAGCGGAGTCCACCGCAACGGCCGTACCGACGGGGATGCTCGAACTCACGCTGGCCAACCCGAAGCCCTGGGAGCCCGGCAGCCCGCACCTCTATGACCTGACCCTCGAGGTACGCGACGGCGACCGCGTTCTCGATAGCGTCCAGAGCTATGCCGGCCTGCGCAAGATCCACATCGAGGGCAACCGCCTCTTCCTCAATAACCAGGCCATCTACCTACGCCTCGTCCTCGATCAGGGCTTCTACCCCGACGGCATCTGGACCGCGCCCACCGACGCGGCACTACGGCGGGACATCGAGTTGAGCCAGGCCGCTGGCTTTAACGGCGCTCGCCTGCACCAGAAGGTCTTCGAGGAGCGCTTCCACTACTGGGCCGACCGCCTGGGCTACCTCACCTGGGGCGAGTCGAGCAGTTGGGGCGGTGACCCGGATCACGTCCCCTACGCCCGTAACTTCCTCAGCGAATGGGCCGAGATCGTGCGCCGGGACCGTAACCACCCATCCCTCATCGCCTGGACGCCCTTCAACGAGACGCGCGGCTTCGGCAACCGGCTGCAACACACCCGCACTCACCTCGATGCCTACGCCCTCTGCAAGGCCATCGATCCCACGCGCCCCGTCAACGACAGCAGTGGCTACCTCCACGCCCTGACCGACCTATGGACCGTCCACAACTACGAGCAGGATCCCGCCAAACTGGCGGCGGCTCTGACGCCCGGTACCCAAGGCGTCTGGCGGAACTTCCCCGATCTCGAGCCCGCCTATCGCGGTCAACCTTACCTGGTCGACGAGTACGGCGGCATCAAGTGGAACCCGGCCGATCTCGAGCGTTCCGACACCAGTTGGGGCTACGGCAACACGCCCACGTCGCTGGCGGAGTTCTACCAACGCCTAAGCGGGCAGACCGAGGCGATCCTGCGGCACGAACATATCTGCGGCTACTGCTACACCCAGCTCACCGATGTCGAGCAGGAACAGAACGGCGTCTACTTCTACGACCGCAGCCCCAAGTTCGACATGGCCCTCGTCCGTGAGGTCTTCAGCCGACGCCCGCCCTGGGCGGAGCTCTGAGCCCGCGACCGGACCCGGACAGTCGCCCTGCCCTAAGGCTGCTTCAACTCATCCGCGCGGGGGGATGGCCCCGCCGCGACGGGTGAGACCAGAACCGCACCCTTCAGCAGACGGCAGAACTCCTTCTTGGTAACTTGGTGATGCGTTCCTTCGCGCGTCGAGAGATCCCGCATCGCCTTGTACTCCACCCTGAGCCGCTCCAGTTCAACGATGCCAAAGAACTGGTCGCCCTGCTGCCAGATCTGATTCTGCTGTAGTCTCATGTCTACACAACTCCTCCCGGTGAGATGCGGCTGGAAGCGTCGAGCGCCAGTCGAGGGTTGCCCGGCGCGAAACGGACTGGCGCGGGGCCAGACGGGCGCCGAGCCCGCCTGGCGACACGGGCTCCGCCGCGGCGGAGCGATTCTACCATACACGCTGCTGCCAGGGTTACCCGCGGCTCGGACTGGCAGCCGCACCATACAGAGTGGCTCATCCATTATCGGCGCCCCCAGGCGGGAGCGAATCGGCGGGAACAACGCTGCACGTCAACGACTGCAGATCGTAGGTGATGACCAGCGTGCCGCGCTCGAGCTGACGCATGACCTGCTTGACCTTGGCGTCGGCATCCGTCAACTCGGTGCCATCACGCGTTACAAGCTCCTCGATGATGCCCAGAAGGGCTTCTTGACTTAGCTTCTTGTAGGGGATGATCACGGGTGACGCCCGGGGATGAAGATGATACCTGCAACACGCCTTGGGAGGGGGGTTGCAGAAAGTGTGAAGGTATGTTACTATTACCGTTTAGCAAGTGTGCAGGTGCTTCCAGCCGCGAGTGCTAACGTACGAGTCAAGGCAAGAAGGAGACCCCAGCGATGCGAGCCAGAAAACCGTTCACTCTGATCGAGCTGTTGGTGGTGATCGCCATCATCGCCATCCTGGCCGCGATGCTGCTTCCTGCGCTCTCCAAGGCCAGAGACAAAGCCATGCAGATCAGCTGCACCAACAACGTCAAGCAACTCACCCTCGGCATGATCATGTACACGGGGGACAACGGCCAGCGCTACCCCTGGTGGAACTGGGGCAACCGCTTGAGCGGGGGGGCAAACCCGGATACCGGAATGACGATGTACTGGGCCGCCATCCAGCCCTATGTGACCGATCAGAACGTTTTCACCTGCCCGACGGTCGCCCGTGACGGCTGCCACGTCACCTGCTACCCGTGGAGCAACGTCGTGACCAAGCCCATCAGCTACGGCTGTCACGAGTACATCAGCAACAACAGCGCCAAGACCAGCGCCATCAAACAGCCGTCGACGACCCTCTCGCTCGGCGACTGCCGGGCCTCGCTGGGCGGCAACATTGTGGCCGGCTGGCTCATGCGTTTCGCCTTCGTCGCCACCGACACCGGGAATAACTGCTGCTCAGGACCGGCGGCCGGATACCCCATCGCCGAGAACGGCGCCCACAACGGTGGCGGCAACATCGGCTTCTGCGATGGTCACGTGCAGTGGTTTGCCGTGAAGCAAATGCGCAACGCCCGCGAGGGCGGCCCCATCGTCTACGACCCCTACTAATCGCCTGCACGCCGGGGCCGCCAAGGCCCCGGCGGACTCCAGACCGCTGCCGCCGCGGTCGCCGGGACTCCGCCGGCGTGGGGCGGGACGAACCGGGCTGACAGCGCAAGTAAGTATACCTTGTAGTCCTCTGCGGAGGGCGCTGCGGGGTATCCAGAGGGGGGATGGGGCGTGCTCCTGCCGTCGCGGAGGGGCGGGTATGACGCTGTCCCGTGGAACGGCGACCTACTGCTTCAGGAATGCGTCTCGAACGCACGCCTCCACCGCAGTGCCTTCGGCGTCCGTCAGCTTCCCGAAGAACCGTTCCCGTTTCGCCTTCGACAGGCGACCTTGGCTCGGCACGTAGAGGCGGATCAGCAGATCGATGTCACGATCAGGCAGGTCAACGAGATCCCGGATCTGCTGCTTCGCTATGTCGTAGCAGACGGGGAAGTCGAATTCTGAAGACAGCTCGGTCTCGATGGTCTGCTGGATGAAGCGGAAAAGCCCATCCGCGATCACCGTAAAGTCGATGTAGCGGTAGTACCGCCCGGTGTCGTTGGTGACCGTCAGTTCGCCGGTGCGGTCGTCCAGATCATACTCCACCAGTCGCATCAAGGGCTTCGAGAACAACTCCAGCGTCTGGTCGTACTCAGCCCGCCGTTTCAGCATCGTGGCGGATACCGGGAAGACGACCCCTTGGGGACTACTGAATGACGCCCCTCGCCAGGATGTGGTGGATCAGGAAGCGGTGGATTCGGCCATTGCCGTCGTCGAAGGGGTGCATGAAGACGAAACCAAAAGCGGCGACGGTTGCCGTCAGCACGGGGCGAACCTTAGCTGCTTCCATCTGCTTGCAGGCATCCAGCCACCCACACATCAGGTCCGGGAGGTCCTGAGGCTTGGGCGGAACAAAACGAATGCGCTCCTGCCCTATCCTCACGGCCTCGCCTGGGTAGTTCCACGTCATCCGGTAGTCGTTGTTGGCGAACCGCTCATCCACGGTGCCGCGTTGCAGTCCGTTGAGCCATTCATTGCCCACTAATGGCACACCACGGGCCGTGCCCCGGCCCGGCTGACGACTGCTCCCCCGTCACTTTTGGACGCCGGACCTGGATTCCGTCGTATAGTCTGGTCGTGACATGCGCCTGGCGCGCGTTGGAGGATTTCCCGCTGGCCAAGAAGAAGCCCAGCAGGCTCGCCATCAGCATTGGCGGCTTCATGGGACAGTCGACTCGGTGCTCCTGGACGGGGTGCTCGGCGCAACACTCCTCCTCCGGCCTCTCTGCCAGCCGCAACGCGCTGAACCTGAGCATCGCCGTCGCCGGTCTTGAAGTGTGGCAACAGGCGCTGTCCAGTACGCTGGCCACCCGTGACCTTGGCGGGGTGTCGTCCGGCAAATGGTAGTCAGGGTAGCGCAGGAGGTTAGGAGTAGAACTCTATGAAGAAAATACTCGGATTCAGTTCAGGTGCTGTGGGGCGCGAAGGAAATGTAGACCGAATGGTCAAGGCCGTGCTCGAAGGTTCTGGGCAGGACACGCAGTTTGTCAAACTCTCGGAATTGACCTACTCGGGCTGCAAAGGCTGCGTTGCCCGATGCGCCCGGCCTCAGCGCTGCATGCTGGAGGATGATCTGCTTCCGTGGTACGAGGCGATTC
>CAILUI010000371.1 GCA_903837355.1 uncultured Victivallales bacterium
CCGGCAGGGCTCAATCTCGCTTTGGATTCCATTCCCAGGGCGCTGCCCTGGGCTGAGGAATGGCCGCGCTTTCAGCGCTCCGCGGCGTCTGGCATTCGCGACACGTTCCGCCGGAAGTCTCCCCCAAGAGTAAAGGGACCCGTTCTGCTCGCCGGACGCGGAGACGATCGAAACAGAAGCCCCTACGGAACTGACCTGCGCCCCTCTGGGATATAAGCTATTGTAAACGACCGTCACGCCGCTACAGTTGACGACAGGAAAACGCTTTCCTCCATGGGCCCCCGACACCTGGGCCTTCCTGAGCTCTTTAAACATCGCCGCGGCCTCAGAGCCGCGTGTCCAGGGACGGGTTGCCGGATATGAAGAACACCCTCTTGGCGCTGGTGGTGGCGGTGGCCGTAGCGGCCTGCGTCCAGGCCGACGAGGCGGTCTGCAGTTCCAACACCGTCGGCTATGTCAAGGTGACCGTACCCGGCAATGGCGGCGTCTGCCTGATCGGGTTGAACTTGAAACGGGTCAACGGTGCTGGGCCGCGGTTGGCCTCGGAGATCTTCGGCACCGACCAACTGGAGAAGGGCGACGAGCCGGGGCTGGCAGACACCGTCTACGTCTGGAATCCTGGCGGCGCTGACAGCGGCGGCTACACCACCCTCTTCCAGCGCCTGGATGGGACCTTCTGCAATGCCGCCACCCTGGCCGCTTTCGATCCGGGAGATACCCACGGGCTCGGCGGTATTCGTCAGAACCAAAGCGGGCAGCGCGGATCGGCAGATTTATCTAACCGGTGAGGTGGTCTACGACACGCCACAGAACCTCGCCATCCCCGCCGGTCTCAGTGTGCTGGCCAACCCCTATGCCGCCCCTCTCGATCTGAACCGCCCCGCGGAAAGCGAGTGGTCCGGCGCGACCGCGGCGGTGCTGCCCACCCTCGCCGACAATATCTGGATCTGGAATCCCGACAAGCAGCCCGGCGGCGGCTATGAGGTGTTCTTCTTGCACAGCAGCACCCACAAGTGGCACCGTATCGACGCTCCAAACCTGGTCGCCAGCGCTGCGGTTCTCCCTGTCGGCGGGGGCGCCTTCTACAGCGCTCGCCAACCCTATGTGAACCCGCTGCCCCGGCCCTATCCGCGCTGATCGTCGTGGCGGCGCTGGGGCGCGTGGTGACAGAAGGACCGAGGCAGAGGCAACGCATGCTGAACCGAAACGCTACACTCGTACTGGCCGTGGTGACGCTCCTGGCCGTGGGGGCTCTTGCCGAACCCGCCCTGTACTGGGGCAGCCATACCGCCTTTACGGGCCTCGCCGCGGCACAGCCTGACCTCGTCGGACCGGATGGCGCCGAAGTGCCCAGCAGCTCCAATTGGCTGATCCAACTGCTCGATCTCGACAGCGGGAACGTGCTGTTCGCGGCCCCGGCCGGCTCGATTATGGCATTGGGTCAAGGGGTCTCCTATGGCGCCTTCTACACGACCCTTGCCGACGTCGGTTCCCGACGCGGATACTCGGTGGGCACCCGAGTACTCAACTCCGACAGCGAAGCCACGGCCAGCCGCTGGGCAATGTTCAGCAAGACCACGACCCTCGCCTGGAATACCGTTACCTTTGCCCCTGCCACCTTCACCTACGACGTCGGCCAGGTGGCCCAGGGTGACTGGCGGGAGTTTTCAGCCACCCCGTACATGGTGACCTTCCTGCCCGGGGCGCACGGGAGCCTGGCCGGGGGTACGCCGACGGTGATGATGACGGTCAACCGTGGCGATCCGGCCCCGGCCGCGCCGAGCGTGACCCCCGCGGCGAACTGGCTGTTCACAGGCTGGTTACCGCTACTACCCGGGAGGATTACGGCGAACGCGGAGACCACGGCGCAGTACGCCGCTGCGGACCCGGTGCCACCCGCCGGCGACTTCCTGGCCGGCGTGGATGCCAATGCGGTGACCTCAGACCGCAGCCTCTGGAATCTGAGCGGCCCCTACACGACGACCGTGGCGGGTAACCGACTGACCCTGACCCTGGTGCATGACTCCGGCGGCAGGCTGACCGGTACGGCGACCTACCTGCCCGCCACGGCCACGGTGGTCACCATGCCGATCCGGGGTAGCGTCAAGGGCACGGGCGGGATCGTCGTGGTGAAGCTCGCCATGAAGGGGACGGACTCGGCCCATCTGCTCAGCGTCTCCCTGACTCTGAACCTGACCCTGGACGCCGCGAACCTCAGGCTTACGGGACCCGCCGCAGGGAGCCTCAGCAGCGGCGCCACCAGCACCGCGGTGGCGGAGCCCGTCGCGCTGAACCTCCCCCCGCGCGTGGACGGCACCTGGACCCTGACCTTTCACCTGGTCCAGACAGGGAACCGCGTCACCGGGGCAGCCCTGCTGACGCTCTCCAACGGCGTGCATCATGACTTCGTGGTGCGGGGAAACAGCCGCGCACCCAACCCGGTGCTGGAGCTGCTGGCTGCCCCCGCCGATCCGACCTCGAGGGCCATCAAGATCAGGACCACCCTGGCGCCCCTGGCAGACGGCGTGGCCATCCTGAAGAGATTCTCCTGCAAAGGCTACAGGCAGTCTCTGCTGTGGTAACCCCGCCGGTACTCTCATCACACCGAAACTAGGTTCAATCTTGTGACCCCCCTAAAGCAATCTCATCTCAGGATCATCCTCTGGCTAGGGACGATACTGACCGTCAGCGCCTCAGCCCAAACGTCGACGGCCCTCGCCGAGGTGCGCCTGAACGGCGACGTACGCGCCATCCAGCCAATGGGTGACGGAACCTTCGTTGTCGGCGGCTCGATCTCCTATTACAATGGTACTCGTATCACAGAAATGCTTCGGGTTAAATCGGATGGGACACGGGTGGCGTTTCCCGTTACGGTCAGTGGTCTGGTGAGTAGCATGGCGCTGGCTGGGGGATGGCTCTATCTGGGCGGTGATTTCCAGGTGGTAAACAACCGCAGCCTGCCCTTTGTAGCACGGGTAAATGCGACGACCGGCGCGGTGGACCCGACCTGGCGTCCGGCTCCGAATGGCGACACGATCGACCTGGCAGTGGCTCCCGGCGGGCTGGTAGTGTTAGGCGCGTTCTCCAAAGTGGGAGGGCTGCCGCGCAGCTATGTGGCACTCATCGCGACCACGGGACCGTCCTCAGGGCGCGCGCTGGAGGCCTGGAGATGCGATGCGGACAGCCAGGTGAACAGCGTGGTGGTGAACGCCGGCAGCATCTACCTCGGCGGACAGTTTAAGAAATTGAATACCACCGTGATCCAGTATCTGGCCCGGGTCGACGCGGCCACCGGTACAGTGGACCCGAGCTGGAATCCAACCCCGCAATTCCATGTCTTCGATCTGGCGACGGACGGCACCCATCTTTACTGCGCGGGCAGTTTTACCAGAATCGGCGCGGGCGGCCCAGCGTTCCTCACGCGACTGACCCTGGCCTCGGGGTCGGTGGACCCATCGTGGGATCCTAAGCCGGACGGCTTTGTCACCGACATCGCGATCTCTGGTGACAGTGTCTATGCGGCGGGAAACTGGCTGAGATTCGGCGGCGTGGCCCACCGCTGGATCGGCCGTGTCGTCAAGGCCACCGGCGTGGGTGATCCGGCCTGGGTCCCCGCGCTGGACGGCGTGGTGGCCGCGCTGGCGGCGGATGGCAGCAGCGGAGTGTGGGCCGGCGGGCGGATTGACTCCGGCGGCAGCGGCTCCGGGTTTGCCCATTTCAGCAATGCCCAGGGGGCAACGGCACCATCCTATCCCGGCCGTGTGGAGGACGCGGGCGTCGTCAAGACGATCCAGGCAGAGCCGGCCGGCGGCTGGTTTGTCGGGGGGACGTTTGATACCGTCAATGGTCTGAAAAGGCACGGCTTGTTCCGCCTCCGGTCCGACCGCACTCTCGACCCGACCTGGTCGGCGGGCCTCGTCGGATTTTACCCGGAAGTGAACGCGATGGACCTGATCCCGGACGCGCTGGGCGGAGCGGAGGTACAGATCGCGGGGCAGTTTGAGATTACGGTGAACGGGGTGCGGCGCGTCAATTGCCTGAGGCTGAAGACCGCCACGGGCGCGGTGCAGACCGGGTTCAACCCGCAACCTGATAACGCCGTCTATGCGATGGTGCGCCAGGGCAGTCTGTGGGTGATCGGCGGCGCCTTCGACGGCCTGGGGCCGGTCGCGGTTGCCAACCTCGCCCGCTTTGACTCCGGTGGGGTGGTGGATGCGGGTTGGAAACCCACCCCGAACGGCACCGTCCGCAGCCTCCTCGTCGAAGGTGTCGATCTTTACGTCGGCGGCGAATTCACCACGTTCGGAAAAGCCCCGGTCTTTTATCAGGCGAAATACCTCGTCCGCGTACCGGTCATGATCCCCGATGTCGCCTGGCAACCCCAGCCGAACGATGCCGTCTTCGCACTGGCCACCGACGGCACCTCTCTTTTCGTCGGCGGACGGTTCACCAAGACGGCCCGCGCCAAACGCAGGTTCCTGGCCCAACTACCGCTGGGCGGAGCTGGCACCGCCACCTCGTGGAATCCCAATCCCAACGGTGCTGTCTATGCGCTCCGCCACACCGGCCCCTACCTCTATGTCGGCGGGGTTCACACCACCATCGCCAATTATGTCTGGCGGAAACTGACCCGATTCCGGGCTTCCGATTTGGCCATCGACACCACCTACCGCAGCTCGGGCGATGCTTTCGGCCTCGTCTCGGTGATCGAGCCCCAGGCCGACGGTTCGCTCTTTGTGGGCGGCTCCTTCGAAGGCTGGGATAATGATATTTCCAAGCGCACCCTCGTGCGCATCCTGGAAGCTAAAGCCTCACCCCTGCCGCTTGCGGCGACGCCGCTGTCCGGCGAGCCTGGCGCGGCAGGGCCAGCGGCCGAGCTGGCCCCAGCGCCGCTACCGCCGGAGAACGCCGGACTCCCAGCCCCCGAGGCGCCGGTCAACGGCCGGACCGACCCCCAGCCGCCCAATGATAACTTCGCCACCGCCACGGTGCAGACCGGGGATTTCTGGCTGGCCAGCGGCACCCTGCATGGCGCCACGAGTGAGCCGAACGAACCCGTGCTCACCTACATGCCCAACGGCCCGACCACCTGGTGGCAGTGGACCCCGACCCGCAGCGGTTCGGTGCGGCTGCGCACCTGGGGCAGCGAGCGGGATAACCTGCTCGCCGTCTATCGCGGCGACTCCCTCGACACGCTGCGGCTGCTCGGTTTTGCCACCAGCGCCACCGGTCGCGAGAACTCGGCCGAAATCGCTTTCTCCGCGACCGCGGGCGAAACCTATCACATCCAGGTGCTTGGCGCGGACTTCACTGATGCTCTGTATATCTCCGAGCCCTTCCTCCCGGGTCGCGTCCAGCTCAGTCTGGTTCCCTACAGAACCGGAACGTTTGTCCCGACGAATGATGCTTTTTCCGCCGCCACCACACTCTCAGGA
This sequence comes from uncultured Victivallales bacterium, assembly GCA_903837355.1. Classification (GTDB taxonomy): domain Bacteria; phylum Verrucomicrobiota; class Lentisphaeria; order Oligosphaerales; family JAFGRS01; genus CAILUI01. The sequence continues at coordinate 5,436 of CAILUI010000371.1, forward strand.
GCGAGCGCGGAGATCCTCGTCTGCAACACGAACGCCACCTCCCAGGCCGGCGAGCCCCTCGATCTGCCGGGCGCGGGCGGTGACAGCGTTTGGGTGCAATGGACCGCGCCCGCCGCTGGAGTGTGGTCGCTGAGCCCGCGGCAGACGGATTTTGATAACCTCCTCTCCGTCTATACCGGCGCGGCGCTCGGGGCGCTCACCCGGGTCAACTACTCCGACTATCCGCTCGACAGTCTCGGCCCCGACCACACCAACTACGGCGCGGTGCGCTTCCAGGCGATTGCGGGACAGATCTTCTGGTTTCAGCTCATGAGCAATCTCATCGGCGACCCCGACCAGTATGGCGTCTGCCGACTCACCCTCCAGCCGGCGCTGCCACCCCCGAATGATGACTTTGCCAACTCGCTGCCCCTCACCGGTTCCGCACCCACGGCGGCAGGACGCACCACCTTCGCCACCCGGGAGGCGGGTGAACCGGGGTCGCTGGGCGACGCCACCGGCTCCGCCTGGTGGACCTGGACGCCGCCCACCTCAGGGCTGCTCCACCTCATTGGCTATCACGGCGCCGTGAGCCCTTTCACCGGGGGCAGCCTGGGCACGCTGACGCCACTGCCGACGGATTCTCGTAATGGCACACGGCCCAGCACCGGAGCCGGCTGGGGCAGCGACGGCAGCTCCGGCTGGTTTCGGGCCACGGCGGGTGTTCCCATTGTACTGCAAGCCTTTGGTGACCTCGTCTCGTTTACCCTGCAACTACTGGACTACCTGCCCAACGACGACTTCGCCGGGCGCACCCTGCTCACCGGGGTTACCGCCAGCGTCACCGTGGACCTATTGGCCGCCAGTCTGGAACCCGACGAGCCCAGCGGCGAGGGCACGATTCAGCGCAGCGTGTGGTATCGCTGGACGGCTCCCGCTACCGGCCGGTTCAGCCTCGACACCGTGGGCAGTCAGAATCTGCGGCGCGTGAATGTCTACACCGGCACCACCCTCGCCTCGCTCACCCGCGTGAGCGCCTCCAATTATTTCAACGCTGTCTCCGGCACCACCTACGCCATCCAACTGGGCGCGGCTTCCGTGTTTTCCGGTCCGAGCCATCTCAACCTGCGCCCCGCTCCACCCCCCGCGAATGACAACTTCGCCAGCGCCACCGTTGAGACTGGAAGCGCCTGGTCCGCCACCGGGACGAACCTCGATGCCACCACTGAAACCAACGAGCCGGTGCCAGCGCAATACGGCACGAGCCCCAACTCCAGCGTCTGGTGGCGCTGGACCGCGCCTGCCACCGGACTCTTCCGCGTCAGCACCGTCGGCAGCGCCATCGACACCGTGCTCACCCTCCACACCGGCGCGGCGCTGGGCGCCCTAACTCTTGTGGCCGAGGATCAAAGCGCGGGATGGCTCAGCACCGGAGCCGTGCTCTTCAATGCCACCCTGGGCACTACCTATCACATCCGCGTCGACGGGCAGCTCAATGCCCAGGGCACGATCGAGCTTGCCCTCCAGCCTGCCCCGACCCCACCCAATGATGCGTTCGCCGCGAGGTTGATGCTCAGCGGCGTCACCACCACCGCCACCGGCAATCTCATCGCGGCCACCCTGGAGGCGGGCGAACCCAGTTTCTCGTCAGAGGGCGGCCACTCTGTCTGGTTCGACTGGACCGCCCCAGCCAGCGGCACCGCCTTCTTCCGGGTGCTGGGGGACCCTTTCAGTCCCGCTTTCGGTCTCTATACCGGAACGACCCTCGGCGCCCTCGTCGCCGCGGTCAGCGGCGGCTCCGGCGCGGCCTCCACCACCGCGCAGACTTTTCTCATCTCCTATCCGGTTAGCTCCGGCACCTCTTACAAGATCCGCGTCGCTGGCGCCCCGGTATCGAATGGCAGTTTTGAGCTCAAGGTTTCCATGCCAGCGCCGCCCCTCAATGACGCCTTTGCCAGTCGCCTGGTACTGAGCGGTGCCGTGGTCCGCAGCGTGACCAATAACGAAGGCGCGACCGCCCAGCCCGGCGAACCGGCACATGCGGGCACTGCGGCTGCGTATTCGGTCTGGCATGAGTGGACCGCGCCGACTTCTGGAAAGGTCAGCCTCGACACCATCGGCAACAGCGGGCGTCCACGCCTCGCCGTTTACACCGGGACCGCGCTCAATGCCCTGACGCCCGTCGCCAGCGCTGCCACCACCGGCATCGAGACCTTTGCCAAGCTCACCTTCAACGCCAGCGCCGGCGTGACCTATCTCATCGCGGTGGATTCCACCTCCGGCTCGCGCGGAACCGTGCCGTTGAACCTCGTCAGCGCCGGAGCCGTGCCCGCGAATGATGCCTTTGCCGGTGCCGCCACCATCACCACCGACGCGGCGGAGCATCTGGTGGAATGGCTCGGAGTCAGTGCGGAGGTGGGTGAGCCCGCTCACGGTGGACGCCCTGCCGCGCGCTCCCTCTGGTGGAATTGGGTGCCGCTCACCTCCCGCCGCGCCAGGCTGTGGTTTGAAACCCAGGACGCCTCTCTGCTCGCCCGCATCGCGGTCTACCGCGGCACCGACCTCGGCAGCCTGACCCAGATCGCCGCCACCACGGCCGACTACCCATGGGATCGGCTGGAGGCCGATGTCAATGCCGGAGAGACCTACCGCATCGTCATTGACTCACCCGCCGTCGCGGCGATCCCCGGCTGGATACGCTGGGGCATCGCCCCGGTGAACGGCACCGCCGACCAAGTCTATCTGATCGCCCCGGAGAACGGTGCGGTCGCCGCTAACTCCACCGGCGCCTTCACCACCAACCTGGCCTCTTCCCCGACCGCTCGCCGCGAAATGTGGTGGGCCTGGACCCCCGATGTCTGCGCCCGCATGGAGTGGCGAGCCAGCGCCTCACCTGGCAGTGGCATCACCCTGAACATCGCCCGGGTGTCGTCGTCCTCCTCCTTCGCCAACTCCACCTTCGCCAGCGCGAGTGTTCCCGTGCCAGGCAGCGGGGACATCGTGAAGACCTTCGATGTCGAGCCGGACGTGACCTATTTCCTGGAAATCAGCATGCCCGTGGCTGGGCCCGTCAGCGTGCAACTGGCCGAGGCCCCACGCCAACCGCCTCCTGACAATGATCTGGAATACCGCGCCATGCCCATGTCGGGGGCCTCGTGGACCCTGCCCGTCACCCTCGGCGCCGAGACCACCAACCGGCTGTGGTGGACCTGGACGGCGCCCAGCGCGGGCGTCGCCGAAGTGAAGCTGGACGGCCCGCTCGCCGAAACCGACCGGCTCCTCGCCTACGCGGAAGACGCCGTGGCTTTCAGCGCCGGAGCCAGCCGCACCAATGGCGGCGCACCCGTGCTGCGCCTCGCCTGCAACGCTGGCACGCGCTGGAGGATCGTCTCGGAAACTTCCCTGCGCCGCCTGCGCGCCACCACGCTCAGCCTCATCTCACCCGCCACCGGCGCCCCGCCTGCCAATGACTCATGGACCACCGCACAGCCCCTCGCCCCCACCTGGAACAGTGCCCCCGGCGATGTCACCCTGGCCTCCTGCCAACCCGGCGAGCCGGACCACTCTGACTCCGGCGGAACCGGCGCGGCCACCCTTCTCCCGCCAGGACGTTCCGTGTGGTATGATTGGACCCCCAGCACCTCGGGAAATGTCAGCCTGTGGCTCGACACCACCACCGACCTCGCGCTGCGGGTCTACTACGGTCCGGCGCTCACTCAGTGGCAGCCCATTCAGGAAGTACTGCCCGGCCAACACCGCCTCGGTTTCTTTGCCCGGGCCGGGGAAAACTACCACCTCGCCGTCGCCACCCGCCCGCCGTTCGAGACCACCGCGCCCTTCACCCTGCGCTTCGGCGGTCCACCCAATGATCTGCTCGCCGGAGCCATTGTCCTCAGTGGTGCCAGTGCTACCAGCAGCGTGAACAGCGCCGGGGCGGGTACCGAGGACGGCGAACCTGGCTACGGATTCAACGACGAAACTCCCCGCGCCAGCCTCTGGTGGAAATGGACCGCAGCGGCCGCGGGCTCCGTGTGGATCGATACCCGCGGCAGTGAGTTCGACACCGTGCTCACCGTCTTCGGCACGGATCCGCCGGACACCACCAGCCGCAGCGCTGAAAACGACAACCTCTCCACCCAGCCCGGCGTCACCGCCAGCGCCGTACGATTCGCCACCACAGCGGGCCAGACCTATCTCATCCGCCTTTGCCGCCGCGATGCCGCTGAACCCTCCGGCCTCGCCACACTCAATCTGGCTATCACCCCCCCGCTCGATCCCTACTCACGCTGGCTCGCCGCCTATCCCACCCTCACCGGCCCGGACGCCCTGGAAAACGCCGACCCTGACCACGACGGCCTGCCCAACCTCCTCGAACTCGCGCTCGGAACCTCACCCATCGCACCCGACTCCCGCGGCGGCCTCACCCCCACCGTCACCGCCACAGGATGGCAGGTCGAGGCAGCCCTTGACCGCGATGCCCTTGCTTACGGCGGCGAAGGCACGCCGCTGGAAGTCATCTGGCAAACCTCCCAGGATCTCAAGAACTGGCAAGCCGCTTCTGCTACCTACATCCGCCGCCAAGGCGCCCTTTCCATCGAGCGCCTCACCCTTACCCGCGACCATCCCAGCTTTGTCCGTCTCCTCGTCCGCCGGGCACGCTGAGACACCCCAGCAACGCCTGGGTCGTGTCGTGCGGGACGGCCAGCGGCCGCGGGCCGTGCTGCCGCGCGCTAGGACTGCCGGATCGCCGCGATGCATTCCGCCATCAGGCGTAGCCGACGGCGTTGGGGTGGCCGCTGTCGGCCAGCAGATCTTCGTTGCCCCGGGACGCCATCCATAGTGCCGAGGATCAGGATCACGCCCGTTTCCCGGCAGAGTTCACGGTGTACCCTTGAGCGCTGTCCAGGCACCAGACCGAGCCCTTCGGGGTTGGGGGCCGGACCTGCCAGAACCGGGCCGACGCCAACCCGAACAGCGTGATCGCGTTCTCCCTGGCGATCTAGCGGAATACCCCTTCGCTGATCCTGCCTGCAGCACGCCATTCCAACAGCAGTTCTTGCGCCAGGGTTACCCTAGAAGCTCGATCGGGCGCAGGTCAGTTCCGTAGGGGTTTGCTTGTCTGAGAACCGCAGAGGGTCGAGGGCCTACCCGCCGTGGTGGGTCGAGAGACGAGTGTCCGAGTCCCCCCCGTCGATTCGATCCCGATTTCAATCTCGATCCGCCATCCCACC
>CAILUI010000372.1 GCA_903837355.1 uncultured Victivallales bacterium
CCACCGTCCACCGTCCACCGTCCACCGTCCACCGTCCACCGTCCACCGTCCACCGTCCACCGTCCACCGTCCACCGTCCACCGTCCACCATCCGCCGTCCACCGTCCACCGTCCACCGTCCACCGTCCACCGTCCACCGTCCACCGTCCACCGTTCACTGTCCACCGTTCACTGTTCACCGGCCACCGGCATCCCCCTCAGCGCCACAGCGTGTAGCGCGGCAGTTCGCCTGTGCCGAATGAGTAGGTCAGTCCGGCGGCGATGCCGGTCAGATAGCCGAGGATCTCCCCGGCGATCAGGCCGGTGAACAGCGGCAACAGCAGCCGGTATAGCTGCGAGCCGCCGTAGCGCACGACCAAACCCTTGAGCAACCAGCCCAGCAGGAAACAGGGCGCGAAGCGCCAGGCGGGGTAGGTTCCCCAGATCAGGAACAGGACCGGGTGAATGGGCCAGCGGGTGTAGCGCACCCGTCCGGCGGCGCACAGCAGTACCAGCCCCAGTCCCGCCAGGAACCCCAGCAGGCAGGCCCGATTCGGCTGCAGATGACGGAAGCGCTCCAAGCCGTGCCGGGATTCGGCGGCGGCGAGGGTACCGGCGGCGGCCAGTTCTCGCTTGGCGGCCAGGGCGTTGGTAAACGGGTAACTGCTGGCCAGTTGCGTCCAGCTATCCACCGTTTCCAGCCCGCGGTCGTACTGGAAGTACAGCGTCACCGGGACGGCGATGCACAGCCCCACCACGATCGCGGCTACGCACAGCAGCACCGAACGCCCGAGCCTCAGCCGGTGCCACTCGAGCAGCCGCAGCACGTTCACCAGGTACGGCATCAGTGCTTCCCGTGGGTCCAGCAGCAGCACCCCCGAGAGCAGGCAGAGCACCGCGATGGCTCGCGGCCCCAGCGCCTCAGTGCCTAGCAGCCCCCAGAGCACGACGCAGGGGAAGGTCGAGACCTGGATGAAGAACAACCCGGTCTCGGCGCTGATGCGGCTGATGACCACGAAGATGACGATGGTGCCGAAGGCGTACCCCACCGCCAGCGGCCAGTCAAGCCCCGCGGTGCAGAGCAGAGCCGTGAAGCCCGCCGCGCAGACCAGGAACACGCGCAGCGCCCAGACCTGCTCCCTGCCAGCGCTGCCGCGCAGGCCGACGGCTCCCTTCAGCAGGTTGGCGTAGTAGTAGCGTCCGCAGTAGAGGATCGCCAGCAGCATCCCCAGATAGGCCCCGAAGTTCACCAGGCTGGCCGGACGCAGGGACTGGTAATCGCCGCTCTCCAGCGCGATGCCGAACCCGGCAAAGAGCCCGACCACCAGGCACCAGAGGTACGGCCCAATCCCCAGCGAGAACGAGACCTCCGTCGCCAGGAAAAAGGCGAAGCCGATCGGCATGAAGCGCAGGTTGACCACCAGCAACCGGCCGCCGCCCCCCTGCATGAAGGTCGGGAAGAGATCGGCCAACGGCCAGAAGTTCAGGTTCAGCTTGAAGGGTACCAGCTCCGGAAACCAGCCCTGCAGGTAGTTCCAGGCGTAGACGAACCAGACGCTGCCGCAACCGAGCCAGAAGAGGCGGGAATGCAGCAGCGGACGGACCCCGTCACGCGGACGCAGGAGGCTGTCCGCGAAGGCCGCAATCGGGTAAGGCAACTGCTCGTGCTGCGCCCATTGCGGGTGGATGGCCAGGGCCAGGGCCGCGAGGCCGATCCAGAGTAGCAGCACGATCGGCAGCCAGAAGGCCAGCGTGCGCGTCCAGGCCCGCCAGGGGATCCGGCCCCAGGCGATGTGCTGATTGCCCTCGCTCAAGCCCTGCACAAACGCGGTCAGGGTCGCATCCTCGTCGATGCTGACGTCGGCCAGCATCTGTTCCGGCACCAGCTTGACGACCTCATGCTCGCGCCAGGCGGGTTCCTTGAGGGCATGGTGGTGCGGTAGCATCAACGAGGCGGTGAAGGTGCGCATCAGCCCGAAGGCCGGGACGCAGCAGGCCGACAGCACCAGGGCCATGATCAGCGCCAGCTCCGCCGGCCGCAGCACCAGCCGCGCGTGCAGCCGGCGCAGCAGCGGGTTGCCGACGGCCACAAACAGCAGCAGCGCCCCGTAGATCAGCACCGGCATGTGATCGCTGATCAGCAGGCTCTGGTGCAGCACGCAGTCGTTGTAGTAGGTGAAGCCGCAGATGAACGCCGCGCCCAGCAGTCCCAGAATGGCCGCCCGCAGTGTCATCGTGCTGTGGTTGCTCCCGCGCTGCAGCCTCACCCGTCGACGCGCTCGCCAGTGTCCGCCAGCCCGTCGGCACCGTAGCCCCTCTGCGGTCCATGTCTAGCGGGCCGCCGCCTGGACGGGCAAACGCCGGCCCCAGACTTCGACTTCGCTGAGGCCGCACCAGCCGTTCGGGTCGGCCGGAGTCAGGCCGCTGAAGCGCAGGCTGTCGACTACCCGTTCGGGGAAGGCGAACGACTGCCGTTCGGCGGTCTTGGTCAGTTCCAGCGGCAGGCTCGAGCCGTCGCTGAACTCGACCACGGCGCCGGTCCAGTGCGAGTCGTGCGGGAAGTCGGCACGGATCCAGAGGTCCAGGCGGTCGATGCGCACCGGTCCGCCGAAGTCGAGCTTCAGCCAGAGGTCGGTGCGACGGTCGGGTCCCCACGAGGGGAACTCCGGGCCGTGACCGCCGTTCTCGACGCGGCCATCGATGACGTTGGCGGCGGCGAAGCAGGCCTCGCCGCGGCAGACGCTGTTGCTCTCGGCGCGTGGCCGGCCGTCGCTGTCGCCACTGCCGGCGAACGGGTTCAGGGCGACGTTGGTGTAGTCCTCGCCGAAACGCCAGGGGCTGCCGGTCTGCGCCTGCAGCAGCGCCTCGATGTGGCGCGCCTCGAGTTGCGCCAGACGCTGGCGCTTGCGCAGGAAGTGATCATACTTGCGCTGCTCTTCCGGACTCCAGGCGTTGGCCTCGGTGTAGTCGCCGCAGTAGGGGATGAGCAGGTCGATCCAGGCTGCGATCTTCTCCAGCTCCTCCGTCGTCAGCGCCACCTTCTGATGCCCCGCCCGAAGCAGCGTGAGCAGGGAACTCCGGGCCGCGCCGGCGGAGTAGGGCGGCAGCAGCGAGGGCACGCTCTGCGCGCCGATCCAGTTGACGACATCATTGATCTGACCCGCGCGCGTGAGGGTCATGTACGAGGCGCTCCAACGCCGGCCGCCCGGCCCGGGCGTCTGCGTGCCCGTCAGATCCAACTGCGGCTGTTTCTGCTGGTCGAGTTCCGCCTCATCCCGCCCACAGACCCACTCGAGCACGCCGCCGGAAACGTCTGCCCCGAGCTTGACCTCAAGGCGCAGCGCCGTCGTTTCCACGGGCCGGAAGTGGACGGTGTTCCAGGCATCGCGCTCAAGGCCGTAGCCGCTGGCATCGCCGACCTCGCGCCACTGCTCACCGTCGAGATACAGCAGACGCCAGGACTCGGGCACCCGGCAACCGCCGCCACGCGGCCGGTCGTCGAACCAGTACACCTGGGTGACGCCGACGGTGCGCGGCTGGGCGTAGGTCAATTGGATCCACTCGGTCGTGCCCTGGTGCGGCCACCAGGTGAGGCGCCGGATGGAGTGGTCATCGGAGTTCTTCGGCACCGCGCCGTCGCCGAGGGCGGTGGCCGAGTCGTTGGGGAAGCAGTAGGACGCCGAGGGCGTGACCGGTCCGAGGGCCGGGGTGCCGCCCTGATGGCAGGCAACGCAGGCACGGTCCAGGATGGGCTGGATCTCGCGGTTGTAGCTGAAGCCCCGCGGCGGGCCCCAGAAGGGCGCTAGCCTGGATTCCCACGTTAGCTCTCGCAGTTAACACCACGGGGATCGCCCGCCTGGTCCGGCCCCGCAGGGCCGACCCGGTTGGTGCCTGAGTCACAGTAGCGCATCCTGGCGCCGAAGGGAAGCGGTTGGCCAGGG
>CAILUI010000373.1 GCA_903837355.1 uncultured Victivallales bacterium
CAGAGGACCCAGGCCTGCGGTTGCAGGTCGCGCAGATCGCGGATGATGGCCGCTGCCAGGTCCAGAGCCGGGACCATGCTGTCGTGGTCATGTCCGGGGCCGCCGTCGGGGTTTGAGCCGCCGTCGTACTCTGACATCCACAGACGTTTGCCGTGTTGCGCCGCGAGGTTACGCAACTCGGCCCGGGGAGTGCCGCGGTAGGCGTGGGTATTCAGTTGGGAGACGGCCTTCCTGGCGTCGGCGTCCCAGGCCTGGAACTGGGAGATCGCCGCATCGATGCCGTGGGCGTCAATGGCGCTGATCTCGGTGCTCAGGCCGCGCTCCTGCAGGGCTGCCGCGAGGGCCTTGAGAATGCGGGACTGCCCGGCCTCGTCGAAGCGACAGCCTTCCTGTCCCTTCCCGGCCTCCCACCAGGTGCCGTCAGGCTCGTTGCAGGGATCCAGCGTGCGGAACTCGATCCCCCAGGCATCGCGGAACTGGCGTACGACGTCGGCCAGGTAGGCTGCGAAGGCCTCGTAGGCGTCGTCGCGCAGGTTATTGTGGCGCGGACTGCGGGCGCCGGCGCTGCAACCGCTCTCGGTCAGCCACCACGGCGGCGAGTTCGAGAACGCCTCCAGCAGGTTGGCGCCGCGCGCCCGTGCTGCCGTCAGCATCCACCGCTGGTTGGCGTCACTCGACCAGTCGTAGGGTGCGTCGGCGGCCGGCCGGAAGCCGGGCACGTCGCCGCCCGCGCGCAGGTGGGCATGCCCCGCGGCGTCGCCGCCCCCGATGTTGTAACGGACAATATTCAGGCCTAACCCCTGCCGTTCATCGAACAGCAGATCGGCGACGCTCTGGCGGGGCGCTTCCCCCCAGCCGCCGACGACATTGGCCCACCAGCACAGTGAGGTCCCCCAGCCTTCCAGGGTCTGGTACTGTGCCGCCGGGTCGACCACAACCGCCGGCGCGGGGTCGGCGGCAGGTACCCGCAATGCCAGAACCCAGAGCGCCAGCCCGACGCCGCGCCACGGGTTTCGGCACGTCACGGCCGCGGTGCGGGACGAGCCGCGGTGGAAGTGGGTGAGGGTGTTCATCGTGGGTTCCCGAGTTCCTGGCTAGGTGAGGTCACGGACGACACGTTGCCGAATCTACTGTGCTTTACCCGATACCGCTGCCGGCTCCGAAAGCAAGGGCCGGTCGGGTCTGCGGCTCGGCGCAATGCCTCAGCTACGTCTGCTTGGGCCCCTGGAGCGCGAGCCTCCCGGGCCTCCGTGCAGGCGGTGAGCCGTGTCCTGGAGAGGCGCCCGGCTCGGGCGCGGCGGCTCAGCGGGGGCATACGCCCCCGGGAAGCTTCGCCCTCCAGAGAGTCGCCGTCGGCCCGCGCGGACGGTACAGTGAAGGGCCGCGGTGGTGGCCATGGTCCACACCGTGGCGCCGGAACTCAGGTGGGCCAGAGCCGGCTGGCCATTGAGCAGGAGCACCCGATGCGCGTGTTGATGGGCGTGGTCGTCCTCAGTCTGGGTGTGGCCGTCGCCGGGCAGGCCGCCGACAGCCTGATCTACAACGGCGACTTCGAACTGCCGGCGGCGGAGTCGCCCCCACCGGGCTGGACCATGTGGGGGGCCGAGGTCTACAAGGTTGCGGCCAACTACAGCCGCGACCCCGCGAACCCCCACGGCGGCCAGGCCTGCTTCCGCATTCACCACCCGGCCAACAGCGCCGGCTACATTGTCTCCGCACCCGAGCGGGCGCTGCGGCCGCAGGCGGGGCAACGCTACGAGGTCAGCTTCTGGGCGCGTACCGACCAGCCGGGGCCGTCGCAGTTTCAGTGGACCGCCTACGCGAGCATCAACCCCTTTGTGGACGCGCCCTCGCCCGGCAGCCGCGTCCTCGAGGTCAGCAGCGACTGGCGGGAGTTCCGCTTCAGCATCGACGAGGGCTGGGACTTCTTTGCCGAGCGCAGCCAGTACCTGCTGTTGACCCTCATTCCGACCACGGACCGGGCCCTGGAGAAGACGCTCTGGATCGACGATGTGGTGGTCATCGCCGCGCCCTCGCCGCGCGCGGGACGGTTACTCGATGAGAGTCGTCTGCGCTATGAACCGCTGAACCACCGCCTGACCCCCGGCGACCGCCTCGAGGTCACGGTCGCTGCCGGGAAGGTGCTGCGTTCCGCCGCGCGCGACGTCGGCGGGGTCTCGTTCCACCGAGTTTGCGGCTGGACCGGGCAACCGTACGACCGGCAGGGCAACTACACGCTGGCGCCAGAGCTTGAGCAGGCCATCCGGGACCTGCGCCTGCCCATGACCCGCTTCTACGCCGTTGGGGACGAGCCCTTCGGCCTCGAGGGGGCTCTCGATCGCGCCGCGGAATTGGTCGGGAAGCTGGGCATCCCGGCACTGCAGACCGTGCTGGAACTGGAGACCCAGGGAGCCACCAGCCTGTTGTCAGCCGAGACCTGGGCCCGGGCTGCGACCTATGTCCAGCAGAGGAACTATGGTTTCAGCCGCTGGGAGGTCGCCAATGAGCCCTACATCACCCGTGGCGATTCCGCCTTCAAGACCCCCGACGAGTACCTGGCCCACGTGCGTGCGGTCAGCGCGGCCCTGCGCCAGGCCCAGCCCGGTTGCCAGGTCGGCATGGCCATCACCGACAGCCAGAGCTGGGGGAACTACCTGCTCAAGGAAGCCGCCGGCAGTTATGACTTCGTGGTTGGGCACTACTACGCCTTCGCCCGCGAGATCCATCGCCGCACGTTCGAGGCCGTGGTTCTGACCGAGAACTACGCGACTCTGGATCGCATTCTGCGGGCCAACGCCCTGATCCAGACGTACAATCCCGGTCGCGAGGTCTACCAGCTCGACACCGAGTGGGGCGTGCATAGCGGCGGGCCCAACGGCGAGGTGGCCGATGCGGTCGACCGCAACGCCAACATCGTCGGCACTCTGCACCGCGCGGTGCGCCTGATCTACTACGCCCGTGAGGATCTGCTGCGCGGGGCCAGTTCCTGGCAGATGCTCAGCCGGATCCAGAACCAGGGTTTCGGCGTGCTCGCCCAGGAGACGCCGACGCAGCGCTTCATGATCTACTGGCTCTATTACTATTTCAACCGGCACGTCGGCGCCGACGTCCTCGCCACGGAGGGCACCGCGCCCTACTACACGCCGGCCGCGGGCGACGACCCGCTCACCCCCCCGGGAACCTTCCCCGGTCCGTTGACGCCGCTGCTCGCCACGCGCTCTGCGGACGGTCAGGAACTCTACCTGGTCCTGGCCAACGGCTCGTGGTCGCGGGCCGTGCCGCTCCGCGTGACCCTGCACGACTTCCCGGCCGGGAAGGCCAGCGCGGTCTGTCTGTCGAGCCCCGACCCCGATGCCAAGCCGCTGCTCGCGCGCCAGGAGGACTTCGTGAGCGCCTTGCCCGTGCACCTGGCGGGGGAGGTCCTCACGGGAGTGCTGCCGCCTCACAGTGCGGTGTTTGTGACGCTGCAGCGGCCCTGAAGGAGCGTGGGAGGGGAGTTGGACGGACTGCGCAGACTGGACAAACTGGACAAACTGGACAAACTGGACAGCCCGAATGCCCCGTGTCCAGCGGGTCCAGTAGGTCCAGTGGGCTCGCCCCCCCAGCTACTGCGTACGGCTCCGCTGCGCCGAGCGCACTTGGTACAGACGCTCGCTGAAGCCGCCGTCGCGCGCAAACTCCCGGCCGAGGGTCGCCAGTTGGCGGTCAAGGCAGTAGCAGGCTACCCCGATCAGCAGCAGAGCGCCATTGGCGGCGCGCTCGGGGATGGGGACAGCGCTCGTGCTCGCGGCATTGGCCCAGGCGCGGAACTCGGCCAGGGTCGTTGGGCGCTCGCGTCGGAGGTCGGCCAGTGCCGGGTGCTCCCGCGGCCAGAGGCAGCCGCCGCGCTGGCGCAGGAAGTCCTCGTAGTCTAGCCTGAGTTCTTCCAGGCTGGCACGGGCCACGCTGGTCAGTTTCATCTCGGTCTTCCTGGAGGTGCAGGAGGCCACCGAGCCCTCGGCGATGTTCTGCACGCCGGAACGTGCCGCCTGCACCATCTGGTCGTGGGTACGTGAGCGCCGGTCAATGTAGCGATCGCAGAAGGCGACGGTCACGTCGTAGGCCAATTGCGCGACCTGGAAACTCTTCAGTTTGCGATAGCCGCCGTGGGGGGGCAGGAGCACTTGGGGAGAGGCCATGACACGCCTCCGCGCTGGGGTGCTTTGGAGGAGCTTGTGGGCATTGGACCAACTGGACTCACTAGACTCACTAGACTCACTAGACAGCCTTAAAGTAGCATTAGAATATGAGCTATGCAAACGCTGTCGGAACGGCCGCCGTTCCTTCCCGGGTCCAGTTCGTCAAGTAGGTCCAGTTCGTCCAGTTCCCTCCCGCCCTAGCGTGAGAGCGCCGCGATGGCCTCGGCCAGGGCGAGGCGGTAGGAGCGGTACTCCGCGCGGGGCCACTTGGCGTCGTGGTTGCGTTCGCCGAGTTTGAAGGCGCTCAGCTTGTCTGCCAGCAGCGCCTGCGCTGCCGGAGCGGCGGGGTGCTGGGGTTTCTCCCGCAGGTATCGGGCCAGGGTGAGGAGGTAGCGGTAGTCGTCGAGGCCCTCGCGGACATCGCGTTCGAAGTGGAGAGTGGGGATAAGGTCCTGGCGGGCGTTGGTGGCACACCACGAGTAGTCGTCCTCGCGGCAGTCCAGGGCGTAGTAGGGATCGCCGGCGGAGCAGTTCCAGTGCCAGGAGAGGCGGAAGGCCAGGCCGTACTCCTGCGCGCACTTGTACATATAGACGCCGAACGTCCAGCGATTCCCGCCGTTGTAGAAGGCCCAGCGGTTGCCGGCGGCACGGATCGCCTGGATGGCGGCTTCGTCATGGCCGTTGAGATTGGCGATGCGCAGGGCGCGGACCAGGGGCAGGTGCGGGTCGTCGGGCGCGGGCGATTCGAGGCTGGTGGCGCCGGTCGTCAGCAGCGTCGGTGGCGCCGCCGCGCGCCAGGCGGCGGCATTGGCGGCCGTGGGCGGGATATCGTCGCCGATGGGTTCATCACAGAGGTTGTAGGCCACGGGCAGCCAGGCGGCGCTGCGGGCGTGGGTATCGACCGTCGTCAGCACGGCGCGCAGGAAGGCAACGTAGTCGGCGCTCCCCGCGGCCTTCAGCGCGGCCTCGTCGATGCGGTAGTTATTGAAGCCGAGGATACCACCGTTGTAGTTGACCACGACCTGGCTGAAGCCGGCGGCCTTGGCGGTGGCCATTTCCGCGTCGGCGGCACCGAAGTCGAGGTCCGGCCTGCCGTCCTGCCAGCCGCGGATCCGCAGGCTGGGGATACCGGAGAAGGAGGTGCAGCCATACTCGCGCAGTTTGGCCAGGCACTTGCGCAGCATCACCTGGTCGTAATCCCCGAGGTCCTCCCCGTACCAGGGCAGACTGATCGAGCAACCCCACGGGCCCACGGGTATGTCCACCGGATCGAGGGGCGTGGCAAAGAGGCGGACCGTGAGCGGCAGCGCCTGTTTCGCGCCGCCCTGGAACTCCAGCGTGACGGTGCCGGCATAGGTCCCGGCGGCCACGGTCGCTGGCGTGTGCAGGGTCAACCAGAACGTGGTCGTGACGCCGGCGTTGATCGGCGCCGTGTTGCGGGGCATGATGAAGCGCGGGGCGATGGTGTAGACCGTGCCTTCCATGGTCACTCGGCTGAGGCGGTGCGAGACGACGCCCACCTCGACCGCCGCTGCCGGAACCGTGTCGCTAGCCTGGATTCCCACGTTAGCTCTCGCAGTTAACACCACGGGGATCGCCCGCCTGGTCCGGCCCCGCAGGGCCGACCCGGTTGGTGCCTGAGTCACAGTAGCGCATCCTGGCGCCGAAGGGAAGCGGTTGGCCAGGG
>CAILUI010000374.1 GCA_903837355.1 uncultured Victivallales bacterium
CCCAGCACCGGCCCAAGCATCGTCAACCTGGCCCGCCGTGTTCTTGCCCTGGCACAGCACCGTAGCCGTGTCCGCGACCGTCAGCGCCCCGGCGATCTCCACCGTCGAACCCCCGGCGATAGTCAGGGTCGCGCTGCCGCTGACCCGCAGGTTTTGCGCCCGGTACTGACCTTCGACCCAGGCGGTATCCGTCGTGATCTCGACCTCCCCCAGTTCGGTCCAGGCGCCATCGCGACCGGGCCCGCCCGGCTCGGCAGCAGCGACGCCAGGAACGGCCCAACCCAGGGAGGCCCAGACACAGACAGCCACAAGACAGGCAGAAATCCGCTTCGGGCACATGGTTCACGTTTCTCCTCGGCTACCGCGCTTCCTCACGGGTTTGCAACATCTTCAGACACCAGCCGCGAAGGGCTGCACAGCTCGCCACTGTAACCCGGCTCCGCGGCGTTACGCTCCACCACCAGCCGAGAACGAACGGCTCACCGCCCGCCCTGGCGGGCCGTGTAGGTTCGCCCTCCAGCAGAGCCCCCGGCTGGGCGGAGGGCTTCACCAGGTCAGGGCCTGGCCGTAGCCCGTACCGGAGAGGGTCTGCAGCGTCCCCCATTCGCCCGCTTGCGGCAGCACCGTGGCCCGCAGGCTGAGGGCGCTGGCGGCGGGGTCGCCGAGGGCGCCAGTCAGGCTCAGCACGGCCGTCTGGCCGATACGCCGACCGCGGACGCTGTAGGCGCAGTGGACGCCGTTCGAGAGGCTCAGCAGTGCCGTGCCGGAGAGGCCGCGTGGCCCCTGGTCGAGGTGCAGGGCCAGAGCCCAGGCGCCATCCATGTGCTCAGGGATGGGCAGGTCGACGATCTCGGACACGGCGCTCTTGTCGCCGTCGCTCCGGACGCTGCCGGTCATCGGGCCGCGGAGCAGGCGCGCCGCGGGGTCCAGGGTCAGATTCAGCGCCAGGGCCAGGCTGACGGTCCGGGCGGGGTCGGCGCCCCGTATGGCGAGCTTCGCCGCCAGGGCGCCGCGGCTGCCCCTGACGCTGCCGCGAAGGGGCACGATCACCACCGTCGGCGCCGCCACGGTGTAGGTCGCCGTGCCGCTGAGCCGGCCGCGCGAGTCATGGATGAGGTCGAGCAGCAGCGGCTTGCCGTCCACGTGGGTGGTGTAGGCGCCGGTCAGATCCCAGAGGCCACGCCCGGCCGCGGCCTGGACCGCATCGGTCAGCGCCAGGAACTCGCCGTCGGGCGCCACCGTGCCCGGCGCCGAGAGCGGGCTGGCCGGGTCGGTTTCGGCGCGGTACTCGTGCAGATTGGAGGCGCCATCATCGTCAAAGTCGCCCCAGGGCGTCACGTCCACGAAGCCCACGATGGCGTCATTCGGGTCGGCATTGATGACGCGGGCCTCGAAGCCGTTCGGCAGGCCATCGCCGTCGCCGTCCGCGTCGGCAGACAGGACCGTGAGCACACCGTCGACCGGGGTCGGCCGGATCGACACCGCGCCATCGGCGCTGGCCAGCGCGCGTCCGCTGTTGAGCATCACGTCGCGGTTCGCGGTCACAAAGCGTAGTCCGTAGGGACCGGGGCTCGCCGTCGGCGCCACGGCCAGGTCCAGCAGCAGCAGCACGCCGTTGACCGGGACGGTACCAAAGGCCTCGCCGCCGGCCTGCGCGCACACCGAGACGAGCGACCCTGCCCCCGTAGCGATGGCCTCCCAGGCCACCGTGGCTCCGGTCGCCGACAGTAACGCCCCCGGCCGTACGCCGGTCAGTGTCAGTCCCGGCGGGAGTTCGAGGCGCGCGTTAACCCCGCCATAGGACTGCGCGCCGCCGGCCAGACGCAGTTCCGCGGTGGTGTCACCACCCGGCAGGCCCCAGCCCGCCGCCAACTCCAGTCGCGCCGGGTCAGACCCGCTTCCGCCCGCACTCCCGCCAGCCGCGGCGAGCGCCTGCCAGCGCACCAGGTCGGCCACATCAACCAGCCCGTCTTCGTTGACATCGGCGAAGCGCAGGTCCACGTCCGCCGCTGGCAGTCGGCCCAGGATCAGGTCGCGGATGCGCTCCGGCCCGTAGGGCACCACCGTCGTGCCCTCGATGTAGCCTTCGGCCGGTATGGCTTCCACATTCCCGGCCCGGTCTGCGGCGACGCACGAGAAGCGGTACACGTGACCGGGCTCGCCAGGGTACACGGCCGCGGTCGCCTCGACCCCATCCTGCCAGAGGGTGAAGCCGCCGCCGTCCACCGAGGCGTAGACGTAGTAGGCCGCGATGCCGGCGCCGCTCTCCTGGTCCGCGCCCTGCCAGCGGACGACGAAATCGGGGCTGGGAGAGACTGCCGGGAGACTGCCGATGGTACTGGCCGGGGCCTCGCCGTCCACGGTGTTGGTCCAGGTCGGCGTCACGATGGCCTCATTGGCATCGAAGGTGATGCTGGCCGCGCTGCCGATCTTCGTGCCGGTGACCAGGCCATCCCTGGACACGACGCTGTAGCTCACCCGGCCATCGCCTTCGGGCGCCGTCAGGTTGGGCGGCAGGAAGCCGGCAAGCGGGTCCCGTGTGGGCTGCCGGGTGAGCGGGTCGAGCGAGGTGAACGTCCAGGTGATCTCGCCGCTGGCTCGGTCCAGCTCCGCGTCCACCCGGACGATCAGCTCCTGCGCCGGCCGCAGGTCCCAGCCGACCGAGAGTACCGCGAGGCCCGCCGTCGGCGTGATCAGGGCGTCACCAAAGCGGATCGGACCAAAGCTGAACGTATCGAGGTCGAAATGGGCCGGATCAACGCGGTCCCGTACCACCACCGTGGCAGCCGGGGCCGTGGCCTCTGCCTGGTTCTCGAAGAGGACGGTGTAGCTGCACTCCCCGCCGGGGCGGAGGCAGCGCTTCTCTCCCGTGCCCGCCGGTCCGTACTTGTCATTGGGATCCTTGCTCGCCACGACCACGATGCGGCTCTCGTCCAGGCGCAATACACCTCCATCGCTGGGCCGGACCGCGCCCGCCTGCCCCGCCCTGAGGCCTTTGTCCACGAAGACGAAGTCGGCCGGTGGCGGCGGCAGGGCATACGGGTCGTCAGGGGGCGGCGGCGGCTCGGGCGGTTCTGGCGGCGTGTAATCCAAGGTCAACCGGGACCACAGTGCCGTGAGGCCCTCACGGGTGCCGGTGACCGGAAAGGTCTGCTCCAGCAGCCAGCCCTTGGGGCGGGCACTCCCGGCCTTGGGCACGCACACGGCGGCCAACGCGGCGGGGCCCTTGTCCATGAAGACGAAGTTGTCCGGTGGGGGCGGCGGCGGGGCAGTGGGGTCGGGCGGCGCCGGCGGGGGCGGCGGCGCAACCGAAGGCGGAATGTTGTACTTGACGAGGGTGACGCCGCCGCTGACCATGCCTTCCGTGTCGGCCTCGGGGCCTACCTCCAGCATGGCCTTCTGTACGGTGAGGCCCAACTCCGAGGCCACGATCCTGGCGACATAGTCTTCCGTCTGGCCAAGGCGCAGGAGGCCCCCGCCCGCAACCGCGCCGATGATCGAGCCGGCATCGCGCTCCCAGTAGTCATACACGTGCACCGACACCAGATAGTCGCGGCCCTTCACGGCGCCAGTCCGTCCCGCGCGAGTCAGCGACAGGGTGGCCGCGCCCGCCGGCAGACCGGCCAGGTCGAAGGCCACGACAGCGTAGGTCGGTCCATGCCGCTCGACCCGCACGGGCTCGAGCCGGTAGGCGCCTGCCTCGTTCACCAGTTCGTAGGCGACCTCATCGGTAAGCCGACCGCCCTGCAGGCAGAGGGTGGTCTCACCGCCGTTCGTCAGCTCATGCGGCGAGTACGAGACGACATCGAGGCCCAGTTCCCGCGCGGAAATCGCAAAGGGCTGCACCGACCCCGCCTCGACGCCCCGGCAGTAGACGCCGACGTAGAACGGCAGCACGGGATCGATATCCCCCGGCAGGAGCGCGCGCAGCATCGGCTGGCCGCTGTCCTCGACGAGCTCGCGGAGGTCGTAGTCTACCCACGAGGGGACACGCTGCCGTGCGACGTACAACTCGACCAACCCCGTGACGGCCGGTCGCGTCAGCGTCACCAGGGCATCCACCCCCACCGGAGGCGCCACCTTGAACCAGTGCATAGACGCCCCGCCAGGCACAAACTGCCGGGTTAGTTCCGCCGCGCCCAGGACGAGTTCCGGCAGGTCCAGCGCCACCGGGTTCTGCGAGGCGGTGAGGTTATTCTCCCGGTTGCGGCCCTCGAAAGCATCACCGCGCGAGTTGGCCTCGACCTGGAAGCGATAGGCGCCGATGACGCCGCCGGGGATGCGCACGTCGGCTCGGACCGTCAGCGACTCGCCGGTCCCGAGGGTCGTCCCGACGCCGCTCAGGACCGTCTCCGAGATCAGCACCGGCAGACCCTCACGCCCGGCCTCGGGGATGAGATAGACGGTGTCATGCCACGGCCCCACCGCGGCGGCCGTGCCCAGGTTCCTGACCTCCCACTCGACGCTGACGCTCTGGCCAGCCAGGACCGCGAGCGGGCCGCTGACGCGTGCGACCACCAGATCGACCGCGGAATCCGCCGTCTCGACGAACTCATAGGCGCCCAGGTCGGCGAAGGCGCCGCTGCCCGTGGGGTTGCCGGTGTTGGCGGTGCGCGGATCATCGTAGCGCGGCGCGCCCATGGCATCGGTATCCGGGGCCGCCAGGCCGTCGCCGGCATCGATGCAGGGCGAGACGAAACCCAGACGGTAGTCGCCGCGGGCGGGATCGCGGAACTTCGGGTCGACGGAGAGGTTGCCATTCCGGCCGGTGCGGTCGGCGCCGCCGTAGCGCGTGCCGCAGTTCCAGAGGTTGGAGTGATCGACGAGCGGCTCCGGCGAGCCGCAGCAATAGGTCACGCCAACCCCGCGGCAGTTCGTCAGGATGCAGTTGGTCACTTCCACCGCTCCGCCGTGCGCCAGGACGCCGGTGTTGGCGTCGTCGATGGCGCAGTTCACCAGCCGAAGGAAGCCGCCGTTGGTCTGCACCATCCGGTCGGCGCCGATCAGGACACAGTTGCTCAGTTCCACGGTGCCGTCGGCCTGCATCACCCCTTCATAGAGCGACTCGCGCAAGAGGCTGTTGCGCAGGGTGGCCACGCCGTAGGCATCCACCTGGATCATACCGGTCGTGTCGCCACTGCCGCCGTAGGCGACGGTCACGTGGTCCAGCGTCATGGCGCCGCCGTTGACGTACAGCCAGCGCCAGTCCCCGGCAAACGGGGTCGTCGCGCCGCCGTCGCCGTTGCTATCGCCACCGACCGAGTCGTCCTGGATCGAGGTGAAGTGGATCGGCTGGGCCACCGTGCCGGCGGCGCTAAGCTGGCCCCCGTTCTGCACCGTCAGCCCCAGGCCGGCGGCGAACTTGACCACCGCCCCGGGCTGGATGGTCAGGGTGACGCCGCCGGGAACGACCACATCACCCGCAATCTCGTGCAGCAGCGTCCCGGCCCACGTGGCGTCGGCGTTCAGCGCGCCGCTATGCACCAGCCGGTGGTAGCGGAGGTTGACGAACTCGCTGACCACGATGGCATCGACGCCCGCGAGTTGCAGGCCACCCCAACAGCCGGGGATGGGCAGGCTGCGCTCGCCGTCGAGGTTGGTGTCGCCGCCGGCGCTATCGTCCGCCAGGGCCGTTAGGACGATGGGCTGCGCGGCGGTGGCGTCCGCCAGCAGTCCGCCCCCGGCCGCCACCCCCAGCCTAGTCCCGTCCACGAACTTGACTACCGCCCCCGGCTCGAGGGTCAGGGTCACGCCGCCGGGGACGGTGACCGTGCTCTCGACGACGTGTACCCGGTCCGCGGCCCAGGTCTCGTCGGCGGCCAGCACGCCGCCGTGCCAAGCCACCGCGTTGTTGACCAGCACCAGCCGCGTGAACTCGCCGACGGGCTGGCCGGCGGCGTCGCGACAGACGAGCCGGATCTGGTACGTGCCATCGGCATGGGCGGTGGTGTCCCAGAGCACCTGGCCGATCACGCCGAGGCCCGTGCCCAGCGGCCCCGCCGCCGGGAAGACCCAGGCGTCAACTCTCACCGCCTCTGGGGCCATACCGAGCCCATCCCAGGCCAGGGGCTGCTCCCCGTGCATGTAGGGGTCTTGCAGGCCCTGCCACTGCACGGTGCGCAGGCCCGTGGTGTAGACGCTCCCGGCAAGCCCGCTTCCGCCCCTCGCGCTGCCGCCGTTCGCGGTGATTCCGGCGCTGGGTAGCGAGACCGCACCCGAGTGGTAGACGGCCACCCGCCCGCCGCCGCCGCCGCCCGCCCACGCATCGGGAGCGCTGCCGCCGTCCGCCGCAACACGACCGGCGCCCGCCAGCGTCCCGACGTTCAGCAGGATGCCGCCGCCGCTGCCACAGCCAACATCGTTCGTCGTGACGGTCCCGCCCACTGCGAGGAGGGTCCCGTCGAGCAGCACGTGCGCCGCATCGATGCGGATCCGGCCCCCACCGGAGCCGCCCGCTGCCCACCCATTGCTGGTGCCGCCGCCGGCGCCCACGTCAGCAGGGTAGGCCGCCTCACCGTAGATCACGTTGGCCGTTCCCCAGCGGTCGCAGCCCCGGCCGCCGTAGCTGGCGCCCGAAGAGCCGGTGGCACCGCCGAGAGTGGTGTTGCCGATCGTCCGTCCCGTCGGGTACCCTCGCGCCGATACATCGATGCTCGACAGCGCGTCCACCGTCAGGGTATCCAGGATCCGCAGTTCCAGCCCGAACGTCTCAGCGGTCGTGGTCGGCTGGTGGCTGAGCACGGCACCGTTGAGAAGGTCAATTCCGGTGACCGCAATGGGCATCTGATAGGCGGGGGCCGCCACCACGCCAACGCCGCTCAACACCAGCCGGTCTGGGTTGAGGCTGGTGTCGCCGGCCTGGCCCAGAGGCGTCCACTGGCTCGTGGGCATACCGTGGCTGTCTACGCGCAGCTCGCCGGCCCCGCCCCTGCGCTTGCGGTAGACGGTTCCCACCGCCCCGGTGGCGTTGCGGCTCTGGCCGGCATGGGCCGTGAGTTGCTCCGGGTCGAAGGCGCGGATATCGTCGTAGTAGATGGCCACCCGCCCGCCGCCGCCGCCGCCCGAGTAGTTGACCACGTCCGTGCCGCCATCGGCCGCAATCCGGCCCGTACCGGAGAGGGTGCCCACGTCGAGGCGGATGCCGCCGCCACTGCCGCAGCCGGCGTCGTTGCGCCCCACCGGGTTCGCACTGCCGGTCGCCAGGATGGCCCCGTCGACCTGGGCTGTCGCGGCGACGAGCCGCACGAGCCCGCCGCCGGAGCCCCCGTCGGCTTCCCCGCCGCCGGAGCCTAGCTCAGCCGGGTTGCGGTAGTCGCCGTAGACCCAGTTCGGCGAGCCGCCCCAGCGCGGGGGTCCCAGGCCACCGTAGCTGCCGCCCGCGGACTTGGTGGCGGCGCCGACGGTGGTGTTCCCCAGAGTGCGGTTCCCGAGGTAGCCCCGGCCGGAGACGTCGATCCGGGATGCCGCATCGACCACCAGGGTATCGGCGACCCGCAGGTCGAGCCAGAACTCTGTCGAGGCGGTCGTCGACTGGGTGCAGAGGACGGCGCCCCGCTCGATCTGGACGCGGTTGGCCATGATCGGCATCTGGTGCTCAGGGGCGACCAACACGCCAGCCCCGGACACCACCAGGCGATCCACGACAAACTGCGTGTCGGTGCTCTGCCCTAAGGGCGTCCACTGGCTCGTGGGCATGCCATGGTTGTCCACGCGCAGTTCGCCGGTCCCGGCCGTGTTCTTGAGGTAGACGGTTCCCGCCGCCCCGGTGGCGTTGCGGCTCTGCCCGTCGTGGGCCGTGACCCGCTCCGGGTCGAAGGCGCTGATATCGTCGTAGTAGACCGCCACCCGCCCGCCGCCGCCACCGCCCGACCAGTTGACCAGGTCCGTGCCGCCGTCGGCCGCAATCCGGCCCGTGCCGGAAAGCGTACCCACGTCGAGGCGGATGCCGCCGCCGCTGCCGCAGCCGGCGTCGTTGCGCCCGACCGGGTTCGGGCTGCCGCCGGCCAGGATAGCCCCATCGATCTGAGCCGTCTCGGCGACGATCCGCAACAGACCCCCGCCGGAGCCCCCATCGATTTCTCCGCCGCCGGAGCCCAGCTCAGCCGGGTCGCGGTAGTCGCCGTAGACCCCGTTGGGCGCGCCGCCCCAGCGCGCAGGACCCATGCCACCGTAGCTGCCGCCGGAGGACTTGGTGGCGGCGCCGACGGTGGTGTTGCCCAAGGTGCGGTTCCCCGGATACCCCCGGCCCGAGACGTCGATCCGGGACGTCGCGTCGACCGACAGGCCATGCACGAGGGTCAGGCGGGCCCCGGCTTCCAGTCCTGGGGTATGCGTCACCACGCCACCGCCGAGCACCGCGAGGCTGTCGAAGGCGTGCGGCCCGTCCACCGTCAGCGTGCAGCCGCTGACGGTGATCTCCTGGCCCTCGTAGGTCGTGTCGCCGACGCCGATGGCGGTGTTGCTGGTGAAGACGGCCGCGTGGGCCGCTGCGGTGTGCAGCGCCAGGGCGGCGATGAAAGCAAGCAGGGCGATTCTCTCTCTCACGGTGGGTGACTCCTCCCCTGAAGCTCCGCACATCCTCCACCCCGAAGAGCAGCCACAGAGCCAGCCAACGCTGTTCGGCTACCGCAGGTCTCAGCAGACCTCACCGGAACACAACGCGATTTCCGCACTCCCTGGCCCGCGCCCGTCTCGCCCGTCTCACCACGTCAGGGCCTGGCCGTAGCCCGTACCGGAGAAGTCCTGTAACGTTCCCCAGTTGCCCGCCTGCGGCAACACCGTGGCCCGCAGGCTGAGCGCGCCAGCGGCCGGATCGGCCGGATCACCCACCAGGCTGAGCACGGCAACCGCGCCGCTGCGCCGGCCACGAACGCTGTAGGCGTAGTGGACACCGTTGGAAAGCGTCAGCACTGCCGTACCGGTGAGGCTGCGGCTGTCCTGCCCCAGTTGCAGGGCCAGGGTCCAGGAGCCGTCCATGGGCGCCGAGATGGGCAGGGCCAGCAGTTCGGCGACCGGCGTCGTGACCCCACTGACTCTCAC
>CAILUI010000375.1 GCA_903837355.1 uncultured Victivallales bacterium
CGCTTCCGGTGGGAGCGACAGGTTCCATTTGTCAATTTGCCAGTACAGGTAGCCGCTACAGCCAAAACGCCAGAGTGTGGTGCCAAGAGCCCGGTGCCCAACCCCGGTCCAATCGATTTTCCAGTTGTCGGCATCGTGGGTGCCGGCGGTGTTGAAGCAGGTGTACATCCAGAACCGGTCGCCCTCCCGCTGCCGTCGAAGCATGAAGGCGAGGAAATCCGGGTCGTTGAGGTGGGAATTGACCGGGATCCATGTGGTGACGATTCCAGCGAATTCCTGGAAACGGGTGGTGCCGAGCAGCGAAACCGCCGGCGCGTGCTGGCGCACAAAGGAACTGTAGGCCCGAATCCTCGCTATCTGGCCACCGGGTGGTTCATCAAAGATGTAGAAGTAGAAGCGTTCGTTCCACCCTTTTTCCAGCAGATGCTGATTGAGCAGGCGCAACTTGGCGGCAACCGCGGGGCTGTCTTGGTTGGGGGTGTCAAGCTCAAGCAGGGCGCTGTCCACCTGAGCGGTCGTGGCGCCTGCGGAAAACCATGCCGCCGTCACCGCATCAAAGGTCTCCCACGCGGCCTGCCACTGACCGTTCGCATCCTGGCTGAACACCGTTTTCCACGGCAACGCCAGGTTGGGGGTCAAACGGTAGCGGAGGCAGCGCCGCGCGATCCGCTCCGCCACTGCGGCATAGGCCTCTTTGCCATAGTAGGGGATTCCCTGCCAGGGTTCCGAGGTGACGATGGTGGAAAGGGCGGGACGCTCCGGCAGAACCGCGTGGTGAACCTGCACGGTAATGGCCACCGTCTGCTCGTCTCCGGCAGCGGCGATCCGTAAACGCCCCGGGTACTGCCCCGGCTGGGCCTCGCGGCCCACCCAGGCGGTACACCACAACGCCTGGGCTTTCCCGGCAGCAACACTGAACGATGGCGGCAACGGGCGTAGGATGTCGGGATACTGCCCCGGCAGGTTGAAGCCTGCGCCGGTGGGGGTGGTGACCGAAACATAATCGACCCATGAGAACTCCAGTTCAATGCCCGGGTGAGCCCATTCGACCGTGACGCGGCAATCCGCCAGCGCCCCGCGCAGCGGCGTGAGCAGCCATTGCGCGGATTCGGCTTCGCCGCGGGCGGCGTGCAGTTCCAGCGCTTGGACGGGCTCCCCGGCGGGCAACTCCTCGGGGCGCCATTTCAGCATGGGGGAGGTCGCCAGCATGGCGAAGGGTGCCGGGGATGCGGCGGCCAAGCTGGCACGCACCTCCCGGGCCACCTCCTCGTTGGCCCGCCCTTTCCACGACGGCAGTTGCGCCCGCACGTGCCCGAGCGCGGCCCAGCGTTCCGTGGGGCGCTCGTCACCCAGCCGCCGTTGCCCGTCGGCCAACTCTTGCCCCAGCGCGCTTTGGGCCACGCCGGGGAGCTGCCCAATCTCGGTGAGGGCGGCGGTCATGGTTTGGGTTTCCGGGCGGACAAACAAGGCGTCCAGCCGGTCATTCATTTTCCTAATCTCCGGTTGCTGGGAGATGCCGGGAAAGGAGATTGGTGCAAACCGCGGCGGATCATGAAAGCGCATCTCCAACGGCTGCCAGGTGGCGGCACCGCCGGTGAACTGACGCCATTCGCGCCCGAGGTTTGCCCGCCACTCGTCGCCCACCGGGGTGCGGTCAAGAGCGACGAATGGGATCGCTGCCTCGACGATCCAGGCATCGGCGCGTTTCTCGACATGAACGGTGGCTTGTGAATGCCAGGCCGTTTCCACCTTGCCATGATCCATGAAAGCGTCGTACACCGTGCCCAAGGAGTTGATGCCAATGTGGTAGTAGGCGGCGGGATCCGCAGGGCTGGGGGCGAGGAACAGCTCGACGCAATCATCGTCCCACACCGGCCCGTCGGCCTCGCGAACGACAGGTTTCAGCTCGCCGGCACGCGGTTCCGCGCACGTGAAGCGCACGCGCAGCAGGTCGCCGTCCGCCGCCATGTGGACGACGGTTTCCGCCGGCGGGGAACTGCCGCCAATGCCGCGCTGGATGGGATAGGTTGGCGCGGCGGTCCACCAGGCCGCGCTGGCCAGCCCGCAGGTCAGGAGGAAGGAGGTCATGCTGTGTCGAATTGCCATAGGGGGGGGCCCTTCCCCTTCGGTGCCTAGTGTGTCGTGGCATGAGAAAACTACTCGACCGTCATGGATCCGACAAACCGCACCTTGCAGCATGCAGAAGCACCGTAGCTCCTGTGCGGACGGCACGGATCGAGCGCCAACGGTCCGGATCGACTGGAATCGTCATCTATCAGGGATGAAGACGAAGCGGTCTGCATAGACCACGGGTCACCGGAGAAGCGCCAGGCGCAGCGCGTTCTGAATCTTGTCGCGGTGGGCGGGGAGCACACCGGGTCGGGGCGGGGATCGCCGAGCGACCCGGCGTAGTCGAGCGGCACGATCCCGCCGTCGCGGACTGCCAGGTCGTCCACCGCTGGAGCGCGAGCGTCCACGGGTGCTCTGCACCCCGCGAGCGCTTGTCTCACTGGAGCAGTCCCGGCGGCGGGAAGCCCTTGGCGGCATCGTCCAGCACCAGCACCCAGTCGGTCAGTTCGCCTGGGCTGGGGGAGATGAAATCCGGCTCGCCGGCAGTCGGGAACTCGCCGATGGCAGTGGCCTTGCCGTCGCGCGGGTTGAACCACCAGGCCTTGGCGGTGCGCCCGCTGATGACGCTCAGCCTAACCCTGAACCTGCGCCCCACGGGCGCATAGACCATCGCGTAGCTCCCCGACGCCTCGCGGGTCGCCGTGAAACGGTAGCGGCCCGCACCTGGAACGCTCGTCGGGACACGATCCGTCACCACGATGGCGTCGTCCGGCACGCGGGTCAGGAAAGGGCGCGACAGCAGGAGGTGTTTCGCATGCTGCATCTGCGCCGCCCCGGGTTGCTCGATGGCCTCGTACCACGGCATGAGCGGGGCGTTGATCGGGGCCTTGCCGGGCGACCACATCTGCCAGACGCTGTGGTGACCGTAGGTGTGCCCGCAGGCGCCGCCGAACAGGTCCCAGTAGAGCGCCCTGCGGACGTCGGCCGCGACCGTGTGCCCAAGATCCTGCGCCCGGAAAGAGACGGGGTGATCCTCGTAGACGGGCTCCCCATCGATGACCGGCTTAGCCGGCTCGCGGTCGTAGTCGGCGCGGGTGTTCTGGTAGCCTTCGTTGAACTTCACGTTGTGCCCGTTCTGGCGCAGGTTGAAGTCCAGCCAATCCTCGCTGTGGAAGTCCTGGGCCGAGCCCCGGCCACCGCACGGATGGAAGGTCTGCAGGTGCACGCCGCCAGTGCTCCGGCGCAGTCCGCGGGCCAGGGCACGAATGACCTCCCGCTGCAGGTCGTTCTCGATGCCGCGGTCGCCACCCAGGATCCAGATGACGCCGGCCTCCCGGTAACGCTGTCCGAGCCACTCCCCGTAGACCTCGGCGTTGGCCGGGGTGAACAAGGGTTTACCGTCGCTCACCTCGTCGTGCCAGTAGCGTCCCCAGGTCGGCAACAAGCCGATGTACAGCCCCAGGGCATTGGCCTTGGCCACGATGAAGTCGACCTGGTCCCAGTAATCGTTAGCGGGGCCGTCCTGGACCGCCGGTCGGGCCGGGTCAAGGTCGGTCAGCGGCAGGTGGCCGTAGGCGTTGGGATCCCGATGGCCGTCCAGTTCGGCGATCGCCACGGCCTGGATCACCGTATACCCCTGCCGAGCCCGGCATTCGAGATAGCGAGTGGCCTCTTCACGGTTCAGCCGGTGGAACAGCTCCCAGGCGGTATCGCCCAGCCAGAAGAAGGGCGTGCCGTCTTCCTGGACCAGAAAACGCCGGTTCTCCGCGACGCGCAGGCGCGGCAGGAGTTGCGCGGCTGGCGCCGGGGCGGGCTCCGCGCCGTGGGTGCCGGCGGCCCCGACGGCCGCGGCGAGGCAGATCGGTGCGAGGAGAGACGAGACGGCGGGCGAGAGCATGCCAGTGTCTTTCTATCTGGTGACACGAACGGCTCCATACCTGTGGAGGTCCACTGACCATCCGCTAGTCTGATGCTACTCTAGATATAACGGGGCGCCTGTCAATCACGGGCGGACAGACCGCGCGCGCCATACCTGAGCCCTCTACAGCCTGAGCACCCGACCGCCATGGCGTCCTGTGGGACGCCGGTAGAGTGAGTCCATGAGACCACGCGCGCCCGCCGCTCCTGTGAAACAAGAGCTTGCGGGGTGCAGGGGCGGACGAGATGGGGGCCATCGTCATCGCGGCGACGATTGCGGGGGGGGCTTTGCCTCTTCCGGTCGATGGCGCACATTACAGGTACGGCCGACCTGGCGCCATGGCGTCCCGCCACGGCGCCAGGTTCAGGCGACGCCAGGAGAGCACGATGAAGCGCTTGCATAGATGGATGCGGGGTGTGGCGGTCCTTGGTGGGCTGGCTCTGGGCTGGCAGGCGGCGCCGGCGGGGGAGGCCACGGCCTACCGCGGTCACGGCCTGGCCATGCACGGCGACCTGAAGTACCCCTCCGACTTCACGCACCTCGACTACGTTCAGCCCGACGCGCCCAAGGGCGGCGCCGTGCGCCTCGGCGCCAGCGGCGGCTACGATTCGCTGAACGGCTTCATCCTGCGCGGCAATGCCGCCGACGGGCTGGAGCTGCTCTATGACACGCTGCTGACGGATTCCGCCGACGAGCCCTTCTCCGCCTATGGGCGCCTGGCGGAGACCATGGAAGTCCCAGCGGACCGTTCGTGGGTCATCTTCGACCTGCGGCCGGCGGCGCGCTGGCACGACGGAGCCCCGATCACCGCCGACGATGTCATCTTCACCTTCAACACGATGCTGGAGAAGGGGCACCCGACCTTCAAATTCTACTACAAGAGCGTCAAGACCGTGGAGAAGCTCGGGGAGCGGCGGGTCAAGTTCGCCTTCAGCCCGGATGAGACGAACCGGGAGATGCCCCTGATCATCGGCCAGATCGCCATCCTGCCCAAGCACTACTGGGAGACGCGCGACTTCGCGGCCACCACCCTCGAGCCCCCCCTTGGCAGCGGCCCGTATCGCATCAAGGCCTTCGAAGCGAACCGTTACATCACCTACGAGCGCGTGCCGGACTGCTGGAGCGCCGCGGTTCCCGTCTGTGTTGGGGCGTATAACTTCGGCGAGATCACCTACGAGTACTTCCGGGACGAGGTGGTTCTGCTCGAGGCGTTCAAGGCTGGGAAGCTCGACATCCACGTCGAGAGCATGGCCAAGAACTGGGCCACGGCCTACGATCTGCCGGCGGTCCGCCAGGGGGTCATGCTCAAGGAGGAGATCCCGCACCAGCGCACCGCCGGCATGCAGGCCTACGTCTTCAACCAGCGGCGGCCGCTCTTCCAGGACCGGCGCGTGCGCCAGGCCTTGGCCTGCGCCTTCGACTTCGAGCTCAGCAACCGGAAGTTCTTCTACGAGTCCTACACGCGTTGCCGCAGTTACTTCGGCAACTCGGAGCTGGAAGCCAAGGGGCTGCCGGCCGGCGAAGAACTTGAGGTTCTGCGCCAGTTGGATGGGCAGTTCCCCGGTCAGGTGCCGCCAGAGGTCTTCCAGCAGGAGTATAACCCGCCCGCCACGGGGGCCTGGACCGACGAGAAAGAGCACAGCCGTGCCATGCGGGTGAACCTGCGCCAGGCCGCCGAACTGCTGAAGGCGGCCGGCTGGACGGTGCGGCCCGACGACCGCAAGCTGGTCAACGAGGCCGCGCGGGACGCCCAGGGCGAGCTCATCCCTTTCGCCTTCGAGGTGCTTCTGGTCAGCCCCGCTTTCGAGCGCATCACGCTGCCTTTTGCGCAGGAGCTGCAGAAGCTCGGCATTCAGGCCACGGTGCGTACGGTCGACTCGGCGCAGTACCAGAACCGTGTCGACAGTTACGATTTCGATATGGTGGTTCACACCTGGGGCCAATCGCAGTCCCCCGGCAACGAGCAGCGCGACCAGTGGACTGCGGCGGCCGCCGCCACCCCTGGGAGTCGTAACCTGGCCGGCATCAGTAGCCCGGCAGTGGACAAGGCCGTGGATCTGGTGATCCAGGCCGCGGACCGCAAGAGCCTGGTGCAGCGCACTCGGGCCTTGGACCGCTTGCTGCAGTGGGGTTACTACACCGTACCGCAGTGGTACTACGGGCGCGACCGGGTGGCCTTCTGGGACCGGCTCGGGCGGCCGCGCGTGGTGCCGTTGCGCGGCGGCGTGGAGGTCATGACCTGGTGGGTTGATCCTGCCAAGGCGGCCAGCTTTGAGCAGCGTTTCCAGGCGGTGAAGTAGCCCTATGAAGGTCCTCACTGCAGTCGGAATGGCCATGGTCAGCAGCAGTTGTGCCGTGCTGCCGCCGGTGGCGGCGGAGCGAGACCGCATCACTATCGGCGCGATCCGCTGGGACGCATGGTTCGGTGACGCAGTGAACCCCTATGAGAAGAGCCTGGCGGAGCCGCGCTGGCACGGTCGGCTGCCCTTCTACGCCAAGGTCATCTCGGACCGCGACGTGCAGGTCCGTGGCGACACGCAGGAGGCGGTGGACCAGGAGATCGCTTACGCCCAGGCGGGCGGCGTCGACTACTGGGCCTTCCTGTACTACTCGCCGGGCCGGCGCGACGATGGCTTCAACCACGACGCCATGAATCGGGCCCGCCGACTCTACCTGTCCAGTCGACGCAAGGGCGACGTCAACTTCTGCCTGATCGTCAATCCCAAGCATCCGGACGCCGAGATCAGCGAGTTCCTGGAGATGATGCAGGAGCCATCCTACCAGACGGTCATGGGCGGCCGGCCGTTGCTGTACCTCATGTACTGGGACCCAACCCACACGCCGGCGGCATGGTTCGGCTCGACGGAGGTGTGCCGGGCCTACATGGACGCCCTGCGGGCGCGGGCCAGGGAGCGGGGCCTCGGCAACCCCTACTGCGTCGCGCTGACGCAGAAGCCCGACCTCCTGGGGGGAGTGGCTGCCGCGGCCGGGCTTGACGCCCTGGGCGCCTATACGAGCTGGGGCGGCCCCGACTACGCTGGATTGTGCGCCGCGCAGCGTCGGTACTGGGACGCCATGAAGGCCACCGGTTGCCGCGTGGTGCCGAATCTCAGCGCGGGCTGGGGCGGGCCACGCGACGCCCTGGGCGACACCCTGCAGCCCACACCCGCCGAACTGGCCGCGCACGTGCGCTCAGCCTGCGACTGGATCACGGCCAACCCAGGCGTTGCCGAGGCGAAGACCCTGCTGTTCTACGCCTGGAACGAGGTGGACGAGGGCGGCTGGCTCGTCCCCGATAGGGCTCAGGGCTCCGCCAAACTCGATGCCATCCGCGGCGTCGTGGAGGCAGTGCGGACAGGGGAATAGTCAGGCCGAAAGGAAACACCCCGACAGGTCCGGGAGAGAGGAGAGAGAGGAAGGAGGAGGGTAGGAGCCTGCCGGGGTGTTAAGTTGTCAAGATCGAGGGGATCTGGTTTTTCGGTCTCGTACTGCTCGGGCTCTGGTCAGCCCGTTCGGTCTCACTGTTGAATGCGACAAGCTGCGGGGCATTAGGTTCCCGCGTCCGGCCCTTTTCTTTTCCGGCATGCGGAGATGGTGACGGCCTACGCTACGGGGAAGTGAGCCGAGGCGTGGTCGGCGGGTGAGGCGAGTGGGACGTAGTAATCAGGAGGATCGCGGATGAAACGGCTGGTCCCTACGGCACTGCTGCTGTTTCCCTTGGTCGGAGTGTGCGCCGCCGAGGCGCCGCCGAAGGTCTTGCCGTTGCCGGGGGGAGGTCTTCCTGGTCGAGAGCTGCCCCGCCTTCGTGATTCCGCCCGCGGCGACGGTCACGGCGGGGCCGACGCCGTGGGTCTGGTATGCGCCGACCCTGCCTGGCCTGCCTGGTCCGGAAGAACAGTGGCTGTTTGAGCGCTTCACGCAGGCAGGCATCGCCATTGCGGGCATCGACGTCGGCGAGTCCTTCGGGAGTCCGGCCGGCCGGGCGCTTTACAGCGCGCTCTACCGTGAACTCACGCAGAAGCGCGGTTTCGCCGCGCGTGCCGTCTTACTGGGACGGAGCCGGGGCGGGCTGATGACCCTCGCCTGGGCGGCGGAGAATGCCGACCGGGTCGCCGCCTTCGCCGGCATCTACCCGGTTTGCAGCCTGGTCAGCTACCCCGGCCTGGCGGCGGCCAGTGCTGCCTACGGCATGACGGCGGCGGAGTTGGGCGCACGCCTCGCAGAGCACAACCCCATCGACCGGCTCGCCGCCCTGGCCAAGGCGGGTGTGCCCATGTTCGCCATCCACGGCGATGCCGACACCGTCGTTCCTCTGGAGACGAACTCCGGGGAGATGCGCAGGCGCTACGAGGCCCTCGGCGGCAGTATGCAGATCGTGGTTCCGCCGGGCCAGGGGCACACCATGTGGGAAGGGTTTTTCCGCTGCCAGGAGCTCGTCGACTTCGTAGTGGCGCAGGCCCAGCGCTCCAGGATGGCGGACGGGCAGTCCCGTACGCACTGACCGCAGCGAGTACAGCGTTCCGGGCGGACCGAGAAGTACAGCATGGCCACGTCTCTTGAAGTTGGGCGGGGGTGTGGTCGGTTCAGGGGCGACGGGCCAGGCCCTGGCCGGCCAGCCAGGTTACGGCGGCCGTCTGCCACTGCGCCCAGAGCTCGCCCTGACCGCAGCCGAGGCCATGTTCGCCGGTGGGCAGGCGCAGGAACTCGGCCGCGACGCCGTTGCGCTGCAGCGCCGTACAGAACTGCTCACTCTCCGCGACCGGCACGACCTTGTCGGTCTGCGCATGCACCAGAAAGGCCGGCGGTGTGTTTGACGTGACCAGGGCGCTGGTCGGCGTGCCCCCGCCGATGGTGGTTGAGCCGTAGACCAACACCAGGAAGTCCGGCCGGCAACTGGCTCGCTCAACCGGGTCGGCTGCCGCCGCCGCTCCCGCATCGAAGCCGGTGGCCACGCTCATCGCCAAGTGCCCGCCGGCCGAGAAGCCGATCATGCCGAGACGGGAGGCATTCAGGCCCCACTCGGGGGCGCGGGTCCGCAGCAGGCGCATGGCCCGTTTCCCATCGGCCACCGACTGAGCGATCGGGTAGGGGTTGACCCGGTAGCGCAACACCATCGCGGCCACGCCGTGCTGGTTCAACCAGCGCGCGATGTCGTGCCCCTCATAGGTCATCATCAAGGTTGAGTAACCGCCGCCCGGGCAGACCACCAGCGCTGCCCCCGTGGCCCGTCCGGGGGGCGGCAGGGTGATCGTCACCTCGGGCCGGTCGGCTGCCGCCGCACCCAGCGCGCCCGGGACGTCGGCGGACCACAACGCCTCGGTTCGCGTCACCACTGCTACGCCGGGAGTCGCGTTGTCGGCAGGCTGGGCCTGGAGCGCGGCGCTGCAGCATACTGCGGTCACCAGGACGGCGGGAACGGCGCGGTACATGGGAGGACTCCGTGGTTACTTTCCAGGACCTGCAGAGCAGCGTCACAGGCGTCCCACAGGACGCCAAGGCTGTTAGGTACTCAGGCTGTAGACGGTTCGGTCTTGCCTCGGGGCATTGTGCGTTTCTCGATTCGGATCTGGTGTTGTAACCTAATAGCCTACAGCCTTAACCGCTACAATCTCTGGGTTTTCCATGGGACGGGTGTGGAGCATCGTCTGTCATGGGCGGACGCCCGTCTCGGTCACCTCGGCCACGGTCGGTGCGGTCAGGAGGAGGATGTCGCCCTCGCTCAGGCCCTCGTCGATGGCGATGGAAATGCGGTTGCGCTTGCCGGTCTGCACGGGCAGCGCGGTGCCGTCGGGGCGGTAGACCCAGTGGCGCCCCTCGGCGTCGGTCCGCACGCTCTGGAGGGGCACCTGCAGCACGTTCTCGACGCGCTCGGAGAGGATCTCGACGGTGGCCGTCAGTCCGGGCCGCAGCCCGACGTCCTGGTCCTTGATCAGGATCTTGCAGTTATAGAGCTTGAGATCCGGGTTCATCCAGCTCGAGTCGCTGCTGGGGATGACGCCCTTCCGGTGCACCTCGCCGGTGAACGTGCGTCCCGGCATGGCATCGACGCGGATGACGGCGGTCTGCTTTTCGGCCACGGCATCGATCTGGGCTTCGTGAACTTTCACGATGACGGCCATGCGGGACAAGTCCGGGAAGCGGATAATGGTTTGTCGGGGGTTGACCTCGGTGCCCGCGCGGATCGGGCCGCGATTTTCCCAGGGCTGTGAGGCCTGATAGATGACGAAGCCGGGCCGGGTGGCCTTGATGGTGCAGTTCGCGATGTCGCGTTTGTGCTCCTCGAGGTGCTGTTTAGCGCGCTGGTAGGCGCCTTCGCGGGATCTGAGTTGGGCCTGGGCCTGGGCCTCGCGGGCGCGCGCTACGGCGCGAGCCCGCACCTGCTTCTCCTGGGTCTCCAACTGCGCGGCCCAGAGTCGCTGGAAATCGCGCACGAAGTCATAGCGCCGGAAGATCTCCAGCTTCTCTTCGGCGCTCTTCAGGCTCACCTGCTGCGTGCGCCTGTCGAGGTCGTCGGTCTCGAGTTCGTTCTTGCTGACGTACTGCTTTTCGAAGAGTTTGCCGGTGTAGGTGAGCTTCTCCTCGGCACGCTTGAGGCGGATGCGGGCCAGTTCGATACCTGAACGCAGGCTGCGGAGATCCTCGCGGGTCTGGCCGCCAAGGTCGGTGTCGGCCAGGAGGGCCGCGATGTCGGCGGGCGGCGCCTTGGCCACGCGTTCCGCCATGCCGTCACCCACCAGGCGGCGCAGATTGTTGCGGGCATAGGTGACCTCCAACTCGGCGCTGCGGATGCTGCTTTCGTTCTCACTTCTCTGGATGAGGAGCTGTTCCGTGGCTTCGGTGTAGGAGGCGCGGCTGCTCTCGGCTTCGGTCTCGTGCCGGTACAGTCCCTCATCGAGGCTGGTGCTGTCGAACTTCACCAGAGCCTTGCCATTCCGGACGTCCTCTTCCGTGATCGCGGTACCC
The DNA here is from genome assembly GCA_903837355.1 of uncultured Victivallales bacterium. Lineage (GTDB taxonomy): Bacteria > Verrucomicrobiota > Lentisphaeria > Oligosphaerales > JAFGRS01 > CAILUI01. The sequence goes on from CAILUI010000375.1 coordinate 10,952, forward strand.
TCCTCGACGATGCTCATGATCTTGGCCGGCCGCGTCACCTCGCTGAAGATGTCGACCGACTCGGCCGCTTCGAGGCTACCGCTCTCAACGACGGTGATCTCCAGGGGGGCACGCCTGACCGCGAAGGTGGCGCCGGCGGGCACGGCGGCCGGCTTGCGGCAGGAGGCGCAGGCCCACAGGCAAAGGGCGCCGGCCACGACCTTGAGGACGGTGCGGCGGACCGGGAGTGACGCCAACGACCTGACCCTGGGGGGGGGGGCATCGCAATGCCATTGACTTTCTGGCCGCACCCTCGGCTGCAGACGGGCAAGTAGGTCGGGGGTGCCAGTACCCGACCCCGGCCGCACGCTCAGCGTGCGACCGGCAATCGCCCCGCGCCGCCAAGCAGAACGGGAAGGTTAATGGCATTGGGTGGCATCGGGGCCGGTCGTCGCGGCGCGGGTCCGCGCCCCGAGCGCTGGTTCGGTCAGGTTGTCCGTCCGTCGTCATCTTCCCGCCGGCCCTTCGCCCTGAACACCACCACGTTGCCGTCGCTGCACCACGTCTTGACTCCGTCCTGCTTGCGAGCGCTGTGTCCGGGCTTGCCGAAAGACTCCAGGTCGCGGTTGACCCCGCACGCCGTGCAGAGGTGTACTGTGACCTGCGGGCGGTCTCTTTCCAGAGGGCCGCGCAGGAATCTGGCCTGCGGTGAAGGTCAGGTTCCAGCCGGGCCCCCGGCTGCGGCCGGACATACCGACACGCGAACCGCGACTACCACACCCCGTCAGTGGTCATGGGTCATGGGTCATGGGCCGTTCAGCGGTTCACATACACGTCTCGGCCGCCCCACCTTCGGCGTTGACCCGGAGCGCTCGCGGCGGCATCTTAGGCGGTGGCCTGGGAGCCGGGCGACCAGTCTGGGTTGCCGGCAGGTTGGGTGCAGCCATGATATACCGGAGGCGTCCTCCCGTGAAGGCCTGCCTTGCCGCTTGCCTGGTTCCGGTGGCGATCGTGCTGGTCGCCCTGCTCGTGAACGGCGCCAGCCTGGCAGCGGTTCTGCCTCACGGCCACTTCCAGGCAGCCTCTGGCATCTTCTTCGCCGTGCAGTGGTTCATCGCCGTGGTGGCGACCGCGGTGATCGCAGTGGCCTTCTCCGTCGCCGCTTCCGCCGTACGCTGGGTGGTGCGCTGGGCAGGGCTCTCTGCCGACGGACCGCTATGGCGCGCCCTGACCACCGATGGGGTGGTGATCGGGGTTGTCCTCGTCGGCGCCTACCTTGGCTGGGCGCCGACGGACGTCTACGAGAGTCCCCATGGGCCGCAGTCCGTCGAGGTCCGAATTGCCAGTCCGATCGAGGCCCCGCTGGGGATCGGCGAGAGCTCGGACTGTTTCGTGGAGGTGAGGGTAACCTGGTGCGACGGCAACGGGCACAGTGTCGTGCGGCGGGCCTGCGAGTACAAATGCCATGGCAACGCCGAGCGGGTCCTTGGCCGGAATGTTGCGTGGGGCAACGGCGATGTGTCCCGGGTCGTGGTCGAGCTTCCCGGGACTGCCACTTACCTCTTCTTCCCCGAGCCCGTCGAGGAAGCTGAATTCCCGCCATCGGAGCGCGTTCTCGCGGCTTACCTGCGCGGCGAACCGGTTGCCGTGGTTGGCCGCCTGTGGCGGGGGGATGCAGCCAAGGCGAGGGCGGAGATGGAGTCGGGGGCTGGCGCTACGCCCTAGCGTGGAAGGCCCGACGCCAGACGTCTCGCCCGGGTGGTAGTCGCGCAGTGGTCTCGCGATGATCGCAGCGAGGGCGTGCAGGCTCACGGCATCCGCGACCGGCATCAGTCCGCCGCGACCGGGGTGGCAGTTCCAGCAGCAGTGGGCGCACGCGAACGGACACTGCAGCGTGACCATGAGCTGGAAATGCCGTAGCGACCTGACGCGGTGGCGCGGCGTGTCCTCGGCGAGCACGGTTCTTTGTGCTATCGGCATTGGACTAGGGATAGGATGGGAACCCGCAGGCCCGCCGTTGCCAATCGGCGGGAAACTCCTCCACCGTCACCTCGTCAAACCAGCAACTATAGCCCTGGGCGCCCTGAAGCCGGACGCAGGCGAGGGCACCGGGCTTGCAGATGACGTAGAGCCGTTGCCAGTCACGGACGTTGCCGGGTCGCGCCACGGTGGTCGCGACGATCGTGGCGGGAGCCGGGACGACGCTAGCCACTGGCTGCCCAGCCGCGCCGGGATTGACCACGCTCAACCGCGGCCATGCCTGAGCCGCATCCGGATTCCCGTTGCCCTGGGTCTTGAACCAGACTGCAAACCGGTAGTCGTGCTCCGGGTTGAGGCGAAGGGGCTCTCCACACAGCACGGCTTCGTTGCCCTCCAACCGCACACTGCGCTGGCCGGACAGCTTCTCGTCCTGTGCCACCCGGCAACCATCGGTCGCCACCCACTGCGCGGGAACAGGCGAGTCGCCCTCCTCGAAGCCGCCATTGCCTGCAAGCAGCGGCCGGGCGGCAGCGGCATCCCACTCGTCCACCAGGCAGGAACGCAGGATGGCGTACTCGCCCGCAATCAACTCGAGGCGTTTCAGGTAACGCTTCTCGGGTAGCGCTTGCGCCAACCCCCGAGCCTCGTCCAAGGCCTGGAACATCTCACGCAAGGCCGCCGGGGTGTAGACGTGATTCCAGCGCGTCGGGGCCTCATCCCAGGCCAGCAGGTCGCGCCGAGCCACCCAACGGGTCTCCTGGATGTCCCAGAAGCGGCGCATGGAGGCGGCGGCCGGCCCGAAGAAGGCGCGGCAGTAGTCATCCAGAACTGCGTCCACGTCAACGGCCGGATCCCAGCAGAGTTTGCCGAGCACATACCAGTTTACATGGTCCATGCCGTAGTGGCTGAGCGACTGCAGGCCGAGACCCGGCAGGTTCTCAGCCTCCAGAAAAGCCCCGCGCGAAACGCCCTTGAGCCGGCTGTAGCGCTTGCCCAGCAAGTGTGGGATAACGAATGGCGTGTAGAGCCCGTTGTTGCCGCCAGTGACGAACACATGGGCATTCATGTAGTCCCAGTTTGCGAAGACCTTGACACCCTTTGCCGCCCAGCCCTTCTCAAACTGCTCCATTCCGGCGTCGTAGCCCGAGCCGGCCCACATCGCGGGGGTCATGGCGCAGAACATCACCACGACGTTCGGCTCAATTTTCTCCACCTGGAACGGGGGTTTCAGGTAGTTGGCGTAGGCGCAGCAACCGATGTACTTGTCTGGAAGCTCCTTCCGTACGCGCTGAGCGATCTCGTTGATGACCGGCCACAGCAGGTTCCCCAGCAAGGCGTTGCCGCCCAGGGGACCCGCGCCTTCCTGGGGTGGGCTCCAGTCCACCTTCGCCTGGCAGCGCGGGCATTCGCAGACCCCCGTGCCATCTTCCGGCATCACGCGGAACATGGTGGCGTCCGGATAGGTGTGGAAGAACTCGCGGGCCAGGCGGACCCACTCGTCGACCAGTCCGGGTTCGGACCAGCACAGGTCCACCGGGTGTCGGACGCCATTGTGCACGGCAAACCACTCTGGGTGGTTCTTGAAATTCTCCGGGTTGCCGTAGATCGAGTAGGCGCTGTGGTTGGGCCACATGGGATCGGTGGTACTGCCGAAGCCTGCGCGCCGATACCATTGCGCCGCCGCCAGGTCGTCTGCGAACTTGAACCCGTAGTACTGCCGATAGGCAAACGCGGGTTCGACCTGGCGCTGTCCGCCCGCCACCTTCACCTCGTTGCTGGCGGGTATCTCCTCGCCCAGTTCGCCGGGCCAAACCCAGCGCACGCCCGCATCCTTCTCCAGCACATGGTAGACCGCAAACAACGACCCCGTCTGCCCGTAAGCGCAGAGCTTGGCCGGCTCGTTGACGAACAGGGTCTCGAACCCCAGCCCCATGATGGCCTGCCTGTTCTCCACATAGGGCACCGGCTCATCCCGGCCGACTAGTACCAGGTTCTTCTCATCTGCTGCCACGATGAAGCCATCCGGCTTGAGTGCCGTCGGGACGATCCCCATGCCCCGCGTGAAGGCACTCTCGCCAATGAACACCCGGCGGGCTTCCCCCGGCGGCAGTTGCCAATGCTCATCCGCCTGTACCAGCGCCGGCCGGGAGCCGCAGATCTTGACCAGGTAATCGCCCAACTCCTGCGCGGCATAGCGCACCATGGTGGGGGCTTGCGCTCCAATCACGATCTCCTCGGGGCATTTCCCCGCCCGGACGAGGGCGAAATCAGCGCCCCGCGATGGCGTCGGCAAGGCGGCCAGAAGGACGACAACCGCCGCACGTTTCAGCACAAACAGACTCGCGCGCATGGACCGCCCTTTCTCCCGGAAGCCGAAGGCACTGTCAGGCCTGTAGGCGGGCCCGGATGTGGGTGAACGACGGGGCCCCTGCCGACACGGCTCACCGCCCCAAACGTACAACCTGTGTTCTGCGGTGGCAACGGCGTGGCCATAGCCGCTCACATCAGCGGCGGCCGGGTGCATTTTCCCGACCCTCTACACTTCCACCACACCTGGACTATCTTGCCTCCTCGTGACCCGGGAAAGCCATTCCCTTGCCGTGTGTGCCTGCAGAATGGTCCGGAATCAGGTTGCCGCGCGTCCTGCGGCGCTCGGGTGCGCACCTGTGGTCATTCCTGTGCCCTTGTGCCGCACGCGCGGGCCCAGGGGAGGGCGCACCACCCCCTGCGTCGCGGCAGACGAGAGCACACCGGGTACCCGTATGCTTCCCGGGCCGTTGGCAGGCAAGGGGGCAACCGCGCTGGCGGGGGGCCTGAGGCGTCGGGGTCAATCCGAATGCCCCCCCCAGCTTAATGAACAGGGAGTGCCGACGATGAGAATCGGGATGGGCCATACCATGGCTATGTTGCTGGGGCTGACCGCCATCGCCCAGGAGACGTTGCCGCCGCTCACGGACGGCAAGATGCCGCAGACTGTCGCGGAGTCGTGGGCGGGCTATAACCCGCGCCAGGAACCGCTGGAAGTCGAACTGCTGAAGGAATGGGAAGAGGACGGCGTGGTGTTGCGGGTCCTCCGTTACCGGATCGGTGTGTTCAAGGGGCAGAAGGCGATGATGGCGGCGGTGTACGGTTTCCCCAAAGGCGGCAGGGGACTGCCGGGACTGGTGCAGATTCACGGCGGCGGGCAATATGCCGACTGCAATGCGCCGCTGACCAACGCCAGGCGCGGCTATGCGACGATCTCTCTGGCCTGGGCGGGGCGAATCAGCGCTCCCGACTACGCCGTCAATCCCGACATCGTCAAACTTTTCTGGGACGGGAAGACTACCGACCCGAAGTACAAGATTACCACCGACTGGGGAGCGCTCGACGCCTATCACGCGCCGTGCCGGAACGAGAAGAACAGTTTTGGCCACATGGCACCGGCAGCCTGGACATTGGATGCCGTGGAGTCGCCCCGAAACAATCCCTGGTTCCTGTGTACGCTCGGGGCGCGGCGGGCGTTGACGTTCCTCGAACAGCAGCCGGAAGTGAATCCCGGGAAACTCGGCGTGTACGGCCATTCCATGGGCGGCAAACTTGCCGTGATGACCGCCGGCAGTGATGTGCGCGTCAAGGTTGCGGCACCGTCCTGCGGTGGCGTCAGCGACCGCTATTCCGAGCATGCCCTCTACCGGGCGACGATCAGCGACGATCTGTACCTGAAGCGCATCCTTTGCCCGATCATCTTCCTCAGCCCCGCCAACGACTTTCACGGACGCATCAATGATCTGCAAGCGGCGCTTCTGGAAGTTGCCGGCACGGACTGGCGGGTCACCTGCTCACCGCACCACAACCACCAGGACACGGAACCCTATCAGGTGGCCACCCTCTTATGGTTTGACCAGCATCTGAAGGGCACGTTCGCATTCCCGCGGACTCCGCAGGCGACGCTGGAACTGAAGACGGCGGGTGGCGTGCCGGCTTTCACCGTCACGCCCGACGTCTCGCGCCCGATTCTGGGCGTGGATATCTTCTACACACAGCAAGGGCCGAAAGAGGGTGAGAAGGAGGAGATGGCCAACACCGTCAACCGCTTCTGGCACCATGCGGCGGCGCGAGATGCCGGTGGCGCCTGGACGGCGGAACTGCCGGTCCTTGGCACGGACAAGCCGTTGTGGGTCTATGCGAATGTGCTCTATCCCTTGGACGCCCCAGTCATCGGCGCCGGTTACTACTACGGCGTCTACACGGCGCAGAACTGCAGTCTTTCGTCGAAGATGCTCGTGGCCACGCCGGAGCAACTCAGGGAGGCCGGCGTCAAGGCGACGGACAGTGCCTCCCTGGTGATCGAGACGTTTGCGCCCGGCTGGCAGAAGGAGTGGTTCACCTACGATCTGACCGACAACTGGGCGCGCAGAACCCACAAACTGCATGACCCGAAATGGCTGCCGCCGCCGTTTGCGGAGCTCGCTATTGAGGTGCGTTCCGGGAATCCGAACAAGCTGGTGGTCGGGCTTGATGATCTCGCTGCGGAGATCCCGCTTAGCGGAGGCGCCGACTGGCAACGTGTGCGTCTCTTGCCGACTGACTTCCACAAGGCCGACGGCAGTTCGATCCTCGACTGGCAGGGGCTCAGAGAGCTGCGTCTGGGCGCCAAGGAGACGCTCCGCATCAATGGTAACGGCAACGGAAAGACGCTGGATCTGGGCGCCGACTGGCAGGGAGCGCCGCCGGAATTCCGCAATCTGCGTTGGGTGGCAGGCACGCAGTGAGAACTCCACGCGCGGCGGAGTGTCAAGCATGCCTGAGCCGTACCGGTAGAGCCCACATGGCCGTGCAAGCTGATATGCGAAAGGAACCTATGACAACGAACGCACAGCAACACCCATGGCGCCGGGCCACGGCGGCGGAAATGCAGTGGTGGCGGGACGCAAAGTTCGGCCTGTTCGTCCACTGGGGACCGGCGGCCATCGGCGGCGGTGACATCAGTTGGTGCCGCAAGGGGCCGGAACGGATCGGCGATCACCAGACGGTCGCCGATCCCGGAATACCGGCGGCAGTATATGACGCTTTCTATCGGCAGTTCAACCCGACGCTCTACAACGCCCGGGAGTGGGTGGCCATCGCCCAGGCGGCAGGGATGAAGTACCTGGTCCTGACCGCCAAGCACCATGACGGCTTTTGCCTGTTCGAGACGCGCCACACCCAGCACAAGATCACGGCGCCGGACTGCCCGTTCAGGCGCGATGTGGTCAGAGAACTGGCGGATGCCTGCCACGAGGCGGGCATGAAGTTGGGGCTCTATTACTCGGCCCGCGACTGGTACCATCCGGACTATCTGACCGAGAACCACAGCCGCTACCTGGCGTTCTACCATGCGCAACTGCTGGAATTGCTCTGCAACTACGGGCACTTGGATGTGCTGTGGTTCGATCACATCGGCGGCACGCACGATCAGTGGGATCCGGATATTGTCCTGCGCCTGGCGCGGGCGCTGCAGCCCGGCATTCTGGTCAACGACCGCCTGCACGCGTCGGTGCATCACGGACGGGTGGCGGAGTTCCAGGGCGATTTCGACACCCCGGAGCAAAAACTCGGCACGTTCCAGACCGAGCGCGCCTGGGAATCGTGCATCTGCCTGGTGGGCGGGGTCTGGTCGTACAAACCGGGTGGCGAGATGATGGACCTGCGGACCTGCATTCACGCGCTGGTGCAGTGCGTCACCGGCGACGGCAATCTGCTGCTGAACACCGGCCCGATGCCGGATGGTCGCATCGAGCCACGCCAGGCGGAGCGCCTGCAGGAGATTGGCGCCTGGCTCACCCAGTATGGCGAGAGCGTCTATGCAACGCGCGGCGGACCGTTGCCGAATGGCGACTGGGGCGGCTCCACGTCCCGCGGCAATACCGTGTACCTGCACATCCTGCGGTGGCCCGAGGGATCCCTGCGCTTGCCGTCACTCCCCGGCAAGGTCTCTGCTCACACGGTGCTCACCGGCGGGACGGCGACCGTCACCCAGGATGCCGCCGGGCTGATGGTCACGCTGCCGTTGGACCGGCGCGACCGCTATGACACGATCATCAGATTGGGGATAGACGCCTGCTGAGCTTCCTGCCTGCTTGCCTGGTCTGGCTGCAGGCTGACACCGGCACGAGGGAAAGGCAGGTCATCATGCGGGACTGTATCCGGTACAGTGAAGCGTTCAAAGTGCAGGTAGTACGGGGGATCGACGAGAGGAAGCACCCGAGTTGAGGCGCGCCGCCGAGCCCTCTGTGCAGTTGCCGGCCGCCGGAGGTCCTGCTGCCGGCACATCAGGCTGCCTGCACGCGCTGCGAATGACCAGCCCGACGGTGACGGTTCTCGCGGCGGGCTCCGGGCCGCAAGTCCACCCTTGAACGGAGTTGCAGAGGGCACCACCATGCAGGACTACGACATCCGCAGGTTCGGGGCCGTGGGCGACGGCCAGACCGTCAACACGGCCGCGGTCCAGGGCGCCATCGACCGCTGCCATGCCGACGGCGGTGGGACTGTGACCGTCGCCCAGGGGCGCTACGTCACCGGCACGATCTACCTGAAGAGCCACATCCATCTCCACCTCGATCCCGGGGCGGCCCTGCTCGGCAGTACCCGGATTGCCGACTACGCGACCGCTACGCATAGGCAGATGTACAAGAACGAGGCGTGCATGGACCGCTGCCTCATCTTCGCCCGGGACGCCGAGGGCATCGGCATCGCCGGCGCCGGCACGATCGACGGCCAGGGAGACCGGACGAGCTTCCCGAACGCGGACGACCCGCAGCGCAACCGTCCCATGCTGATCCGCTTCGTCAACTGCTCGAACATCCGTCTGCGCGACGTCACCCTGGCGCGTCCGGCATCGTGGACGTCGGCCTGGCTCTACTGCTCGGACATCGCCGTCGACGGCGTGCGCATCCACAGCCGCGCCAACGACAATGGCGATGGCCTTGACTTCGACGGCTGCACCGACGTGCGCGTCAGCAACTGCGCCTTCGACACCAGCGACGACTCGATCTGCCTCCAGACCTCACGCGTGGACCGCCCCTGCCGTGACATCGTCATCAGCAACTGCACCTTCTGCAGCAAGTGGGCCGGCATCCGCATCGGCCTGTTGTCCTGCGGCGACTTCGAGAACGTGACGGTCAGCAACTGCGTCTTCCGGGATATCGACGACTCGGGTCTCAAGATCCAGATGTGCGAGGGCGCGGAGATGCGGCGCATGGTCTTTGCCAATCTCGTGATGGCGAGTGTTCCGCGCCCGGTGTTCATGACCTTCTGTCAACAGCGCGCCTGCGCGGACGCCCCGGAGGAAGTGGCCCCACTGAAGGCCCTGCGGGACATGCTGTTCAGCAACATCCTGGTGGACTCCACGGCCTGCGGTAAGGACTCGGCGTTCATCTTCATCGGTTCGCCCGGCCACCCCATCGAGAACATCACCCTCCGCAACCTCACCATGACGGCGGCGGGCGGCGGCACGGACCAGGATGCGGCGGCAGAGCTCGCGGAGCTCGACCTCGAGGCCATGGGCGACCACTGGCCGGAGTACGCCTGCCTCGGGGCCACGGTGCCCGCCCACGGCATCTATGCCCGCCACGTCCGCGGCCTGTCGCTCGAGCAGGTCACGTTCTGCACCGCCACTCCCGACCGGCGTCCGGCGGTGGTGCTGGTCGACGTGGCAGCCGTCGGCAACTGAGGAAGCCGGCAACGGGGCGCCAACGGGGCCTCGCGGTCAGGAGCCCAAATGCCCGTTCGCTATCCATAAGGCCAAGTATGACCCGCACGACCATCCCTAGCGCCCTCTGCGCCCTGCTGCTTGCAGTCGCCCAGATGCACGCCGCCGACGCTTTCGTGATTGACGATTCGTTTGAAGCGAATCCGACGCCAGGCAACGAGGCCGGCTGGAATCCGACGGTGTTCGCCAACCCGCGCGCCTCGCCGTACTGGGTCCACAATCTGCCAGGCTATCGCTGGGACAGCACCGTGGCCCACAGCGGAACCCACGCCATCCGTCTGGCTGGCATGCCAGGGCACAATTTCCTGTCACCCAAACTGATCCCGGTGGCGCCCGGCGACCTCATCGAAGTGAGCGCCTGGGTGAAGACCGAGACCGCCACCGGCGCAACCTGCCCAGTCATCCGTTTTGTTGACACCCAAGAACTCAACCGCACCACGCTCGCCGAACTGCAGGGCGGCACGCCGTATGGCGGCGCGATGTGGCAGATGCTGCCGCTCAGCGGCACCCGTGATTGGACCCAGGTGCTCGTGCGCGGTCGCGCACCGGCGGGCACGACCGCGGCGCAGATCCACCTCCAGACGTTGGACAATACCGGCGGCGTGGCATGGTACGACGATCTCAGGGTCAGGCACATTCCCGCTGCCGAAGCGCAGGGCGAACTGCAGCGCCGCCCGCCGGCCAGGCCAAGGATGCTGCCTGCAGATTACGTGAGCGTCAGCGACGGCCATCTGTCGCAGCACGGCCAGCGCCTCCGCATCTGGTCGGCGCAGGGCAACCTGCAAGCCCCTACGCACGCCGACATCGATCGCGAGGTCGCCCGGTATCTCGACCACGGATTCAATGGCTTCCGGACGCTATGGTGGGACAAGGCATTCAACGATGCCTACGCGGCCGGCGATGGCAGCGAGCAAGACCTGCGTGACTACCTGCTCGCGGCGCTCGCTGCCAAGGGCTGCCACATCTGGTGTGACCTCCTCAACAGTTGCCACGTCTCGGCCGATCAGGAGCACGCGATCGAGGACCCGGCGACCGCCGCAGCCTGGCATCAGGCGATGATCGAACTGGTCGGCCTGGGCCAGACCAAAAGCATCCGCGAATGCCTGCCGGCGGTCTTCGATCCACGTATTCGCGCTGTCTACCACGCTTACATCGCCAAGGTGATGGCGCATCAGAACAAACACAACGGCTTGGCGTATGGCGAGGACCCAGCCTTCTTCTGCTGGGAACTGACCAACGAGGAATGGTGGTTCATGCGCATCCTGTGGGGCGCGCATCTCAGCTTGCCGAAGTTCTTTCAGGAGCAGATCAACGTCGCCTGGAATGAATGGCTGCTGAGGAAGTACGGCAACGATGCGGCGATCACGGCTGCCTGGGGCAGCGTGCTCAGCGGCGAGACCGTCGCCACGCGCTCCATCTTGCTGCTACCGCTGCTTGGCAGCACGAGTGCCGATGGGATCGCCAAGATCCTTGGCCTCGGCGTGACGACCACGCAGGCGCAGTACGGACCGAGCGACTTCTCGCCGGCACGCGGGCGCGATGTCGTGCAGTTCCTCACCGACTCGGTGCGCAGGGCCAAGGCCGAATCGCTGGCGGTGGTACGCGCCCAGGGGCGGCCAGGCGTCGGCTGTCAGATCGTGCCGGTGATCTACGATACCGCGTTCTCGGGCAGTCCGCTGTCGGGCCTGGTGACCGGAGATGGCTCCGCAACCACGCACGCCACCTACCAGGACATGAGCTCGCACGATCCGGCGGAAGCGAGCTTCCCCTTCCGCAGCCTGCTGCGCAAGCCGCCGCTGATCAACAACTGGATCGATGCGCGCACCGTCGTCGGGAAACCCGCCTTCATGTACGAGGTGATGACGTTCAATCCGCAGAAGTACCGCCTGGAATTCATCTATGAACTGCTCGCTAATGCCGCGATTCAGGACCTCGACGTGGTGAGCTTTCACTACTACGGCCACCCCCTTCCCAACGTCTGGGCGGATGGCCGCTGGGACGGCCGACCGCTCGAATACATGAACGCCGGACGCAACTGGGACGGCGTCATGATGCGTACCGACGAGGTGCTGATGTCAGCCGTGAAGGTCTGCGCTGAGGCGTTCACACACGGCTACCTCCAGGCTGCCGCCAAGCCCACGGTGCTGACCCTGGGCAGCGCTTCGCTCTATGATCTCGCCAAGGTCGACGGTGGCGGCGCGGTCGGCGAAGCGGCCGCGCGCACGGCCTATCACCACGGCTTCCGCTGGCGCTTCGATCCGAGCGTCAAGGACGACCATCTCGACGGCGAACTGATCGACCAGGCGCGCGCCGAGAGCGAACCCGTGCACCGTCCGACACCGCAGATCTCGTACCACTGGAAGCAGGACGGCCTGCTGGTGATCGACGCTGCCCACATGAAGGCGCTGGTCGGTTTCGCCGGCGACCATTTCGACTTCACCGATGACGTCCGCCTGAGCGGCATTCAGGTGACCACGCCGAAGGATCTGCCCTTCGCCATCGCCGGTGAACGCTATGTCGGCATCAGCCTGGTCAGCCGCGATGGCAAGCCGCTCGCGGCATCGCGCTCGATCCTGCTCTCGGCGATGAGCACCAGCGCCAATGCCGGACTGTTGATCGACCTCAAACGGATGGCCGAGGACAAGGACTACTGCATGGGCCTCGCGCGGTCGGTCACCGATCCCGGCCACGGCCCGGTGCTGGTCGCCCGCGTTGCGGCGACCATCGAGGCGGAATGGTTGGCCGGCCGACGCTACCGCATCCGCGACTTCAACGGCACGATCATCGCCAATGGCACGATCGAGGGCTGTACGTTCACAGTGCCGCCTGACCAGCCGGCGTACCTGATCGAGATCAGCCAACCCTGAGCATCCGTCCCCTGCGTCCGCCGACCATCGCCACCCGCGACGTGGCGCAGGCCAGCGCACCGGCTAGCGTCGGCCGGCGCGTACCGCGATGCGCTTTGGCCACGCTCTGAGCACCTACACCATGGCCATGACGGCCGAGTCCGCGCAGCGCCAGCTGGCGCCGGAGGACGCAAGCGGGCCCGCGCGGCATGGGAACTCGCCCGCGCGCTCCGTCAGGAGTACCGCTTCACGCTTCCGGAAGCGTCTCGCGCCGTCCTGGAACAGGCAGCGCAAGCCACCCCGGCGCTCGGCTTCGTGAAGCCCACGCCGGTGCTGTGCTTCGGGGCCGTGGATGGCGACGCAGGCATCTTCCTCGACGGCGAGAAGATCGGCGAGCAGAAGGAGCCAGCGGAGGTCATGTGGGACCAGGCGTTCACCGTGGCCCTGCCGGTGCCCTTCGCGGCGAGCACGCCACACACGCTCGTCGTGCGGGTGAAGAAGGGCAGCCAGGCCGCCGGCATCTGGCGACCGGTCAAGGTCGCCATGCGGGGAGAGTGAGCAGCGAATCGGCGCGCCGGTTGGGATTGGGCAGCATGGCCCGGTCTCCTTCACTGCTCCGGGTGCAGTTCGAAGTTGTCGAGGTACGTCTTCACGCGCTCGGTGCTGAGGCCGGCGAACCCGATCCAGCCGAGTTCGCCGAACTGCTCCTTGAGGCGAATGGTGGTGGCCTGTGCCCTGCCGTCGGGCAGGGTCACGGCCAGAGTATACTCGCCGGTGCGGTCGGGCCCGACCGCGCACGTCAGCTCGAGGTGGACCCACGCGTCGAGCGGCAGCGTGGCGACGGGCTGGCCGCCCGACTCAAGCTGACCGCCGGGCTTCACCCTGACGTTGGGCCCGTCAGTGAACCACGGCGTGTTGTCGCGGCAGGCGAACTCCCAGTCGCTGCCCGCGGTCGCCCGCAGGTCGAAAGAGATCCGAACCTTGCCGGACAGGTACTGCACTTCACGGAAGAGGTGCGGGAAGTAGACCGCGCCTCCCGGGCCGTCGTTGAACTGGAGGCTGTGCATCCCCGAGGCCGCGGCAACGTCGGTGACCCGCACGTTCTCCTCGACGCTGGCGGCCATCTGGGTCCAGCCAGGCCAACTGCGATCAGTCTGCAAGCCGTCGAAGTTCTCACTCAGTTGCAGTGGCGGTTCAGGAGGAGCGGGGTCGAACGTCCGTGGCACTGGCGGCAGCCCCGCGGTGAGGTTGGTCTTCGTCAACCTGCCGGCCTGAGACAGATCGGCAGGACGGAGCCCCATCTCGGCGGCCGGGCCACCCGTCTGTGGCCGGAAGTCGCCTCGAGCCGGGTCCACGAACGTGGGGTCAGCGACGCGGCAGTCCGGCTCGATCTGCTGCCACTGCTCGAGGGTCTTTCCACCCGGGAAGGTCACCGTACCGCCTTCGTGCCAGTAGAGGTTGCGGCTGAAGCTGATCTCCTCGTCAGGTGCGCCATTGAAGAGCTCACCCTGGGTGTAATACCACACGTTACCCTCCACCTGCATCGTCCCGGCCTTCGCCAGGTTGCTCAGTTTGATCTGGTCGTTCTGCCCGAACGCGAAGATGTTGTGGCGCAGCGTCAGCCGCTGGCCGTAATGGAGGTGGAACGGCGCATCCTCGGTGTCGTAGGCCAGGTTGTTTTCAACCACGATGTCGGCGCTGGACTCGTCGAAGTAGATGCCCCAGCCGCCATAGCGGGCGCGCCGCACGGTGTGGATGCGGTTGAAGCGCTCGACGGTACCCGGCGACTCGCCGAGGGTGTAGATGCCCGCCAGGTCGCTCAGTACGCCCTGGCCGAGGTCGTGGAGGGTGTTGTACTCGATGCGGTTGTGGTGCGCTGGACTGGGACCGCCAGACCACCGCCAGCCCACGGAGATCGCCGAATAGTACGTGTCGGCGACCTCGTTGTGCTCGAGCACATTCTCGCGGGCGTGAGTGACGAGCAGTCCGACCGCGGCAGGGTGAACTCGCCCGATGTGCGCGACCAGGCAGTCGCGCACCAGGTTGCCGAAACAGTGCTTCCGGGCATCGGGTTCGTCGTCGAAGCGAGCCGTGCCAATCCTCACCCCGCAGCCCCCCAGATCGACCAGCTCACAGCGTTCTATCCGGCAGTCGGAACAACCGGCCTCCATGACGATTCCGCTGTTGCCTGTATGGCGGACGACGCAGCCCTCGAAGGTCACGTGTCGCCCGTTGATCACCTGGATTGCTCCTCCCAGACCGCACTCGGCCTGATTGTAACTCTTCCCGCCGCTGGGGCTGGCCCAGTTGGCGTGCGCGAAGGTCAATCCGCGGAAACTGAGGTGGTCAACGAACTCGCCGCGGTCCGTGTTGCCATCGATCTGTACGACCTGATCCCAGCGCGGCGCGACGACTGGCGTGTCTGCCGGGGTCTCGCCGGGCTTGGCAAGGTAGGTCAGTGTGCCGGTCGGCCGGTCAAGGTACCACTCGCCCGGCTCGTCGAGGGCCTCGGCGACGTTCTCGAGGCGGTACCAGACGCCTTCCTTGAGTGCCGCCAGATCCGGATGCCAGGTGCTTCCGGCCAGGTAGCACACGCGCTTGGCCGCATCCACCGACTTGAGTGGCAGCCGCGCGTCCGTCCAACTGTGGGCACTCCACATCTCGATGTCGGTCAGATTGCGCCAGTTCGGGTCGATCTCGCCCGGGCGATAGACGAACTCGCTGCTGGCATTGCCGCTCGGCCCGCCGACGAAGTAGTAGCCGGACTTCGGCAGCATCGGGCGCGGGCGCCGTTGGTCGCCGACGTAAAGCTGCCCGAAACGCCACTGTCCGGCCGCCACCTCGGGCAATGCGACCTGCCACACACCGGGCCTCTCCTGCCGCCAGCCGGTGAGAGCGCGACCAGCGCTCAGGATCGGCATCTCGCCAGGAGCGGCTTCGTAGACAGTGGGCGAGTCCGGGGTGCCCGAGTCCGCGGGCTCCAGGCGGAATGTCCCGGACAGCCAGTAGGTTCCGCCGCGCAACTGCACGACCACCGGAGTGGTTCGGTTCGGCTGCTGCTGCCGCAACTCGCGGACGGCATCCCGTGCCCGCTCGAGCGTCGCGAAGGGTTCCGCCGCGGTGCCGGGATGGGTGTCGTTACCGCTGGGCGAGAGGTACATCTCTGCGGCGTTGGCGCCCACACTCGCCAGCAGGCAGGCTGCGGCTGTTAAGGCACGGGGCGTCATCTGCATGCTTGGTTTCTCCTGCACATAGCACCGGCTGCTCGCCTCGGCGGTTGCAGCGTTTCGGAGCGCGTTCGCTCTACTCCCTGCCCCCTTGACTTCTTCTCGGTAACTCAGTGCGTTCCCCTGCAGCACCACAAACTCCATGAGCGTGAGACCACTACTCCCGCACGAAGAGAAAACGGTCCACGTAGATGTCGCCGGTAGTGGTCCCGACCCAAACTGAGATCTCGGGGTGTGGCAGGTCGTACAGTCCGAAGTCGTAGACGTGGTACTCACCGTCCGTGACCGGGGCGCCGCTGCTGATCGTGGCGAAGCGGACCTCGGGGTTGGCGTCAATGGCTGCCGCGGGCGGTGGCGGCGCGGCCTTGGCGATCGGGAAGCTGACGGCTCCCAGCCCCTGGCGTTGGCGTGCGTCCCAGACGCCGCCGACGAATGCTGCCCCCGTGTCCGTCTGCAGATCGCAGCGCACCACGGCATAGACACGGTACCGGCCGAAGCCGGTCAAGGCGCCGAGACTCTGCGTCTTGGCCTGCACGGCCCAACTCGGAGCTTCGGCCTTGGGGACGCGCATGGCCATGCCGTTGGCGGCCTTGGGATCCGCGACGACACTGGCCCCGGCGTACTCGAACACGCTTGCCAAGGTCTCATCCATATCGACGATCCGCTGCCGGGGGACCTCGGCAAACTCCGCTGGCAAAGGCCCCGGTCGCAGCGTGGCAACGCGCGTCAGGCGGTCCATGTAGTCCTTGTAGGACACTCCCATGTAGAGCTCGACGGTACCGGTCATTGCCTGGTCCCGCGTACGCTCGATCTCCCCAAGTACGTAACCGGCCAACTCGCGGGCGGCGACCGCCGCGTCAGCCGGTCCCAGGAAGGGCTTGCCCGAAAGCTCCGCCTCCCGCCGGTACAGCCCGTAGCCCTGCAGCCACTGGTGCTCCAGCGCGACCCGCGCCCGGCGCACCCGCACCCGCCGGACCGCGTCGTCGGCAACCGCCGCCTCGGCCTGTTGCAGAAGCTCAGTCCCGCGATTCATTGCCGGCAAGCCCAACCAGGACGCCTCCGGTCCCCGGCTCCAGCCAAGATGGACGTTCGCCGCCTCGGCGCGCAGCAGCTCGTACCAGTCGCGAAGCGCGGGAGCGGCCTTGCCGTAGTAGCCTTGCAGGAAGTCGTCGATGAGCAGGCGTTCGTCCTGGGCCGGATCCCAGAGGAGGTGCGCCATGACGTAGACCTTCGCCTCCACCGCGTGCGTCAGGGCGTTGGCTTCGCTCTCGCAGAAGACGCCAACCGCATGGGAGTCGCGATAGGTGCGGAAATCCGGCCCGAACACGTGCAGATTGGGGTGGGGAGCGAACGGCCCGGGCAGGTTCATGGTGTAGTCCCAGATGAACAACTTGGGTGCCACCCGCGCCCAGTTCTGGAGATCCTGCTGCAGGGCCCGGTTCATCTCGCTGTCGATCGGCTGTGCTGCGGAGCGTTCGATCACGCAGTACCAGATCAGCACGTTGTCGCGTGGCCGCAGCATCTTCGGCGGCTTGCGCGCGTATAGGTACGCATGGGTTGCCACGAGGAACTCGGGGAACTCGGTCTCCACCGCGGCAGCCACCTTGTTCACGCCGTAGAGCAGCGAGCCCATGGGTGACTCCTCGGCGGTATCCATGGCTTGGCAGCGGGCGCACTGGCAGTTGCCGCCCCAGTCGTTCATCGTCAGCACCACGATACCCAGCTGCGGCTGCTGGCGGACCCTCGCCAGGACGTTCCTGGCAAGCTCGGCCAGCATGGCGTCGTTGGTCATGCAGAGCTGGGCCTTCTCCCCCACCCGTTGGCCGTTGATCTCGCTGTACCATTCCGGGTGGTCCCCGAAGTACGTGGCGGGCGGCAGGAGCGGGTAGAAGGTGTGGCAGAAGCCCAGCGGCATGTAGCAGCCCCCCAGGCTTGCCGGCATGGCGGTGCCGTGGCCGTTGTTGCGCAGTCGTGCGGCAAAGCGGTGCTGGGTCCAGTCGACCGCGGCCTGGTCCGAGTCGTCGTAACCCCAGTGCTTCTCCCCAGGCATCATGCCCCAACTGAAGACCTCGCGGTAGAGAAACGGTGGGGCGTAGCGGACGTCCAGGGCAGGCACGGCCAGCGTCGCTGTCGTGGGCACGAACTCCTCATCCTTGGTCCACCAGCGCACCCCGGCTTCACGCTCCAGGAACTCGTACACCGCATAGAGCGTGCCGCGCCGGGAACCCTCGGCACCGGTGAGGAGAAGATGCTTGCCGAGCGTCTTCAGGACGATCCCATCATGCCCCAGGCCGCCGGCATCGGTCCGCTGCAGCACCAGGTCCGGCGCCATCCGTCTGGCCGCACCGGGGCCGACGGCGATGACGGGTCGCTCACCGGCCTGGGGCGGCTCAACGATGGCGAACTCGGCACCGGTCACCAACCCCAGGTAGTGCTGCAGTTCCCGGGCCGCGGTTCGCTCCGGCGGCGAGGCGTCTTGCGCCAGCGCGATGACGTACTGCGTGCGGCTATCCTGCGACAGTAGCAGAGTGCCTGCCTCGGCCCCCGCGAGCGCCGCGGCGCCCACCAGCGTTGCCAGGACGGCTGCGCCTGTGGCGTGCTGCGCCAGGCGCCTGATTCCTGCCCGGGCGTGACGGTCTGCTGCTGCCGCCGGCGCGTGCGGCACGATCTCACGGTTGCTCATTTACTGACTCCGCTGGAGGGCTTCTGGCCGGTCTCTCTCGCCTCACGGTGCCGACGTGCATGCGTCCGGGTAGTGGATGCCGGGTCACCCGGCGCGTGGGTCCACGGCGCTCAGACGACCCACTCCACGGTCTGCCCGGCAGGGACCACGACCACCGGCGCCGCCCAGAGCGCATTCTGGCCCAAGGGGCATTCGCGCGCCTGCCGGGAGCTCTCCGCGAGGAGCTTGACCCTGGCCTCAAAGGCGGTCGGGTTGGTGATCCGCAGGCGCATCCTGCCAGCGACCGGGGCCAGCGCCACGACGTCCACATGGTCAAAAACCTCGATGCGCCGGACGTCCGGCTGGACGTAGATGCCGGGGACCTCCACGGCGGTGAGCAGCATCGACACCTCGCACCAGCAGGAGCCGAACAGGTTGCCGCCGATGCCGCCGACACCTTCCCAGTCGCTGAAGTTCACGCGCTCGCACATGAACCCTGGTGGCATGTGCGCTGCCTCGCCCACTGGCCGATCCGCTCGACTCAGGTACTGTGGCAGGTTGTGCGCGGTCTGCCGGAGTTGTTCGAGGTACAGGTTGCAGCCGGTGGCGCGCCAGAGTTTGAGCAGGCTGTCGCCCGAGAGGGTGCAGATGCCGGGTGCGCTGTGCTTGTTCTGGACATTGGCCCAGACGGAGCCGGCGGCGCACATGCCCAGGCGGCCGAACCAGGACTCCGCGGGGAACTGGTAGTCGTAGGAGGCGCACCAGGTGAGACACTGTCGGGCCATGGCTTCGGCCGGAGTCAGCCAGGCGCGATCGCCGGTGGTCTCGTAGAGCACGACCAGCGACTCGAGCAGGGCGAAGGCGCTTTCGCTGTCCGGGCCCTGGAGGATCTCGCCGGGGCCACCGGTGGTCACTCCGGCCACGACGTCCCGCTCGCTGAAGTGCCGGGCCAGGCGCGCGGCGGCATCGCTATACCGGGGTTCCCTGAACCAGGCCCCCGCCAGAGCCAGCCCGCCCGGCACCATGGCGCCGGCGGTCGAGCCCCCGACCACGATCTCCCAGGTGTCCCAGTCGAGGAACTGGCCGAGCTGGCCGTACTTCGCGAAAACGCCGACCAGTCCATCCGCCAGGGCGCGGACGCCTTTCTCCCACACCGGCGGTGGCACCCACCCCGGATCCTGTTTCCGCAACAGGTCGAACTGCTTGCAGGCGAAGTACAGGACGTCGCCCAGGCGGCGAACCATGACCCAGCGCGTGCTGTCCACCTGGCGGAAATGGTCGCTGAACGGCCGACCCGCGTGGAACACCCCGTAAGGAATCCCTGCCGGTCCCGTACCGACGCTGAACAGCCAGTCAAGGGTGCGCAACGCCCGCGCCCGACTCTCCGTCGTGCCCTGAAACAACAGCGGCAGCGTGGCCATGCCGCCGCCCACCCAGCCGACCTGCCAGTCCTGGTATTTGTTGTCACCCGCATCCCAGTCCTTGCGTACACCGACGGCGTAGTAGCCCGCGGGGTTCCAGTTGTGCTCGTTGTACTTGGCTTCCTGGATCGCCCAGGCCGCGGAGAATGGCAGGCTGTGGCGCAGGCTCACCGGCCCGGTAAGGTCCTGGCGCACCTCGGCGAAACGGTCGTAGAGTGCCTGCACGTCGGCGGCCGGGAAACGGAACAGCCGGAAGCGGATGACGATCTCCGCGCCGGTTTCCAGCCGCGCGCCACGGTCCCAGGACGCCGTGTTGGAGTTCAGCATGGTGTAGAGCCTGGCCCGCACGCAGGGGGCCTCGATGGCGAGAACGGCCCGGCGGCGATCGCCGTCTTCGCACACCCGCACGCCGTGGTTGCCGTAGACACCGCCCTGGTCGGTCAGTAGAATGCAGGCATAGCCACCCGCGGGGGCGAAGAAGGTGATGCAGGGCGTGGTCTCGTCACCCGTGCTGAGGTGTAACCCCGAGGGCGTGTGCGGGTCCAGTTCCAGGCGCGGGACGTCGGTGATCATGGTCGCCGGCGCCGGCCCCAGATCGGCGACGTCGGTCGCGATCGGCGGGTACTTCTGGAAGCGCGCGGCGAAGCGGTTGCCGTTGTAGGCGGCAGCCGGGAGCATCAGGAAGTGGGCGGCGTCCCAGTCGGGCAGGACGAGTTCGAGGGCGGCATTCACCGCGGCGGCAGCGCCGGCCGTAACCCGGCAGGTGAGCATACCGTCCACGGCGTCGGGCCGGTCCGCGGCCGGGCGGAGTGTGCAGGATACCGCCCACCTGGCGCCGGCGAAGTCCGCTGCCGCTGACTGCTTGTCACCCGCCAGGGGGACTTCCAGGCACTCCACGGGTTCGGCGCTGCCGGCGAAGCTCTGCAGCCGTGCTCTGATCTCCCACGCGGCGGGAATGACCGGCGTAGATGCTGTCTGGTTCATCTCGTGCCTGTGTGCTCCGTTTCTGAGACGCTCATCAGGGGGTCGTGCCGTCTTCGGCCGGATCGATCAGGATCATCGGCCGCAGCCAGTTGGCCCAGTCGCCAGTGTTGTTGCCCAGCGCATCCACGCGCAGTATCATCGTCACCGTCTGCCCCGCGAAGGCGGACAGATCCACGCTGTGATCGGCAGGCTGGCCCGGTCCCGTCTGCCTTCCCGCCCACACCTCGCGGTCCGCGACGGCGATGGACATTCCCACGCCGTCAGTGGTCGGTCCGGTTACCGCTGTCCCGACCTGCAGGACGAGTCGCGCCCCGGGCTTGCCGACGGGCAAGGCGATAGTGAACGCGGCCTCGCCGCTGCCCTTCTCGGGACTGGGCGGGTGGTGGAAGAGGGCAGGGTAGACGCGCCCGTCGGCGCCCTTCGTCCAGGTCTGTCGCCAGTCGAGGCAGTTCGAGACCTTGGCCGCGTCGGCAAGGTCGAGCAGGTTGCAGACCACGCGGTCCGCGGGCAGAGGCTGAGCGAAGAGTCCGCAGTCGGCGGGGATCGGCGCCGTCGAGGGCAGCATCTCCGCCCAGTCCGTGATGCCGACGATGGTCTTGGCGGACGCGAAGGCCTCCTGCCATTGCTCGGTGTCCGCCCGCCGGAAGACCTCGTGCAAGAGCCTTCGGCGCTCTGGCGCCGTGGGGTCGTCGCCGGTCAGTTTGCGCGTCCAGATGCCCATGTGCAGTCCGCCTTCATCGCGGTGATCGACGTGCCGGTGCAGGATGAAGGCGTCGATCGCCGGCATGTGCCTGATTTTGTAGTGCGCCGCGGCATAGGCGGCAGCCTGCACGGCCTCCCCAGTGGCGCCCGCGGGGCAGTTGAAACCCTGCTCAGAGAGGATGATCCGCCGTGGCGCGCCCTGGTACAGGAACCGTTCCTGAGCCAGAAACGCGGGCAGGACCTCGAGGTTCTTGAACGTCACCCGCGGCGAGTCAAAGCCCAGGCCGGCGGTTTGGTCGTTCCAGAAGCGCGGTTCAAAGAGGTCCTCCGGGTAGGGGTGGAAAGCCACATTCCAGGGGAAGTTGCCCTCGGCGCCGATCGTCTCGTTCAGGCGTTCCAGCAGCTCCCGGCCCGGCATCGACTTGAGCGGATTCGCGTCGGCGCGGGCGGTCCAGAAATGGTCCAGCGAGGCATACACGCGCACCGTGGAGTGGAACCGGCGCACGGCCAGCCAGGCGACGCGCAACATGTCGGCGTAGTCGCGCGCTACGTCCTCGCCGCGGGCCAGCCCCGAGTTGTGCCAGTACCAGTGCGACTGCACCTCATTGCCGACGACGTACCCGCTGACCCACCCGTGCGTGCCGGCCGGGTCGGAGTAGCGCTGGGCCAGGTACTCGAAGGCCCCGCGGTAGAAGCGCAGGCCGCGTTCATCAGTCAGGTTGAAGGCCCCGATGTGGTTGGGCGTGCCGGGGAGGTCGGTGGCGGGGTTGATCAGGGGATTCGCGGGGTCGGGCTGCGCCGGCACGCCGTTTACCGGAATCAGCGTGACGTTGATGCCCAGTTCGGTCATGCGTTTGATCTGCCGGTCGAGATCGCGGATGTAGGTGACGTTGATGGGGAGTTCCTGCCCGTCAACCGTCCAGGTCTCCGCCGGGGGTCCGCCCGTCCAGTCGAAGATGCCGGCGAGCACCACCCCGAAGTCGGTATAGGTGACGCCCAGGATCTTGAGGTCCTCGAGGTCCACCGGGCAGCTCACGCCCTTCTTGCTGGCAGGCCAGGGTAACGTCTGACTCCAGGCGGGCAGCGCAGCCAGGTCATCGGGCCAGTGCACCGCTCCGAGGGCGCGCTCGGTGGCGCTGTCCACGAGCTGGAACTTGCGGTACAGGCGGTCGCAGCCGGCTGCGAAGCGGGGAACCGTGATCTCCCCCGGCTCGAGGCTGCCCGCCCAGACCGTGGCTGTGGCAGCAGGCGCGGCGGCGTCCCTCTCGTAGGCCCGCCGTTCCACGATCCGGGCGGCCGGGGAACGGCCCGTGGTGCGTATCCGTAAGGCGTCGGGGAAGGCCCTGATACCGACGATGGCGGGGCCGGCCTCGGCGGCGCCGGCGGGACGAATGAGCGCCAGCGCGGCCACCACGGCGACGGCCACGACGGCAAGCTCAGGCAGACGGCTCATCGTGCGCCCTCCTGGGGTTCTTTCGACTCCGGCTGGAGTGATTATACGCGCCCCGCACGGCAGGTCAAGCCGCCCCGGTCCGCAGGCAGGGCGGTTCCGTTTTACCAATGACCATCGGTGTTGGTCACCGGCACGGTGAAAGCGTGAGAGCGTGATTGCGTGAGGGTTACGGCGCGTGTGCCGGCCGTCTGCCACGAATCCACGCTTTCACGTTCTCACGCGCTCACCCGTAGCGGGAACCGCGA
>CAILUI010000376.1 GCA_903837355.1 uncultured Victivallales bacterium
CGTCGCGGCCGGCCGCGGCCGGGCTCGGGCCAGCGCCGCCCCGGCGCGCGGGCAGGCCGTAGCGCACGGCGCCGGTCGGGCACACAGCCAAGCAGTCCATGCAGGCGACGCAGGCTGCCCGATCGACCCGGACCGCAGCGCCAGTGCCCTGGATGCAGTGGGCCCGGCAGCGCCGGGCACAGAGGCCGCAGCCGGCACAGGCCGGGGTATCGAAGCGTACCCGCAGCGGCGCCGCCTGGGCCAAAAGCCCAAGGCAGGTACCGACCGGACAGAGCGTGGTGCAGTACAGGCGCCCGTCGAGGGCCGCCAGAATCGCCACGGCCAGCAGAAACACTATACCGAGACCCAGCACCGCCGCGGGGGTAATCGGCGCCAGCCCCCCTGCCAACCCGTAGATGTCAAAGCGCTCCAGCGCCGCGGACACGACCTCCCGGCCGGCGCGCACGCTCGGTCCGCCGACCTGGGTCAGAACGCGCCCACAGGCGCTGTAGGGCTCGAGCACGACCACGGCAGTGGAGCAGCCCAGCACGGCCAGGGCCACCGTCACCCCCAGCACGGCCCAACGCAGCACCAAACGCTGGGAAGACGGCGGTTGCCGTCCCTTGCTCGGCCGGTCCTGCCAGCGACGCAACGCGGGTACCTGGCGCGCCAGGAAGCGGATCGCGTCCTGCAGGATCCCCAGCGGGCAGCAGGCGGCACAGTAGACCCGCCCGGCCAGCAGGGTGAGCACGGCCACACTGACCAGGAGTAGGCCCGCGGCCAGACTGGAGGCCCCCAGCAGCCGGTAGAGCGCTGGCCCGACCTGCGTCCGCGGCAACCACGTCGCCAGGCTCTGCGCCGACGCGGCGGGACCCAGGAAGGCGACGGCAAAGAGGGCGCCGGCGACAATGGCAACCGCAAGGCGCAGTGCCCACAGGCGTTGCCTCACAACACGATCCTCTGGATGTTCAGGGCGTCGAGGTCCAGCCGCCCGATCTTCAGGCCGGCACCCAGAGCGATGTGCTCGACCTCCTGCGGCGTGGCATTCAGCAGGCGCACGGCGGCCGCGTCGGCCGCCACGATGTCGGGCGAGGCCAGCAGCATCTTGCGGGTCTCGACGTCCTCGGGGCGGGCCCGCTGCGGCCCGTTGGCGACCGTGACCCGGTAGGCATCGATGATGTTCAACTGGGGCTTGCGGTACAGGCAGAAGTCGGCAATGCACTGATGCAGACCCTGCTTGTGATAGGCCTGCCGGTCCCACACCACCCCCATCAGGTTCTTCATGGCGGCGGTGGCTCGCGAACCGGCATGATGTTTGAGCACCGGCACGTTGATCAGCACCTCGCAGGAGAGCAGCAACTCGTGAACCTGTACCGACTTCAGGCGAACGCCATTGGCGATCTCGACGGTCTGGTAGTGCCGCTCGTCGTCGCCGGGGACCATGATCGCGCCGGCGGCTTCCGCGGCCGCCTTGATGCCACTCTTGCCGTAGCACTCGGCGCTGGAGCTCACCGTATGGTCCACCACATAGACCTTCTTCGCCCCGGCCGCGAGGCAAAGCTCGACCAGGTGCTTGACCAGCCCCGGGTTGGTGTTCGCGCCCGTCTCCGGCTCGCGCGCCCAACCGCTGTTGGGCTTGACCAGCACCGTCGCCCCCTTGGCGACGAAACGGCCCATGCCACCCAGAGCGGCGATGGCCTTGTCCAGCATCACGTCGGCTTCGCCGTTGCGCACCGCCACCAGGTCCGGCAACGCGGTTGCCGGGACCTCTTCGGCACGGCTCTTGCGAGACAGCAGCAAGGTCGGGCCGGTCACCAGCGAAACCGTGCCAAGGGCAATGGATCTGAGGGCATCGCGTCGCTGCATGGCCTGCGCCTTTCGGTTAGCGAGATCGGTGCTGTGTTCGCGCCTCCAAGCTTACGGCGCCCGCCGCCGTCTGTCAACCCCAGTGCGACGGTTCCGCGGCAGGGCTGTTCCAAGATCGCGGTTCCCGCTACGGGTGAGCGCGTGAGAACGTGAAAGCGTGGATTCGTGACAGACGGCCGGCACACGCGCCGTAACCCTCACGCAATCACGCTCTCACGCTTTCACCGTGCCGGTGAACAACACCGATGGTCGTTGGGAAAACGGAACCGCCCTGGTTCCGCGGCCGCGGTCCTACGGTTCCGCGTCACCCCTGCTATAGTGCAAGGTAGCCACCGCCCACGACGGGACTGCCGCAGCACCTGCCGGCGTCCGCCCCGGGCCTAGGCAGCAACGGAGTTCTGCACGCGGCTCTATGAGTGAGTTGCTCCCATACCTCCCGCAGAGTGTCGTCATTGTCGTGCTGCTCGCGCTGTCGGCGTTCTTCTCGGCATCCGAGATGTCGCTGTTCAGCCTCAGCCGTTCCCAGGTGCACCGCTTTGCCGAAGGCGGGGCTGGCGAGCGTGCGGCCAACCGCCTGTTACGAACTCCGCAGCGGCTGCTCAGCACCATCCTGGTGGGAAACGAGACCGTCAATGTGCTGCTCACCAGCCTGTGCGCGTCGGCCATCGGCGATCTGGTGCACGGGGATGAGACCTGGTCGACGGTCCTCAGCATCGTCGCGGTCTGGCCGCTGCTGATCGTCTTCGGCGACCTCACCCCAAAGACGATAGCCTGCAACCACAGCCAGGCCGTGGCCCGGTGGGTCGCGGTGCCGCTGGAGTTGCTGGCCTGGCTGACCGCGCCGGCCCGCGACCTCCTGCGCCTGGCCGCCCAGGCCCTGATGCGGCTGCTGGGGCGGGGCGAGGCGGCCGAATGGGACAACGTGACCCGCGAGGAGATCACCGCGATGATGGCCGTGGCGACCGAAACCGGCGCCTCGGACGTCGAGGAGCGCGAGCTGGTGCGCCGCATCCTGCGTCTGGATACGGTCCGGGCCAGCGATATCATGGTGCCGCGCACCGACGTGGTCGCCATCCGTGACCATGCCACCCTCGCCGAGGCCTTCGCCAAAGCCCGCGAACACCGGCGCGCGCGGCTGCCGGTCTACCACGAGGATTTCGACGATATCTGGGGGGTGGTCAGCACCATGGACCTGCCGCGCTGGCGGCAGTCACCGTGGATGCAGACGCCGCTGTCCGAATGGCGCGCCCGGGCGGACCAGGTGCGGAGCGGCAAAGCGCCGCCGGAGCCCCTGCCGGTATACCCGGTGCTGCTGCTCCCGGAGACCGCCAACGTCGAGCGCCTGCTGACCGCCATGCAGGAGAAGCACGCCCGCTTCGCCGTGCTCGTCAGTGAACACGGCGGGACGGCCGGGGTTCTGACCATGAACGATGTCCTGGAAGAGCTCATCGGCCAGATCTCACCACAAACGGCGGACGGCCGACAGGACGTGATCAGGGTCCGCGACGGCTACCACATCGATGGCCGTCTGCACCTGCGCGACTTGGCCGAGTCGCTGGACCTGCAGCTCCACTCTGAGGAGTACGACACCGTCGGCGGCTTCGTCATGGAACGCCTGGGGCGACTGCCGCGCACCGGCGATGTGGTCGCGCTGGATGACTGCACTTTCCACGTGCTGCGGATGGCCGGGCGACGCGTCGGCACCGTCCGCCTGACCGTGGTGCGAGCCGCGCGTGGGCCGAGCGGAGGGGCACCCTGATGCTGCCGCTCTGGGTCCTCATCGGGCTGGTGCTGCTGCTGATCCTGCTGCAGGGGTTCTTCAGCGGTTCCGAGACGGTCTACACCTCTACCAGCAAGGCCTTCATCCATGATCTGGCGCAGCGCGGCGACCCGCGGGCTGGCGAGATCCGCACCATGCTGTCGCGGACAGAGCGCTTCCTGGGCACCACCCTGACCGGTACCAACCTGGCGATGGTGGCCTCGACCAGCCTCTGCCAGGTGATCGTCAGACGCTACATTGAGCCCAGCGCCGCCTTCCAGGCCTTCGTCAGCGCCGTGCCAGCGCCCTGGGACTGGGGCACCGTCAGCAACGCGCTGATCATGATCCCGAGCATCCTGGTGCTGGCGGAGCTAGTGCCGAAGTCCTTGGCGCGCGCCCATGCTGACGCGCTGGCCCTGCCCCTGGTGCGGCCCCTGCGCCTGGCTCAGACGATCCTCGCGCCGATCTCGTTCCTGGTGGCCAGGATGGCCGCCACTCTGGCCGGTTGGGCCGGTGGCCCGATGCAGAATGCCTTCAAGCCGGCGGTGACGAGGGAGGACCTGAAAGCGATGGCCGTGATGGCGGCCGAACAGGAGGTCGTACCCGATCTGGTCGGGTCGATCCTGCTGACGGTCTTCGAGTTGGACCGCAAACCCGTCTCGAGCATGATGGTACCGCTGGTCGATGTCGCCTCGGTCCCGGAGGAGGCGACGGTGGGCGATGTGGAGCGCCTGTCGGTGGCGACGGGTCACGCCCAGTTCCCGGTGTTCAGCGCTCGTGTGGATGAGATTGTCGGGGTGGTGAGCCTGCGCCACTTGCTGTATGCGGCCTCGGCCCACGGCGGCGACCTGCCGGCACACACTGCCATCGGTCCGTACATCCGCAGACAGGTCATGTTCGTGCCTGAGACCAAGTCGGTAACCAGCCTGCTGCACGAACTGCGCTACCAGCATATCCCGATGGCCGTGGTGGTCGATGAGTATGGCGGTGTGGTCGGCATCCTGACGCTCGAAGATCTGGTAGAGGAACTGGTCGGCGAACTGCACGATGAACGCGACCGGCCCGCGGCGGCACTCGCCATCCTCGAAGGCGGCGCCTTCGAGTGCGATGGCAAGATGAGCATCGCGGCCCTTGGCGAGGCGTTGGGCTGCACCGTCAACCGGGACGGCTTCGACACGGTGGCGGGACTGGTCCTGAAACTCGCCGGCCGGATTCCCGCCGCCGGCGAGCGCTTCCGCTTCGGCGACTACGAGATCGAGGTGGTAAGGGTGGTCAAGCACAAGGTGGCGCGCCTGCGCCTCCGCCAACTGGTCGCGGGCAAACTGGAGGGCGAAGCTCCCCGGGCGCGCACGCGCCGCTGAGCCGTGGCCATAGCCGACCCGACGGTCGGCGGTCCCAGGGA
>CAILUI010000377.1 GCA_903837355.1 uncultured Victivallales bacterium
CTGCGGTGGCGTGGCCGACATTGTGCCTGACCTCATCGAGATCGGGCTCGACGTGCTCGAGTCCGTACAGCCGGAAGCCGTGGGCATGGACCCGTACGAGCTGAAGCGGCGCTACGGTAGCCGTATCACCTTCTGGGGCGGCCTGGGCAGCCAGAGCACGATTCCGTTCGGTACCCCCGCGCAGATCCACGTCGAGGTGGACCGCCTCTGCACCGAGATGGGCCACGGCGGGCACTATCTGCTCGCCCCCGCCAAGACGCTGCAACCCGAGACGCCCACGGCCAATGCCGCCGCCGTCGTCGACGCCTTCACCCGGCACGCCTTCGGCGCCTGAGCGGGGGCCGGACTGCGGGGCTCTGCCGTGGGCGCCGACTGCGGGCGCACGGCGGATTCGCCCCACCGGAGCGGCTGTCCGGAATACACGGTTCGAGATTCGGAAGTCCCGTGAAAATGCAGAGTTGCGCGACGACGATCATCCGCGACGTCGCGTCATGTCTTCACCACCGGTGATGGCGGTAGGGGGCGTCGCCGAGTGCGAAGTCCGCACACCCGTCAAGGGGGGGGGTAGAGTGCCGGCAAGAGCCAGGACAGGCCTGAGTGAGGCCGCGCGGCACCTGGGCACTCTCCGGTCAGCATAGGCTCACCGCGTCTTGCACAGCATGTCCTCGTCGTGTATGGTTCATGCATGGCAACGAAGACAATCACGCTCGAACTGGACGCCTACGAGAAGCTGAGACGGGCCAAGCGTGCCCCGCGGGAGTCGTTCTCTGCCGTGGTGCGGCGCGCTGTCTGGCAGGAAGAACCACTGACCGCGGCAGCCCTCCTGGCGCAGTTGACCGAGCAGATGCGTACCGCTACAGGCCTGATCTCTGAGGACGTTCTCGACCGGCTCGACAAGGCCCAACGGAAACCCCGCGTGTCCGCCAGCAAGTGGTAGTGTGCCACATGTTGTTTGATACGACGTTCTTGATCGACCTCCAGCGGGAGGCAACCAGGCGCCAGCCTGGCCGTGCCTGCCGCTTTCTCCAGGCCAACCCGGATGCGTCGGTGCGCATCAGCGTGGTCACCTGGGGCGAGTTCGCCGAAGGGGTCGACGACGAGCGCGCCTGCGCTGACGTGCTGCGTCCTTACCCGGTCATCCCTCTCTCCGAAGCCATCGCGTGGTGCTACGGGCAACTGTCCAGGGAACTGCGGGAACGCGGCGAGCGGATCGGCGACAACGACCTGTGGATTGCCGCCACCGCGTTGTGCCACGACACCGACCTGGTCACCCGGAACGGCGAGCACTTCCGGCGCGTGGCCGGATTGCGGCTCAGGCCCTACTGAGAAGCTCGCAGCCACCGGCCTCACTTCCGGTTGACCATTGGCCACTCTTCACCACCGGTAGTAGCGGTAGGGATCGTCGCCGAGCGGGAAGTCCGCACGCCAGTCGGGATGGTAGAGCGCCAGCGGCTCCTTCGGCGTCACCGCCAACGCTTCGGACGGGCCGGCTATGCCGCCCGTGCCGAAGTGGTCAAAGACGCGCACGGCGATCACGTGGCGCCCGGGAGTGACCCGCCGCCCCGGTACGGTGTAGAGGCGCGGGGCGTTCCAGTAGTTCGCCACCGTGACGTCGGTCGCGCCCACCCTTTCGCCGTCGAAGAAGGTGGTGTTGAAGTCATCCACCGCGCCCAGCGACAGCCGCAGGTCTTTGCCTGCCCAGGTGGGCGGAATATCGATCGTCCATCGCCGTCCGCGGCCCAGCGCGAGGGCCACTCTTCACGCTCCTGCAGAGCCGTGATGCAGAGGTAGTTGTTGGCAGTGTAGATGTCGCCGACCGGGCCGCCGGCGTGCAGCAGCACCGGCCGGCTGGGGTCGACCTGCTTGATCATCGCCACCGCCTCCTCGCCGAAGGCGGCGTTGCGGCGCCACTGGGGGTCACCGATCCACGCACCAGAGGTCATCGAACTCCGGCCGGCCCCGCTCGTCCCGGTCCCACGGCCACAGCTCGACGCAGTTGAACCCGTTGGCGCGCAAGCCGGCAAAGAACGAGGCCATCAGCGCGCGGTTGCCATACTTTCAGGCGCAGGCGGTGGGTCTGCCCCGGCTGGACCGCCGCCGTCAGATCGATCTCGCCGCCAGGCCAGGCCAGGCGCCCGACCTCCCGCCCGTCGATGAACACCGCCGCATCGGTCGAAACGCGCTGGAGATCGAGGAAGATGGCGCGGCCAGACCACGGCGCCGGAACTGTCAGATCGCGCTCGTACCAGGCGGCCGGGTTCTCGCCATCGAAGCCATCCCAGGACGGCCCGCTGGCTCGGGTCACCCCCTCAAACGCCCCCCAGGCGCGCCAACTGCCGGGCACCCGGACCCAACCCCAGCCGGTGCTCTGCGGGCTCGCCACCGCGGGACCGAGCGCAGGCTGGAAACGCCACAGGCCGTTGAGGCAGACGACCGCGCGACGCGGTCCCAACTCTTCGACCGGTTCCTGACCCTAGGTCACCGACTGACCGGTCGGCACGCGGCTATCGATGCCTTCGCCACGCTTCGCGAGCAGTTCCACGCGCAGGCCCCGCAGCTCCCATTCGCCTAGCCCAACTTACGCACTCCACCGAGCCAGAAGGGCTGGGGAACTTTATTTTCTCGCACGAGTCGCGGTCGGTTTGTGCCTGGGGCAACTCGTCTCGTGCGTAGCGTAGTTA
>CAILUI010000378.1 GCA_903837355.1 uncultured Victivallales bacterium
CATCCCGGTATCCGGCGCCGTACCCACTACCAGTCCTGCCTCCAGCAACGTCCAAGTGATCCTGCCCGGTAGGGTCGCATCCCCCAGGTAGACGCCTGGGCTTGGCGGTCTGACGCACGACTCCAGCAGTTCACGGACGTAGCGCAGATGGGTACACTGCCCTTCTGGCGATGTGCTGGTCTCGAATGCCAGACGCAGGCCAGCGGGCGCTGACTCGGCCCACGGCGCCCGCCCGATGGCGGTCGCCAGGGATGGCGGCATGTCGACCTCGCCAGTCTCGGCAAGGATAGACTTGACCTCGCGCCGTAGCCTGTCGATAACCTGAAACTTGCGCTGGTCCAGAGCGTTGCGCGCGATGCCAAGGTCTCGCGCGACTTCCGCGGGCGCCGCGCCGGCCGCAAGCGCCCGGAAAGCGCGAGCGGTCTCGGGACGAATGCGAGCGCACACCCGCCGCCAGGCCTCCGCGAGCACACTCTCAGCCCAGGCTTGGTCTCCCGTGTCCGGCGTCTCATGTAGGGTCACCCCAGAGTCGCCTGGACGGTCACAAAGATGGAACTCCCCCGATGGCGTTGCAGACAGCGCCACGAACCGCCCCTCATGCCGGAACGAGTCCACAGTGCATCCGTGCGCAATCCGCAGCAGGTATGAGCGGAAAGGGTGACCACCCTCCGGCGAGTAGACGAACCCCGGCATGCGCTTCAGCAGTCGGACCACTGTCTCCTGGGTGACATCGTCCGCGGCTGCGGCCGAACAGCCCAGCTTGCGGGCGTAGCCCCGGATCATACCGCCATAGAGCGTGAAGAACTCCGCCCACGCCGCGTGGTTCTCGACGTCACGGAGACTCTCCAGCAGGGATGGCCGCGTTGTCTGGTCCATGCCTCCAAGATAGGAGAGCTGGCACGCTGCGTCAACGGCACTCCGTGCCTTCGGCGGCTTGGGAAGCCTTGGTCGCTGAGTGGACCCTTACGGCCAGCGCAGTGACTGTCCGAATGCCCGGCCGCCCAACTGCAACACTTCGGCGGAGTTGCTCGAGAGAGCCCGTAGGGTTAGCCGGAGATTGACCGCACCGAAGAGCGGGTCCATGGCCCCATCCCCGCCAACCCGGAGAATCACTAAGCCTGCAGCCTCCTTACCCGTAGCCTGCACAGCAATCTGACGCCCATTTGCCAGCGTCAGTATTCCGAACCCCGTCACGTGGTCCTGGCTCCTTCGATCAAGGGCCAGGGCCAGTTGGAACTGCCCATCCATGCTTGGATCGATCGGCAACGCGCAGGCGCCGCCGATGCCCTCACGGCCCCCGACTTGGTCGGCAACACTGCCGGTGTAGACACCATCCAGATTGCGACCTGCCAAGGCCAGCGCGAGTTTCAGATTGGCACGAGATGGCCCCCCTCGTCCCGACAAGCTCAGGGCCACAAAGGGTAGTCCGCCTCTGCAATCCGCCTTGCCTCTGGCTGTCAGGGGTATGCTGGCATCGCTTCCCGACGGCATGGGACCGGCAAGCCAGGCCGCTCCGGTCATTCGACCATCGGTGTCATGAAGTAGATCGAGCTGCATCGTGTGCGCGCCAATCCCGATCGCGTAGGAGCCGGTGAAGTCCCAGATACACCGTCCCGCCGGGTTGGCGGGATCGAGGAATACGACACTGAACTGGCTGCCCATTTCCGCCGCGATTACCGTCAGTATCGTTGTCGCTGCAGCACTCGTCCAGTTGGCTGTATCGCCAGGAGTGAACACGACGCTCATCGTATGGTTCCCGGCCGCGAGCACCACCCCGGCAGGGGGAGTGTAGGCGAAAGAACCCGGCACGTTCACCGTCGCGTTGAGCCGCGCCGCAGAGAGGGCCATTCCCTGAACCATCGGCGCGGGGGCAGGCCAGGAGATCACCGGGACCGCCTTGGCAATGACCAACGCTCCTTCCGTTATCCCCGAATAGCCAGCGTCTGTCACGGTCGCGATCACCTCATACGTCCCGGCGTTCACCGGCGGGGCGGTTGTACCGTTGTAGGTCAGCAGGACACTCAGGTCAGGCGGCACGGTTCTGGCGGTCGCACGCTTGCCAGTGCCGTCGTAGACCTGCGAGAGGTCGCCAAGGGTTACAGTGGCGAGGCCCCCGGCCGTCACACTGATCGTCACCGTCGCTGCATTCGAGTTGACCGTTCCATCGTTGGCCGTGTATGTGAAGCTGTCCGTACCCAGGAATCCACTGCTCGGCATGTAGAGAAAACTGCCGTTGTTGTTGAGGCTCAGCGTGCCATGGACTGGATCGGCAACCCTGATTGCGGTCAGGGTTCGGCCCACCGGGACAGTGTCATTAGCCAGCACACCCGGCGCAGGGATGCTCAGCGCCTGGTTCCGGGATGTGGCATATGCGTCGTCTGTCGCATGAGTTACCGTGAAGTACTCATAGGTACCCATGTCCACGGTGTCGTTGAAGATGCGCTCCCGCCCGTCCAAGTCCGTTGTCACATCCCCCGCCACGAACGAGTTGCTGCCTGCATCTCTGGCTCGTGATGCCGATGTCAGGCGGTAGTCGCCGTCTTCCCACCAGTCATCGTCATAGTTGGTGGGGGTACCGCCGTCGTGCCAGGCACCCGCACTCACAAAGCCGGGAGCACCGGACACGTTGCCGGTTCCCGCATAGCCGCCCTCTATCAGGCAGAACTCGACCCTTATGTCGGCTGACATGAGGCGGGCAATCTGCGGGTACCCGATGCCGGCACGATTGCCGTGAACGATCGTGTTCCGCAGCTCGATCGTCGCACCCACCTCCGCGCCGGTAACTCCGCCCCCACGATCCGCCGCGGTATTGCCCACGACGGTCCCATTGGTGATCGTCAACACACTCGAATCGCTGATGTAGAAGCCGCCGCCCAGTTGCCCTGAGAACCCGCCCTTGGCAAGCACGTTGTCAACGGTCACATTGCTGGAGTCAGATGTGGCGATGGCTCCCCCGTTGCGGTCGGCGTGGTTCTGGTCGAAGACGGCATCCCTCATGAACAACTGCGCTGACCCCCTGGCACACACTGCGCCGCCGTCCTTCCATGCGCGATTCCGTAAGAGCGTCATGTCCTGCGCACGGATGAGCCCGCTCTGGCCGGCATAGATGGCAGCCCCGAACCCGCTGCGGTTGGCAAGACCCTGCGCGTTGTTCCGGTCGAAACTCGTCTGCCCGATCGTCACCGTGCAGTTGTCGTTGACGTAGAGCCCGCCGCCCAGACCGATATCCTGGACATCGGGGAGCTCTTTTCCAGCCGAGTTGTTGCTGAAGCTTGACCCGACGATGTCGGCGCCGCAGGACTGGTCCAGGTACACGCCCCCGCCTGCGGTCAGAACCGAGTTATGTGTCACCTCTGTGTTCCGGATCCTGATGTATCCTGCGGTGCTCCCGTAGGCAGCGCCTCCTCTTCCTTGTTTCATCAGGTCTCCCGGCTCAAGCGCCGAGTTGTTGGAGAGAGTAGAGTCGAGCAGAGTCGCCGTGTTGCCGACGTAGATGCCCCCGCCATCCCCACCGTTCATGCCGTCCCCGCCGCTTCCGCTCTCCTTGCCGCCCGCAGGGGGCGGGGTTGCGGAGTTCCGGTCGACCTTTGTGCCGATGATCCCCATGAACCGAGCAGCCTGCCCGTTGATGCCGGCTCCAAGGGCACTCCGACCCCTCTGAACCACCAGACTGCGAAACAGAACATGCGCGTCGCTCGTGACCGTGAACACGGTGCCGCCCATGTTGCCGTCGCAGACCGTCGCGAAGCCATCCTGCCCCTCTATCAGGAGCGAGGTTCCGACCGTGAGGTTGCCCACGTACAGACCGGCCTTCAGCAAGACCCGCGAGAAGGCTGGCGCGGCGCTAAGGGCCGCCTGCAGGTCGGCCGCGCTGGTGGTGACGACCGGTACCGTCGTGAACTCACGGGGGTAGTCTGCGGGGTTGTTCGGGTCGGTTCCAAAATGGGATTCCCAGAGGTTTGAGAAGCCATCACAATCAGGATCGTCCTGGCTCGGCAGCCAACGCCAGGTGATCGATGAGGACGTCGAGCCCGCCACTTCATCGAGAACGAACGCTCCGGTACTCCACCCAAGGCCCGTTGCCGGGACACTGCCCGTACCTGTCCAACCGACTGGCGACTGTGTGGCCAGACCGTCACCAGCCGCGCGGCAGGTGACCGTGCTGCGCCATGGATAGGGGTGCATGCCGACGGCCGGCGTAGGGGTCTGGTACGGGCTGGCTACCGTTAGCGTATAGTCCCGGAAGTCGAGCACCACCCGGTCCGATACCACCGCGTGCGTGCCGCCCTGCACCTGCCATGCTACCATCAGCAACTCTAGTGCCCATCTCCGCTGTCGACCAATTCCGTTCGACGGCATGATCCGGTGTCCTCTATGAATTTCACGGCTCGGAGTCCAGAGTTACTCACGACAGTGGGCTGAGACGCTAGCTGACCAAGGTCCCTGCAGGAGCAGCCAAGACCTGGGGCAGCATGTCTCATGCCCAGTCCAAGAACCGACTCGGTACAAGGACAAGCCCCCCCTATCACCCCCACGTACCGCTACGTGGCACGCCTGGTTCTCGTTCCGCTCGGGGCGGCTCCTCCACCCCCGCAAGTGACACTGCCCCGTGCAGCACGATGCTCAAGAGACCGGAGCGGATGGACTCTCATTGAGCTGGAACCGTGGAGCAGAGCCGGAAACCGCGACCGCGGTAGCCCGGGGCGCCCCAGGTGCGAGCGGCGGCCCGGCAGTCGTCGGCGTTGCCGCCCCAATTGCCTCCGCGAACCACGCGGTACGAGCCGGATGCCGCACCCGGCGGGTCTGTCACCGTTCCCGGATAGGTGCCGTACCTGTCCAGACAGAACTCGTGGACATTGCCATGCATATCGTGCAGGCCCCATGCATTGGCCAGGTAGGTGCCCACCGCCGCCGGGCCGTTTGCCAGTCCGCTGCTCTGGGTGTAGGCAGAGCCGCCGTTGTAGTAGTAGCGGCCAACTAGGGTCATGTTGGCATCTTGGCCGGTTGAGGTCAGGTTGGCGTCGTTGTTCAGCGCCGTGGTGGTGCCGGCTCGGCAGGCATACTCCCATTGCGACTCGGTGGGAAGATCGATGGTCACCAGACCCGTCTTCTGGCGGAGTTTGCCTATGAACGAGGTCGCGTCCACCGCGCTGCTGGCAGGCCATTCGGCTCCTGACGAAGACCCCCGGACGTCGCCGTAACTCACCTGTTCGACCGGCCGGGCGTCGCGGACACTGGTGTTGCTGAAGTAGCTCGGCCAGTTGCCCATCACCCGCTCCCACTGCTTCTGCGTGATCTCGAACACGCCGATGTAGAAGTCCTGCGTCAACGTTACTGTGTGCTGGGTCTCATCCGAGAACCGCCCCAGTTCACCCGCCGGGCTGCCCATGGTGAAGGAGGGGCTGGTCTTGGGGATACGCCGCAGCACGAGCCTGGTCGTCTTGTACGCAGCGGTCCAGCCGCCAGCCGGGACGCCCGCCAGACCGCTCACCGGGTAACTCGATGCCAATGGCCCACCAGCGAGGTCGAGCACCAGGTACAGCCCGCCGTACTGGGCTGTGACGGCCAGACCAGAGGTCACGTTGCTGAACGGGGCACTCCAGCCCGTGAAGGTCCACCCCGCCGCGACCGTGAACGTGGGCGCCACTGCGGCTGCACCGTGGACGACCTGTTGCGCCAGCGCTCCGCCACCTGTGCGCGTGCCGTAGGTCCCGAGG
>CAILUI010000379.1 GCA_903837355.1 uncultured Victivallales bacterium
CGCCATCGCGGCCGTATGGGGAGGGGAACGGCTCAGCGACTGCAAGCAGTCTGGGGAGCTACGCCCTCCAGGAAAGACGGCCGACAGGCGAAGCGCCGACCGGCCGGACGCACGGAGTTCCGGTGGAGGGCGAAGCGCCGGCTGAGCCGCGGCCGCGCCATCGCGGCCGTCTGGGGAGGGGAACGGCTCAGCGACTGCAAGCAGTCTGGGGAGCTTCGCCCTCCAGGGGAACGCGGCGGAGGCATACCGGCACACGGCTCAGCGCCTGCAAGCAGGTCCTGCTGGACAGCAGGATTCGCCCTCCAGGGAAGACGCCCTCCAGTCTCTGGCGTTCAGGCCTTCTGGCGCGCGAAGCGGCTGCGCATCGCTTCCATCCAGACGTAGAAGACGGGGGTGACGTAGAGGGTGAGGAGCTGCGACAGGAGCAGGCCGCCGACGACGGCCAGGCCGAGGGGCCGGCGGGCCTCGGCGCCGGCGCCGTAGCCCAGCGCGATCGGCAAGCCGGCCATCAGCGCCGCGGTCGTCGTCATCATGATCGGCCGGAAACGCACCAGGCAGGCCGAGACCATGGCGTCCTGCGGCGTCATCCCTTCGTCACGCTGCGCCTGGATGGCGAAGTCGATCATCATAATGCCGTTCTTCTTGACGATGCCGACCAGCATGATGATGCCGACGAAGGCGTAGAGGGAGAGCTCGACCTTGAAGTAGTAGAGGGTCAGCAGCGCTCCCAAGCCGGCGAATGGCAGGGCGGTGAGGATGGTGATCGGGTGGACGAAGCTCTCGTAGAGGATGCCCAGCACGATGTAGATGATGACGATGGTCATGATCAGGAGCGTCCCCATGCCCTGCATGGAGCGCTGGAAGGCCTGCGCGGTGCCCTGGAAGCTGGTGGTGATGGTGGCAGGGGTCTTGGCGCCGATCTGCGTCTCGATGGCCGCCACCGCCTGTCCCAGCGCCGCGCCGGGCTTGAGGTTGAAGGTGATGGTGACGGAGGGGAGCTGCCCGGAGTGGTTGACCGAGAGCGGCCCCGCCTCCGCGCGGATGCTCACCAGTTCGCTGAGCGCCACCAGCCGGCCCGTGGAGGAGCGCACGTAGAGGTAGTTGAGGGAATCGCGGTTGGCCTGGTACTCGGGCAGCAGGTCGAGCATGACCTTATACTGGTTATCCGGCGCGTAGATGGTGGAGACCTGGCGCGGGCCAAAGGCGCTGTAGAGGGCGTTCTCGACCTGGGCCGCGGAGACGCGCAAGGTGGCGGCCCGGTCGCGGTCGATGGTGACATTGAGCTGCGGGTTGGCGATCTGCAGGTCGCTGCTGACGTCCTGGAGCTCGGGCAGGCCCGCCAACTCGGCCTCGCAGGTCTTGGCGAAGACATACAAGGCGTCGATGTCGGACCCCTGCAGGGTGTACTGGTACTGGCCCTTGCCGGCGCGCGCCCCGATCTGGATGGCCGGCGGATTCTGCAGGAATACCCGCATGCCGGGGACCGCGGCCAGTTTGCCGCGCAGGCTCTGGATGACCTGGTCGGCCGAGAGCTTGCGCTCGCCCCGGGGCTTCAGGCGGATGAAGTCGCCGCCGGTGTTGTTGCTACCCATGCGACCGCCGCCACCGGCACGACCCATGAAGGCCGCGATGTTCGGGTCCTGCTGCAGGATTTTGTCCACGGCCTCCTGGTGCTCCTTGAGGGCGGTGAAAGAGATGCCCTGGGCGGCTTCGGTCGTGGCGTTGAGCCGGCCGCGATCCTCGACCGGGAGGAAGCCTTTGGGGATGATCTTGAAGAGGTGGACCGTCCCCCACAGCACGCCCAGCGAGCCGAGCATGACCAGGGCCCAATGCCGCACCGTCCAGCGCAGGGTGACCTCGTAGAAGCGCAGGACCAGGCCGCGGCGGACGACGGCCCCGGCCTGGTGCTGCGCGTGCGGCCGCAGGAAGCGGCTGCTGAGCATCGGCACCAGGGTCAGCGAGACCACCCCGGAGACCAGCACGGCGACGCCGATGGTCACGGCGAACTCGCGGAAGAGCCTGCCGACGATCCCGCCCATGAACAGCACCGGGATGAAGACGGCGGCCAGGGAGAGGGTCATGGAGAGGATGGTGAAGGCGATCTCGCGCGAGCCATCGAGCGACGCCTGGAAGACGCTCTTGCCCTGCTCCGTGTGCCGCCAGATGTTCTCGAGCATGACGATGGCGTCGTCCACCACGAAGCCGATGGAGAGGGTCAGGGCCATCAGCGACAGGTTGTCCAGGCTGTACCCCAGCAGGTACATGATGGCGAAGGTGCCGACGATGGACAGCGGCAGGGTGATGCTGGGGATGATGGTGGCGCGCAGGTTGCGCAGGAACAGGAAGATCACCAGGATCACCAGGCCCAGGGTGAGCAGCATGGTATACTGCACGTCCTCGACCGAGGCCTCGATCGACTCCGAGCTGTCGAAGAGCATATCCAGCGTAACCGAGGCGGGCAGTTGGCCGCGGAAAGTGGGCAGCAACGCCTTCACGGCCCTGGCGACCTCCACCGTGTTGGTGCCGGGCTGGCGCTGCACGGCTAGGATGATGGCCCGCTGGCGCTGGTCGCGCGTGCAGAACCAGGCCGCTACCTTGTCGTTCTCGACGCTGTCGTCGATGCGGGCCACGTCCTCGAGGCGAACCGGGGCGCCGTTGCGGTAGGCGATGACGATCGGCCGGAAGGCGGCAGCCTGCAGGAGCTGGCCTTCGGTCTGGATGGTGAACGCCTGGAAGCGTCCGTCCAGCGCCCCGGTGGGCAGGTTGACGTTGGCGCTCTGGATGGCGGTCTGCACCTCGTCGATACCGATGCCGCGGGAGGCCAGCGCGCGCGGGTCGACATGGATGCGCACCGCGTACTTCTGCGAGCCGTAGACCTGCACCTGGGCCACGCCGCTGACCGTCGAGATGCGCTGGCCGAGCAGGGTCTGGGCCATGTTGTCGAGCGTCGAGAGCGGCAGCGTGGGGCTGGTGAGGACCAGGTAGAGGATGGGCTGGTCGGCCGGGTTCGACTTGCTGTAGGTCGGCGGGGTCGGCATGTCTGGCGGCAGTTGGCGCAGGGTCTGCGCGATGGCCGCCTGCACGTCCTGCGCCGCCGCGTCGATGTTCCGGTCCAGGGCGAACTGCAGGGTGATCTGGGTGCTGCCCTGCGAGCTTGAGGACGTCATCGAGTCGAGGCCGGAGATGGTGGTGAACTGCTTCTCCAGCGGCGTCGCCACCGCCGAGGCCATCGTCTCCGGGCTGGCGCCCGGCAGCCCGGCCGAGACGGTGATGGTCGGGAAATCCACCGTGGGCAGATCGCTGACGGGCAACAACGGATAGGCCATCAGCCCGAACAACAGAATGCCCAGGGTCACCAGCGTCGTCATCACCGGACGACGGATGAAAAGCTCGGAGAGATTCATGGCCGTGGGGCCTTCGGGTTCAGCGCCTCGGGCGCGGCGTCCGCGGCTTTCGGGGCGTCCGCGGCTTCCGATGCGGCCGCGGCTTTCGGGGCGTCCGCGGCTTCCGATGCGGCCGCCGCGCCGGCGTCCGCCTTCGCCGCGGCCGGCTTACCCTCGCGGCTGGCGACCTCCACCTTGGCCCCCGGGACCAGGCGCACCTGGCCGTCCGTCACCACGGTCTCCCCGGCGCTGAGGCCGGCACTGATGATCGCCTCGTCGCCCTGCGTGCGCCCGACGGTCAGCGGGCGCATCTCGACGGTCTGGTCCGGGCGGACCACGAAGACGAAGGTCCCGGCCTGGCCATTCTGGACCGCCTGGGCGGGGATGACGATACCGGGTTCCTCCTTGGCCAGGGTCAGGACCACGCTGACGAACTGGCCCGGCCAGAGGCGTTCGTCCTGGTTCGGGAAGGTGGCCTTGAGACGGATGGTGCCGGTTTCGACATCCACGGTATTATCGATGAAGGTGAGTTCGCCGCCGGCGATCGGCGCGTCCGCATCGCGCGGGCTCACCGCCACCGCCAGACTGCCGGCCGCCAGGCCCTTGCGGACATCCGGCAGGTAGACCTGAGGCACGGAAAAGACCACATAGAGCGGCATGGTCTGCGCGATCTCGACCATGGCCAGGTCGTTCGCCTTGACCACGCTGCCTTCGCGCACCAGCAGGTCTCCGGTCCGGCCGCTGAGCGGCGCCCGCAGGGTGCAGTACTCGACGTCGAGACGCGCCTTCTCGATGTTCGCCTGGTCGGCCAGCAGGGCGGCCTGCAAGGCCTCGCTGACAGCCTGTGCCTTCCGGGTCTCGTCTTCGGCAGCTATCCCTTTCTGACGCAGATCTTTAGCCATCTCGAACTGACGCAGGGCGTCGGCCGCCAGGATGCGGTTTCTGGCAAGGGCGGCCTCGAGCTGCTTGAGGGTCGCCGCGAAGGGGCGCGCGTCGATGGTGTAGAGCAGGTCGTCCTTCTGGACGGCCTGGCCGGGAACGATGTGGCAGCGCAGGATCTGCCCGCCGACCAGGCTCTTAATGGCGACCGTGGCGTAGGCTTCGCCGGTGCCGAACGTGAGGACCTGCCGGGGCATGTTCTTCTGCATGACCTCGGCAACCAACACCGGCGCCGGACGACCGCCGCCACGCGCCCCGGCTCCGGCGGGAGCCCCGCCCCCCGCCCCGGGAGCCCCTGCGGTCGGCGTTTTCGGCGAACAGCCAGCCAGGCCGACCCAGACGGCCAGGGCAAAGCCGACGCCCACACGGCCACAGCCGCGGCGGGCCCGCAAGGCAGCCCGACAGGGGCGTTTCGCCCCGGTTACACCACTCATCAGCACGACCTCTCCACGGTTGCCGGTTCGGGTAGTCAGGGGGTTGGCGGCTCGCCCAGTGCGATCCCGCGCCGTTCGAGCAGCGAGCTCTCCAAATGGAAGAGCGTGGTGATGGAGCGGAGCTGCACGACCACGGCCTCGACTTCGGCGATCTGACTGGCGAGCAGGTCACGCTGGGCCTGGGCCACCAGGAACGAGGTGGACTTGCCGACCCGTGCCTTCTCCGACTCGGCCCGCAGGGTCTCCCCGCGCAGACGCCGCGTTGCCGCGCTGGCGACGACCTGCTCAGAAGCGGTCTTGACCTCGACGTAGGCCAGGCGCACGTCGAGTTCGACCAGTTGTGCCAGGTTGGCCAGCGCCGCCTCGGCCTGCTCGCGACTGAGCGTGGCCTGGCTGTGTCGGGCGCTGGCAGCACGGTTGCCGATGGGGTACTCGAAGGAGAGGCCAGCGCTGACGTTGTAGCTGTGCCCATCGAGGCGGGTCAACGACTGCGGGAACGAGCGCGCATAGCCGGTCTTGCCGAGGGTGATGAAGGCGTCCAGCCGGGGCAGCAGGCCGTTCTGGGTCTGGACGATCTCGAGTTCCTGGAAATCGACCTGGAGGCGTGCCTGGGCCAGGTCTGGCCGGCGTTTGAGCGCCACGGCCACATGGTCGGCGACCGGCTCGAGCTGCAGTTGCGGTGCGACCGGTCGGTCGCTGAGGATCACGGGCAGGTCCCAGAAGCCC
Source organism: uncultured Victivallales bacterium (assembly GCA_903837355.1). Taxonomy (GTDB): domain Bacteria; phylum Verrucomicrobiota; class Lentisphaeria; order Oligosphaerales; family JAFGRS01; genus CAILUI01. Next base: position 5,483 of record CAILUI010000379.1, read on the forward strand.
CCGCCTTGCGGGTTGAGCAGGTTCAACAGGCGCAGCCGGTTCATCTCGAGCGCGCCGGTGGCCGCGATCAGGCCCTGACGGCGCAGCGGCAACTCGGCTTCGGCCGCGGCCAGTTCGATCTCGGCCACGGCCCCGGCGGCGACCCGGTCGCGGGTCTCGCGCAGGTACTGCTCGGCCACTTTCAGCGATTCGGAGAAGATTTCGATGCGACGCTCGGCCAGGGCCAGGTCCCAGTAGACCTCCTCGACCTGGGCCGCCAACGCCTCGATGACGCCACGCACCTCGTATTCGGAGACCGCGGTGCTGAGGCGGGCCTGGTGGATGCGGGCCAGATTCGCAGCGACCGAGGAGCCCTGCAGCAAGGCCTGCGTCACGCTGAGCTGGGCACCGGTGGCGGACAGCCGCGAGGAGGAGGACGCGTCGGTGAACTCGGTGTCGGCGCTGAGCTTCACCGTGGTGCCGGTATCATAGGCCTGACGGAGGTACCCGGAGAGCCCGATCTGATCGGTCACCGTGTGCCGCCAATCGCCGGTACCACCCCAGCCCTCGGCGTGGGTGCGGCCCGTCGACAGCGCCGCCCCAGCCACCGGGTCGAACACCGCCTCCGCGATCGCCTCGCGGGTCCGCGTGATCTGCGGCGCCAGGCGCTCGACGGCCAGGGAACGGTTGTTCTCCAGCGCCATCAGGATGGCTTCGTGCAGGGAGACGCTGAGCCCTGGCGCGACGGCCACGGTGCTCACGGCCGGCTCCGCGCTCAGCGCAGTAACAACGGACATGAGCAGAACACAGGCGAGGACCCGCGACACGCGCGAGCCGGAGGCAGCGGGACTGAAATGCACGTTCAGAGTCTCCATTTTCCGACCTGTGCAAGAAGGGACGGACCGAGGGATCCAGCCCCACGGGGGCGTTTCATACCAGCCCAGGGGTACGCCCGGGGTACCCGTCCACACCGCGAATCGAGCCCTGAAGGGGCGGTCCATGCGCCGCCGCCCCGAACAGAAACAGCCCAACCACCATGTCGAGCGACACCTCGTCGCCCGCCTCCAACTCACGGGCCCGCGTCCGCAACATACCTAAGAGTATCGAAGCCAGGGCGGCGGGCGGTACATCCTGCCGCACGGCCCCCTCGCGCACGCCATCGGCCAGGATCTTGCCCAGCGCCGCCACCAGCGGCCGCCGGTGAGTCAGCCAGCGCTCGCGCATGGCACCCTGCTCGGACGCCATGCGGCCGTCCTCGGTCTGCATCATGCGCAGCAACTGACGCCGACGCTGGAAAAAGGCGCTGATCTGCCGGCATACCGCCAGCAGACTCTCGTGAAACGGCACCCCGCCGGCCGCCCCCCGCTCCACGATCTCGCAGAGCTGCGCGAAGCCCGAGGTCGCCACCTGAAAGAAGAGGTCCTCCTTGTCGGCAAAGTGCAGATAGATCGTGCCCTTGCCGACGCCAGCAGCGCGAGCCACCTCGTCCAGCGTGATCTCATGGAACCGCCGATTGGTGAACAGGCTCTCGGCCGCCAGCATGATCTGGTCGCGTTTGCTCTGGCGGTCTGCGGAACGCACGGGAGAAGCCCTCACTTATAGAACTGACCGGTCAGTATTCTAGGCGGTGCAGGCGGTCTTGTCAAGCCGCGGCAGCACGGCGGGTGCATGGCAGTTCCGTAGAGGTTTGTCGGGATGAGACTCGCGAGTCTCACGTCGGGGTGTCCGGCCTGCCCCTGGAAGCCGGGATCTCCGCATCCCGGCCGCGGCATACGGAGATGCCGCGTTCCACCCCGGCGAGCCGGGGGCCCTGCTGAACCCTGAGCCCTAGGACCTGCGCCCAGCACGGCGGGCAGCGATGCCCTGGCCCGCCTCCGGCTTTGGCGCTATCTTCTTCCGCGTGACCCCGGAAAGCACTCTCCGACCCATAGGTTCTCGAGGGTAACGCTGATGCGCCGACTGCTGACTGTGCTGCTGCTCTGCGGGGTCATGCTGCTGTCCGCCGCGCCCTGCCACGCTGACCGGACCCTCATTGAGTGGCGCTTCGACAAGCCTGCCGATCTCCTCGGCTGGACGCCCAACGCGATGTTCAGCGACGTGGCCCTGCGCGACGGTGCGCTGCACCTGCGGGCGACGAACTGGGACCCACAGCTCCTCAGCCCACGCTTCTCCATTGCCGCGGGGCCGTGGCAGTACATCGAAGTCGAGCTGCGCGCTACCGCCACGGGCCGGGCTGAGTGGTTCTGGACGAACACGGACCAGGGCCAGTACGGGGGCCTCTCCGGCAGCAAGGTGACGGCCTTCGGCGTCAACGGCGATGGCCAGTTTCACACCTACCGCATCACGCCGTTCTGGCAGGGCGAGGGGAGCATCATCAGGATGCGCTTCGATGTCTATGACGCGTCCGAGTTCGACCTGCGCGCCATCCGCATCGGTGAGATCGAACGCCCGACCTCCACCAGCCTGGCCTTCGACTTCACTCACGGCGTCCAGGGGTGGCAGGCGCTGCGCGACGTTGGGGACGTGCAGGTGGTGGAGGGGGGGCTGGGCTGCAGGATGACCGGAGCGGGGTTGTTGGCCAGTCCACAACTCGCCCTCACCGCCGACAATTCCCTCTTCATGACCGTACGCATGTCCGCGGACCGGGGCTCCGCGTGCACCGCACACATCGCCCCGGCCGGGCAGAACGGCCTGCACTCCTTCCCGATGGCCCTCCAGGCCGACGGCAGGTTGCACACCTACAACATCCCCATCGGCGAGGCCACCGACGGGATCCTCTTTGCGCCCACCAACGAAGGCGGCGCCGCCGTCTGCATCCAGTCCATCCGCTTTGGCAGCCGGAGCAGCGGCCCGCCCGCGCTGATCTGGACAGGCTTGGCGCCGGACATCCCCGTCACCCGCGTGGGACTCGTGATCCCCGTATCGGCCCTGCTGCGCAATGATGGAACCATGGCCGGGGAGGTCGCGCTGGAACTGGCGGCGGACGGCGGCGCTGAGGTCATCGGTCCGGCCCAGGGCTGTCCCGCGCAGCTCGATTTCGGCGATGATGCGCGGGTGACCTGGCAGGTGCGCGCCAACCGGCCCGGTAAGCAGACCCTCACGGCCACCGCAACCTGTGCCGGCCAGGACGCCCCGGTGACGGCGAGCGTGGAGGTGGACTTCACGCCGAGCCCCGGCCTCGCGCGAGCCGAGTACGTGCCCCCGCCGACGCCGGTCAGGAGCGACTACCACGTCGGCGTCTACTACTTCCCCGGCTGGCACGCGGGTGCGCACGTTGGTTGGGAGGTTATCAAGCCCTTCCCCGAGCGCATGCCGCTACTGGGCTGGTATGACGAGGGCAATCCCGAGGTCCATGACTGGGAGATCAAGTGGGCCGTGGAGCACGGGATCGAGTTCTTCGTCTTCGACTGGTACCGCGTCGGTACGGGCGGGCCGGTGGAAACCATGCTTGGCGAGGCCCTCGACCGGGGCTTCCTCAAGGCCCGCTACAGCAACGCGATGAAGTTCAGCGTGATGTGGACGAATGTCGGCGGCACCGGGGTCGCCGACGAGCAGGATCTGCTGGTCAACCTCCTGCCCTTCTGGATCGAGCATTACCTTTCGCGCCCCAACTACCTGCGCGTCGAGGGCAAGCCCATGCTGGTGGTGTACTACCCGCCCGGGGTGGAGCAGGACCTCGGCGGTCCCGAGCAGGTGCGCAGCGCTTTCGACAAGATGCGCAGCGCCTGCAAGGCCGCGGGCCTCGGCGGGCTGTACATCCTCGGCATCTGCGGGGATGACGAGACCGCCCTGCGCAAGCTCAAGCAGGAGGGCTACGACGCCACCAGCCACTATGCCTACATCGCCCCCGGCAGGTCAAAGCCCGTTGCCGGCATGACGGCTTTCGACTACGCGGAGGCCGTTGACAACCACGAGCGCACCTGGCAAGCCAAGCGTGCCCTTGGGGTGCTGCCTGACTTCCCGGTACTCACCTCCGGCTGGGACCCGCGTCCCTGGCATGGCGCCCAGACTACCTACTACTGGTCCGACAATACCTCTGAGAAGTACAGGGACATGTGCCGGCGCGCGAAACGCCTCCTGGACGCCACCCCTGGCAACGGCCCCGAGCGCACCTTCGTCCTCATGGAGGCCCTCAACGAGTGGGGCGAGGGCTCCTACCTCTCCCCCAGCCGCGGCTTCGGCTTCAGCCGCTTCGACGTCATCCGCGAGGTCTTCAGCAGCGCCCCTGAGCCCCATCGGGACATCACCCCCTGGGACGTCGGCCTGGGCCCCTACGAGGCCAGCCCGGCGCCCCGGAAGACCGCCTGGGAGTTCAACACCGACGGCGACGCCGAGGGCTGGGTCGCCGTGATGGGCTTGGGAAAGTCGGTCGTGACTGGTGGGGCCCTGACCTCGCGCTCCAGCGGCGACGACCCGGCCTACAACGGCCCCGGCATCGCGGTACCGGCACGCCAGTACCCGGTGGTGGCCATCCGCATGCAGGCCGACCGCGCCGCCGCGGCGCAGTTCTTCTGGAGCACGAAGCTCTTCCAGATCTCGGCGAGCTCCGTCGAGACCTTCCAGGTGCAGGGCGACGGTCAGTTCCATGAGTACCGCTTGGACCTCGCCAGGCACCCGCGCTGGTGGGGCACGATCACCGGCCTGCGTCTCGACCCGACGACGGTCGCCGGATCGAGCTTCGAGATCGACTACATCCGCCTGAGCGGAGAGTGACGCGCGCCTCCGTGTTCATTCAGGACCGGATCGCCGCGGCAACCTGAGGGTGAGACTCCGAGGTCCCGCACCAGGCTCGCGAAGGCCTACAGGACGATGATATGGCAGCAATGGATCACGGCGGCATCTGGAATCCGCACCTGTTGCTCGACGCGGCTGGCCTGGTGGAAGCCGAGGGTCTCGATTTCCGCATCCATCCGCCTCGGGTCGAAGGCATTGCGCTCGCTCCGGACGGCGACGTGGAGGCTTACCGCGTATCGCCGCTAGCGGTCATCGAGGACGGTGGAAAGCACAAGATGTGGTACTCGGCCACCGCCTGCCATCCGGGGGTGGCGCAGGCGCTGTCCTGCCCGCGCTGCCGCCAGGAGAACCCCGGCAGCAAGGTGATCTGCACGGCCTGCGGCTGGCCGTTGGTGGATATCGACTACTTGCAGAGCAAGATGATCGGGGTGTGCTATGCCGAGTCCGCGGACGGCGTCCGCTGGGAGAAGCCGGACCTGGGACTGGTCGAGTTCCGGGGCAGCCTGCACAACAACCTCATTGCCGGCCCCTGCGGCGTGCCGGCGCTGAACCCGAGGGGCGGCGCGGCCGAGCGCTTCATGGCCATCGTCGAGCACCGGCGCCAGCTCTATGTAACCGTCTCGCCGGACGGCTTGAGCTGGCGGCGTAAGCCGCGGCCGTGCCTGCCATTCTGCGCTGACACGAACAACCAGCTCATCTACGACCCCGACACCGACAGGTATCTGGCCCTGCTGCGCGGCTTCCCCGGCCGGCGCACGACGGTGCGTTGCGAGTTCGAGAGCCTCGACGAGGTTCCCTGGCCGTTCGCTGAGCACGGGCGCAAACCGGACAGCACGGGCACCCGCTACATCACCGACGAACTGCCGACCGCGCTCGACGTGGACAGCGCGGACCCCCAGGTGCCCGGGCTGGACATCAACCACATCAGTGCCGTACGCTGTGGGCCCGGCGCCTGGCTCGGCTTCCCGGCGCTCTTCCGCAAGTATCCACCTGCCGGTTTGGACCGTGCTGGGCGCGAGCGGCACCGTTTCTTCGCCCAGGGCAACGACGGCACGTGGGAGACTCAGTTGGCGGTCAGCCGCGACGGGCGCCACTGGTCGCGGCCCGACCGGAGTGCCTATCTTGGCCCTGGGCTTTTCGGCGGTCCGGAGGGGGGGCTCAACAGCCTCTATGGAGTCGGCCTGACCCGGCGGGGCGACGCGGTGTATCAGTACGGGTACGGCCAGTCCGTCACGCACGGCATCTTCGAGCCGGGCGAGCGGCGGGGCGTCGGGGCCATCTACCGGTTCTCCCAGCCCCGGGACCGGTTCATGGCCGCTACCGCGGGTCCGCGCGGGGGGCGGTTCGTGACCCAGCCCTTCGGCTGGCCGGGCGGGGAACTGACGCTGAACATCGACTGCGGCGGCCTGGGCGAGGCCAGCGCTGAGCTGTGCGCCGCTGACGGTGCGCCGCTGCCCGGGTTCTCCTACGCCGACTGCGACCGGGTGGATCTGAACCACCTCGCCCATGTGGTCACCTGGCGGGGGCAGACGACGCGCGCCATTCCATCCGGCCAAAGCGTAAGGCTGGGGATGCGCCTGAACTCGGCCAGGCTGTATGTTTTCAGGACCGATCAGCGCCGGGTTGGTGAAACCGCAGAGGATCGTGGATGGCAGCGATGAGAACGATCAGCGCTCGCGGGCGCTGACTGCGGCCACGATCAAATCGGGTGGTGCCGCGCCGAGACGCAGAGGCGCAAAGAATGACGGGAAAAACAATGATCAACCGACTTGGCCTCGGTGGTGCGCTGAGCGTCGTCCTCGCCACCTGTACCCTCGCGGTCGCGGCTGAGGCGCCCGCCTTCTGGCCGCGCTGGCGTGGCCCCACTGGCAATGGCGTCGCGACCGCGGGAGAGCCGCCGGTACAGTGGAGCGAGACGCTCAATGTGCGCTGGAAGACCGCCGTGCCGGGCTCAGGGACATCGACCCCGATCATCTGGGGCGACTTGGTCTTCATCCTGACCGCGGTCCCGGCCGGCCAGCCGGACGCCGCCGCGCCCGCCGCGCCCGCCACGCCCGCCGCACCCGAGGCCAACCGCGGTGGCCCGCCCAACATCGTGAAACCGGGCGAGGCCTATGGGTTCCTCGTCATCGCCCTGGACCGCGCCACCGGTGCGCTGCGCTGGCGGCAGCAAGCCTGCGCGGAAGTGCCGCATGAGGGGCATCACCCGGACCACGGCTTCGCCTCGGCGTCGCCGGTCACCGACGGCCAGCACCTCCTTGCCAGCTTCGGCTCCCGCGGCCTCTACTGCTACGACCTGGCCGGCAACCTGAAGTGGGAGAAACGCTTGGGGCAGATGAAGACACGCAACTCCTTTGGCGAGGGCAGTTCGCCAGTCCTGCACGGCAACACCGTGATCATGCTCTGGGACCACGAAGGCGATGACTTCATCGTCGCCCTCGACAAAACCACCGGCAATGAGCTTTGGCGGCGGCCGCGGGAGGAGCCCACGGGCTGGACGACGCCTTACGTCGTCGAGCGCGAGGGCCGCACCGAGGTCATGGTCAACGGCACCCAGCGCATCCGCAGTTACGACCTCGCTAGCGGTGACCTGCTCTGGGAATGCAGCGGCATGACGCTCAACGCTATCCCCTCACCGGTGGTCGGCCCGGAACTGGCTTACTTCACCAGCGGCTTTCGGGGCAGCGCGCTGCTGGCCATCCGCCTCGGCGGCAAGGGCGATCTGACCGGCAGCGCGGCCATCGCCTGGCGTCGTGAGGGCGGCACGCCTTACGTTCCGTCACCCCTTCTCTACGGCGATTTGCTCTACATCCTGGCCACTAACAGCGCCGTCCTCACCTGTCTGGATGCCGCCACCGGCAAGGTGCACTTCGAGGGCCAGAAACTGCCCGAGATGAAGGGCATGTACGCCTCCCCGGTGGGCGTTGCCGACCGCGTCTACCTGGCCGGACGGGAGGGCAAGACGACGGTGCTTCGCCGCGGCACCGCCTTTGAGATTCTGGCCTGCAACACCCTCGACGACCGCTTCGACGCCTCCCCGGCAGTGGCTGGCGACGCGCTCTTTCTGCGCGGCCACCGGAGTGTCTACTGCATCGCGGCGCCGTGAGTGCCCCGGCGCGGGCAGCCGCCGATGCCAAGGCCGAGGTACGGCGGTCATGTGAACGCGGGGGCCCTCAGGTGGCAGCCGCGCCTCCAGGGTGGCCAGCTCACAGCGCTCAGAAGTACAGGATCACGGACGCCAGCACTCGATGCTGGCGCAGGTTCTGGGTGGCCTCGATCCCCCGTAGCGTGGCGCCATTCACCTGGTTGCCCCAGCGGAACTCGTAGGCAATATCGACGTTCCACCGCTTCCCCAGTTGTACCCCCGCGCCGACGCTGGCCGTGTAGAAGTCGTCGGTGCGGTCCACTCCGGGCGCGGGGTCGTACCCGAGCCCGCAACGCAGGGGGATGAGGCATCTGGGACGGATCAGGAGGTACTCTGCGCCGAGCCTGCCGGTGACGGTGTCAGCCGCCTCGCTCTCGGCAGCCGGGTCGCCGGTAAGGGGGTTCGTGTCCTTGCCATTCTCATGGTACTGATACTGCGTCCAGTCCGTCCAGGTCACATCCAGGGAAGCCGTGAAGGCGTCAGCGGGGCGCCAGGCAAGCCCCGTGCCCAGAATCGTCGGGAAAGCCAGTTCGCCGTCGAGAGTGTATGGCGGCTTGATGACGGCGCCCAGTGCCCAGGCTTTGCTGAGTCGGTAGAGGCCACCAAGGACCACGGAGTACCCGTCCTCAACCGCGAACTCCTCCTTGAACAGCCGGGCAAAGCGGCCCTGCAGAGAGCCCAGCGCCAGCATGCCGCTGGAACTCTCTGCCCGGCGGTACGAACTGGCCTGCGTAATATCCTGATTCCAGACGTTCACGGCCAGGCCCAGCGAGAGCTTTGGTGAAGGCATTGCCGACGCCCATGGCGCGGGCCCCGGAGCCGACCGGATTGGGGGAGGTCCCGATCTCCACCTGCACCCACTGCGCGCGAGCGCTGCCGACCAGGACCAGCGCGCCGAGCAAGCAGAGTGCGCGCGCCGCCCCAATAGCGGCTATGCTGCCGGCGCTCGGGTGAACTCGCATCGCTGCCGTCCCGCTGGGTTCCATGCCCCCTTCGTCTCCCCTCACTGACAGCTCTGCCTGCGCGTGGAGCCGTCCCCGGAGACCGGCCACGGCGCGGGAACCGACGGCTACGTGGCCTCTGCCTGCTCCTTCCAGCAACACCAAGCGCTGCACCCGGTGCCTTGGGCATCACGAGCCAACCTGCGGCACCATGCACCGGGACGCCCTGTTCCTCCACCAACCCGATGCACTCTCGGTTGGAACCGCCAGGGTTACTCTACGCGGGACGGGAAGGCGTGTCAACTGCCCGTCGGTAAAGGCGCTGCGGCAACCCGTTCGACAGCTCCCCCCCGGCGTTCGCTGGCGGCGTGGACTCTGGCGCGCAGATCCGGCTGGATGGGCAAAGGGGCGCAGGCGTTCGGGGGCATCCGCCAGACCTCAGCAAATCAGGCACGACGGCTCAACCGGCCTGTCGCAACTTGGGTGATCGCGTTGGGGGGGGCACGGGGCGGAGCTCTACGGGCCGCCGGGCGGTGGTCCGATTGCCCTGGCTGGTGGGGCCTCGACCACGGTGATCGCGATCGGCGAGGCCCGGCCGGGCCAGGTGCGGTTGACGATGGCGCTGCCGTCCTGGCAGAAGCGCCGCATGGCGGCGAGGGTCTTGGGCTGTACCGCGAGTTCGGGGACGAGCGTGACGCAGATGGTTCCGTGGCGCAGGGCGACGAACCCGGGGGCACGGGTGATGGCGCGCAGCAGGTCGTGGTCGTCCCGGCGGTTGTCATAGAACGTGCGGAACACGTCCAGGCAGCCCAGGAAGATGTTGCAGCAGGTGATGCGGATGGCGTCC
>CAILUI010000380.1 GCA_903837355.1 uncultured Victivallales bacterium
GACGAGTTGCTGATCTGGACCTTCACCGGGCCGGATAGGAAAGGCGCCCTGGTGGTCATCAACGACCGCACGGGCGAACGCACGGTCGTCGATGCCGGCTTCTTCCCCAATGACGGACACTGCTCGTACTCCCCCGACGGGCGCTGGATCCTCTACGACAGCTACCCGGATGCCAGCACGCCGGACCACCTGCGCTGGCTCGGCGTCTACTCGCTGGACCGCGGCGCGGGCTGTACCTTGGGCCGGTTCCGCTCCGAGCCCATCTTCCGGCAAACGCCCACCGGGCTCGACAAAAGCAACGTCGACCTGCGCTGCGACCTGCACCCGCGCTGGATGCCGGACGGCCAGTCCATCACCTTCGATTCGATCCACGAGGGCTACCGCGGCGTCTACTGGATGGACTTGCCCGACCTGGCGACCCGGTGCGGTGACGTGAGCCAGCGCCAGGCAGCCTCCGTCTCATGAGGTGACATTCCGCCATGAACAGCCGACTGCGTGTGCTTATGTTGTGCGGACTCGCGGTGCCCGGACTGCTGCTCTCCGCACCCGTGCCAGGCGCGGCCGTCCGGGGCCAGTTCATCCGCGTCGAATCCGGCGACCGCCACGAGTACCTGCACTTCGCCGAGGTGGAGGTGTACGTTGGCGGCAGGAACATCGCCGTCGGCAGACCCGTGAAGGCCTCGTCGACGATGCAGCCGTTCACGCCGGACAAGGCGGTGGACGGCCGCATCGAGTACACCTGGGGAGTCGACCCCAGCTTCTGGAGTTCCGCGGGCAACCGGGGCGGCGAGTGGTGGGAAGTCGACCTCGGCGCCGAGGTCTCCATCGAGCGGGTTCTTCTCTACAACCGGTCGGACTGCTGTCAGGAGCGGCTGCAGGGCGCAGTGCTGACGGTTCTTGCAGGTGACCGATCGGTCGCATCCGGGACCACTATGGAGGCCACGGCGAACCCCAACGAGATCGAGTTCGTCCCACCCACTTACGCGCCCGTCAACGTTACCGCAGTCCCGCTCGTCACCCGCATCGACGCCATTTCCCCCCGCTTCGACAAGCCGTCGGACGACACCGCCTATGTGATGCCGGTCGGGGCGGGCGACCTGTCGGCGATGCTGCGCTACGGCAGCGCCTACGAGATTCACCTGTCGAAGTGCGACCTGTTCGGCCGCCCCGCCGATACGTACGGTGGCGACTTCAACATCATGTCGCCGGGACACGTGCAGCTCTCTTTCGGCCTTGCCCCCGACGCCATCACGCGCTTCGAGCAGCGGCTTGACTTCCGGCGCGGCTCCGTCGTTCTCACTCTCACGACAGCAGGCGGAGTCGTGACCGTGGAGGCTTTTGGCGTCATGGGACAGAACGTCCTGGTTCTGGCGGTGGAGGACATGCGTCCCGCCGGGCAGGCGACGGCGACGTTCTCCGCCTGGCGGTCGGCCGTCACCCTGACGGCGGAGAACGGCATCGTGACGGCACGGGAGGTACACAATGGCGACGAGAGCGGCAAGCCGGTGACGGATCCCGCCAAGGCGAACCCGAACGACCGCCTCTACCATCTTGGCGCCGGCACGGTGGTCGCTTTCGCGAACGCAACCGGCCTGCTGACCGCCACGGGAGAGACGGGCAGCGACGAGACCGGTACGACGGCCACCCTACGGGCACAACCCGGACGGCAGTATTGGGTCCTCATCGCCTGTGCCACCACCTACGACGGCAAGCCTGAGACCGCCGCGCGGCTGCGTCTCGAGGCGACCGCCAGGGCGGACAAGGCTGGGCTCCTGAGCACTCATCTGGAGTGGTGGAAAGGATTCTGGCAGTCGTCCTACCTCGATCTCTACGGCAAGGACGCGGAGTACCTGATGCGCTTGTGGTACACCACGCTGTACTCGTATGCGTCCGTGGGGGAAGGTGCGGTGCTGCCCAAGTTCAACGGCGGTCCGGGCCTGGTCCATCGCGATGACCGACACTGGGGGTCGGACTACTGGTGGCAGAACACCCGCGAGCTGATCTGGCCGATGTTCGCTGCCAACCATCTCCGTTTCGCCCGTGAGCACCTGGACTTCTATGATCGCACGTTCATGGACTACAAGCGTCAGACCGCCGCTCAGGGCAAGGTTGGCATCCGCGTCTGGGAGGGCGCCAGGCCCCTCAAGCCCGGCACCGTGTCGCCGCCCAGGACCGTGTCCACCTTTGACCAGACGGCCCTCGCCGCGGCCCAGGCCAACCTCACCATGGAACAAGCCAAGTCGGGCTACAACGCGCGCAGCATGGCCCAGGTGGCGGAGTTGGTGCAGCTCATGCTCGACTATGTCGCCTTCACCGGTGATGCCGATTACCTGATGACCGTGGCCGCACCCTGGTTGAAGGAGGCCGTCCTGTTCTACCTGAGCTACCTCAAGCTCGAAGGCGACGGCCTCTACCACATGACCCCCTCCGATGCCCTCGAGATGTGGTGGCAGGTCAAGGATCCGATGACCGATATGTGCGCCGTACGGTACTGCTTCTGGCAGGCGCTCAACCATGGCGCCGAGTTCGGTTACGAGCCGGCGCTGTTGGCGACAATCCGGGAGCGGCTGAGCAAGCTGGCGCCGCTGCCGACGGGGCGCTGGAAGCGGCGTCCGGCAACCAAGGACGAGGTCCCGCCAGGGCGACCTTCGTACGTCGGCCAGATGGTCGGCGAGATCGAGCGCAGCGAGGCGCAGTATGCCGCCGCCGCCGACTTCCTGGCCGACCGCTGCGTCTACAACGCCGAGCAGCCTGAGCTGTACGTCATCTACCCATTCGCGCTGGCCGACGCCAACTCCCCAGCGGACGACTGCGAGCGCGCCGTGAACACGTTCAAGGCCAGGCAGGACCCGAACGCCTACGGCTGGTCTCAGGACGGCATCCAGGCCGCCCGCCTGCGCCTGCCCAACACCATCGATGTGATCATGGACCACGCCCGGCGCCATCAACGTTACCCATACGGCGGCTGGGTCAACGCGGCGGTGCCCTTGCGCGGCTCGAAGCTGAACCTGAGCGATGTGCCCTACTTCGATACCGCCGGCGTCAATATGACCGCCCTGCAGGAAGCGTTGCTGCAGTCGCATGTGCTCAGCACCCCCGCCAAGACTGATCCCCAGGCCGGCGGTCCGCTCGTGCTGCTGCCTGCCGTGCGTCGGGACTGGGCCGGCCGCTTCCGCTTGCGCGCCCGTGGCGGCTTCCTGGTTACGGCCGTGTTCCAGCCCAACCGCGTCATCGTGCGCCTGACCATCGAATCCGAGCGCGGTGGGGCGCTGACCTTCGCCAATCCGTTCCCGCGTTGCCGCGTCGCCGGCGCCGGCCAGGGCGTCCTCACCAGCGCCGAGCGCCTGGTCGCCCTGCCGACGCAGGCCGGCGGAACCTACGACGTCAGCGCCGAATGAGCGTTCAGCGCTTGACCGTCCGGGCCCGGCCCGTAACGTAGACTGGAGCGCTTTGCCACGGCGGCGCGACTGGCGCGGTTCAAGCGCCGTCAACGCGAGTTTGGCCACGTGCTTCTCGACCTGCAACTGGCCAGTCCGGCGGCGGTGCAGGCTCGCAATTCCGTCGTCTCGGCGCAGTGCACCGTACGGGTTCTGGAACTGGAGGGGGACCGTGCCAAGGTCTGAGTCGCCCGCTGCTGCAGGCCAAGATCGCCTCGGAAGCGCCGTCCAAGGTGCATGCGTTTGTGACCAGGCGCCTGGCGCGGGCCTTGCCTGAGCAGGCGCGGAGCATCCGCCGGCTCGGGGACCTCTGCGTGCTCGTCACATGCGTCTGCGGTAGGCGCGGGGTGGTATAGACTCGGCGGCGTGGCAATCCCCAAGAAACCCCGGCCCAGGGGCTCATCGACGATGAGAACCGTGACAGCAGCCCACGCGCAGCAAGCCCACGGGGCAGAGTGTTGACCCCTGAGAGGGGGAGTCGGACGTAGCGGCTCGATTCAGATAGGCGGTGTTGCATGGGTAGTACGATGCCAGGTCGAGGCGCGTTCTTGGCCGCCGGGGTTCTGGCCCTGGCGGTCTGTACAATCGACAGTGCCTCCACGTCGGCTGCGGAGGTCGCACCGGTGGCGCCCCCAGCGGCTGAGGTCTATGTAGCGGCCGATGGCAACGATGCCTGGTCGGGGCGGTTGGCCGAACCGAACGCCGCCAGGGCCGACGGCCCCGTGGCGACGTTGGCCAAGGCGCTGGAAGTGGCCCGGGCGGCCCGCGGCACGCGCCGAGACGGGTACACGGTTCTCGTTCGCGCCGGTACCTACTACCTGCCCGGTACGCTCGCCCTCGGCCCGCAGGACTCCGGCACACCCGAGCATCCCACACGCATCGCGGCCTGGCCGGGGGACACGCCACGGCTCGTGGCTGGCCGCCGTCTGACCGACTGGGAACCGTGGAAGGGCGACATCTTGAAATGTGACCTGAACGCCTCAGGGCTGGGCGGGGTCGTGTTCCGCGAACTCTACTGCAATGGGCAGCGTCAGGTCTTGGCGCGCTACCCGAACCTCGACCCGGGCGAGCCGAACACCAAGGGCTGGCTGTACGTCGAGGTACCCCTCGCCAAGGGCAACGCCCAGGACTTCACCGCCTACGCCGGGGATCTGAAGCCCTGGGCAGACCTCAGCCAGGCGGAGGTCTTCGAGTTCCACGACGTCAACTACTACAACACGGTCGTGGGCGTGAAGTCCGTGGACACGGCCAAGCGCGAGGTGCGTCTGGTCGCGGCGACCTACGGCGCCTTCACCGGCAATGGCGCGGAGCGCTACTACGTCCAGAATCTGCTCGAGGA
>CAILUI010000381.1 GCA_903837355.1 uncultured Victivallales bacterium
CATGTCCTGCACCTCCTTGCCGTGTCCCTCGAGGGTGTAGAACGTCTTCAGCGGGATGTAGATGGCGCGGTCGTGCGGCGTACCGGTCGGAGCGAGGATGCCGACAAAGCGGATCAGGTCGTTGTGGTGCACGGGATCGCCTGCGTTCACGCCGCAGGTCGGGTTGAAGCTCGCACCCAGGCCGATATGCAGGGCTTTGGCGACCGCCGCCCCGGCCACCGCCTCGTCGCGGGCCGCGAAGAGCCGACCCTGGCCACCATCTTCCGCCTGGAAAGAGAAGTGCCGGCCCGGCAGGTACTCGAACTCGGTGAAGAAGCGCTCGTCGATAGCGTTCACCCGGAAGCCGGCGTAGGAGTGCCCCGTGGCGAAGGGGATGCCGCTCTCGACCACCTCACTGGCGAGCACCTTCTGGTAGTATGTCCAGGTGAGCTTGCCGGGCATCTCCTCCAGGTGGTAGAGGGCGTTGAGGGCGATCTGCAGCGGCGAACCCTTGGGCCCGAGCACCGCGTCCACGCCCAGCCCCTCCTGCGTGAAGTTGCGGTGGGTCTGCTCCCGTAGGGACACCACCGAGACGAGCAGTGCTGCCCCCAGGGCGATGCTGACCACCGCCAAACCGGTCGACAGGCGATGGCGCCACAGACTCTTCAAGACGATGCGCCAGAAGCTCATGGGGCACCTCCCGGCGTGGCCAGTGCCCGGTTCAGCTCGCGGAAATCCAGGCGTCGGTCGAAGGCGGCGGCGATGCTGGTCTCGTGGGTTACCACCACGAGGGCGCAGCCGCGCTCGCGGCAGGCATCGCGCAGCAACGCCACCACCTCGGCCGCATGCCGCGGATCGAGCGACCCGGTCGGCTCGTCCGCCAGGATGAGCTGGGGACGCTTCACCAGTGCCCGGGCGACCGCGACGCGCTGCTGCTCACCGATCGACATCTCCGCCGGCAGGTGCCGCAGGCGCGCCCCCAGGCCCACCCGTTCCAGCAGCGCCGTGGCGCTGGCGCGGTCGGCCCGCACCGGCCCGAAGGCCGCGCCGAGCAGGACATTCTCGATGGCCGTGTAGCCCTGCAACAGATTGAAGGTCTGGAAGATGTAGGCCAGGTGGGCCGCGCGGAAACGGTCGCGCTCGGCCTCACTCAGCCGGGTCACATCGTGGTCGCAGACGACCAGCGAGCCCGACGTCAGCAGGGCCAGCCCGGCGACGAGATTCAGCAGCGTCGACTTCCCCGACCCGGAAGGACCTGAAATGGCCACCTGCTCGCCGTCACCCAGGTCCCAGGAGGGGATGTCGAGGACGCGCAGCGTCTCGGCTCCCAGGCGGTACTCCAGTACTAGGTTACGCGTACTCACGACCATAGTCTCATCCTGTCCATTGCCGGGTTGCCGACATCGGGCGGTCTCAGCACAGGCTCTCCCGCAAGCGACGGATCAGCCCGTCGACCCGCATCGGATGCGCCACCACCACCAGCATCGGCGGCTCCGGCCGCCCCGCGCCTGGCGCAGGGCTGAACGGCGTGATGCGGTACTCCCGCCGGCCGGTGGACTGCACCTCGTGCAAGCCCGCGCCGGAATCAAGCTGCAGAAAGCCCTTGACTCTGAGGACACTGGGCGGCAACGCGCGCAGCCACGATTCGAGCCGCTTACGACGAACGGTATGCTCGACCACGAAGGCGAAACTGCGGTAGGCGCCAGAGCTGGCTGGCGTTCCCGGCACCGGCTCGCAGACGCTGCCGCCAGCGAGAATCACGTCTGGATCGATAGCACAGTGCGCGGTGGGGATGATCTGGGCACGGGGATTCAGCTCACCCAGATCAGCGATGATCCGGTCAACGGCCGGGCCATCCACCAGGTCGTGTTTGTTCAGCAGAATGCAGTCGGCACAGCGCACCTGCCGTTCCATCAGGGCCACGTCGCTGGCGCCGAGCGCCCCATGGCGTGTCGCGTCATGGACGACGACCACCTTGCGGATGGCGATCTGACCAGCGCGGATGGCGGGCGCGAGCGCCTCCAGCACGCCCGCAGGATCGGCGACACCGGTGGTCTCGAGGTAGATCCTCGCCCCCGGTCGCCGCTCTGCCGCCCACTGCCAGGCGGCAACCAACTCCTGGCGCAGGTCGCAGCAGGCACAGCCACCCGTGACCGAGACCAGGTCTTCCCGCGACAGGCCGGCCAGCAGGGCCCCGTCGATGTCCTGCTCGCCAAACTCGCTCATGATGACGACGGGGTGGCCGCCGCGCTGCGCCTCCCAGGCCAGCAGCCGGTTCAGCAAGGTCGTCTTACCGCTCCCCAGGAAGCCGGCGAGGATGATGCCTTCAGTCGGGGTGCTGTTCATGGCGTCGTCTCCAGACAGGGGCGTTGGCTCTCACGCCAGCTTCTGACTCCTGGCCCAGGCGGCGTGCGAAAAGGGACTGTCGACCGAGATGGCGGCCAGCTTCGTCTTCTTGACTCGCAAGTCGTTTCAATTTAGGCGTTTGCTCAGTGATAACGTTCCCCCCGCAACCGGGCCGCGACGGTGCTGACCAGGAACCAGCCGAAGGCCACCAGGACGATCGTCGCGCCGGTGGCCGTTTGAGCCCAGTCCTGGGCCGAGATGAGCAGGCCGGCCACAGCCGAGGTCACACTCACCCACAGTGCCCACCAGAACATCGCCCCGGCGGAACGTGCGAAGTTCCGCGCCGCCGCGGCCGGGACAATCATCATGGCCGTGACCAGCAGCACGCCGACCGCCCACACCGAGAAGATCACCACCAGCGACAGCAGCCCCGCGTACAGGTACTGGTACGGCGCGACGCGCACCCGATGCGCCTTGGCGAGGACGGGATTGAGCCCGATGTAGAGCATGCGGTTGTAGCTGAAGGCCTGGAACGCCATCAGGGTGGCGAACAGCACGATCAGTCCGAGGATATCACCGTCGCTGATCGTCAGGATGTCGCCGTAGAGGAAGCGCTGGATGTCCCGCGCGGCGTTACGGTCGCGGCTGACCACGGCCAGCCCGAAGGCGACCACGGCCGAGAAGAACACGCCGATCACCGTGTCGGAGGACAGGGAACTGCGCCGCTGGGCGGCCATGATGGCCAGGCCGACCACAATGCCGAACGCGGGCATGGTCCAGTGCGGGCTGACCGCGAAGATCAACCCCAGCGCCACCCCGGTGAAGGCCGAATGGCTGATGGCGTCGGCGAAGAAGGCCATGCGGAAGTTCACCACTTGCACACCCATGGCGGCGGCCATCGGCGCCAACAGCACGAGACCCAGCAGGGCCTGCTGCATGAAGCGCATGCGCATGCACTCGAACGGCAGCAACCGCGCCAGCAGTTCGTACAGGGGGCTCAGGTCAGGCATGGTCATGTCCCCCTTGGCAGCGGCATGGCGCCGGACCGGTGCCGGCCCCCCTGGCCAGGGTGCGCCGGTCGGTCAGCCCCATGTGCAGGCCGAAGACGGCAGCCAGGTTGGCGTCCGTCAGCACCTGGGCCGGGGAGCCCTCGGCCACCACGACGCGGTTGAGGCAGACCACGTACGTCGCGTGATGGGCCACCGTGGCCAGGTCGTGGGTGACCATGAGCTGGGTGAACCTGTGCGTGTGCCGCAGTTCCTCCAGCAGCTCACAGAAGAGCAGCTCGCCCCGGCAGTCCACCCCGGCGGCAGGCTCATCGAGCACCAGCAACTCCGGTTCCTGCTGCAGTGCCAGCGCCAGCAGCACCCGCTGGAGTTCGCCGCCGGACAGCGCCCCCAGCTTGCGCCCGGCAAGCCCCTCGGCATGCACCGCCGCCAACAGCTCTCGTGCACGTCGGCGGTGGGCGGTCCGGCAGCCGAACCACAGTGGCAGCCGCTGCCGCCCCATGACCATGAACTCCTCGACGGTCATCGGCAGCCCGCGATCGAAGGCCAGACGTTGCGGCACGTAGCCCAGGCGCGGCACGGCGCCAGCGACGGCCGCCGGGAAGCGGATCTGCCCCGCGTGCCGGATCTCGCCCAGCAGGGCCAGAAGCAGGGTGGTCTTGCCGGCGCCGTTGGGCCCGACAATGGCGGTGCAGCCGCCGGCCGGCACGCTGGCACTCACGCCATCCAGGATGTGGACCCCGCCAAGCACGACCGTGACACCGTCGAACACCACGGCTGGAACCGGGCCTGGGTCAGGATTGGCCACGTGCATCATCGCCTTCCCAGTGCGGTCTCGATGGCCTTCAGGTTGGCGCGCATCGTCGTCTCATAGTAGTCCAGAGGCGCGTTGTCCGGGCCGCTGGCAGCCGGGTCGAAGACCGCCGTCATGATGCCGCTCTCCTTCGCCAGAGTGCGCCCGACCTTGTCCGAATACTGCGGTTCGGTGAAAACGACGCCCGCCTTCCTCGCGCGAATCGCCTCGACCAGTTCCAGCATCTCCGCCGCCGAGGGTTCCTGGCCGTGCGGCTGGGTAACCGCCACGATCTTCAGACCCATGTCGCGGGCGAGGTAGTCCATGATGCCATGGGGCTGCACGACACGGTTGTTCCCAAGGCGCCGGCCCAGGGCGCTGAACTCGTCGGCCAGCGCGTTCAGCCGCTGGGCATACGCCTGCCCGTTCTTGAGGTACAGGGCGGCGCCGTCAGGGTCGAGCTTCGACAGCTCCGCCGCGATGTTCAGGGCCAGCCGCGCGGCCTGCCGCGGACTGGCGAACAGATGCGGGTTCGCGCCGGTGTGGTGGTGCTGGTGTCCGGCGCCGTGGGCACCGGCGTGCCCGTGGTCGTGCTCGCCGTCGGGTTCCTGGGCCACCGGCTCGACATCGTTGCCGTCGGCATCCTTCAGGAAGTGCTCGCCGGCTTCGAACTCGAACGGCAGGTGCTCGGTGAAGACGACGTACGTTCCTGCCTTGGCGATGCGGACGGTGAAGGCCGTCACGTCCTGATCCGGGTCGAAACGCAACTCGCCGGCGGTGTCGGCAGGAACCAATTCGGCCCCGGCGTTCCGGGGCTGGGCGTCCCGGCCCAGGATGGCCGCCGCCTGCGCCTCGGCGTGCTCGATGGCCTCCGCTCCGGCCTTTTCCGCTGCCAGGATCACGATCTTCATGGCCGGATCGGCATACTTGCCATCGACCTTGGCGAAGCTCCAGCGATAGGCGCCAGCCGCAAGCTGGAACGCTCCCGCCCATTCGGACGGCCTGTCCGCACCGGCGTGCCCGTGGCCGTGCCCACCGCCGGCGTACTGGAGCGCGTCGCTGATCCCGGCCGAGCTGTCGATGACCACCAGGCGGGCGTTCGCCTTCTCCACCGGCGCGCCGAGGAACTCCTCCAGGCCGCGCCCGTTGACGATCAGCGCGTCGGCCCGGATCAGCTTCTGCATGTCCTGCGGCGTCAGCGCATAGTCGTGGGGGCAACCCAGCCCGGGCGGCAGCAGCAGGCCGACGGCCACGGCGTCTCGGCCTTGCGTCACGTTGCGCGCGATCTGGTAGATCGGGAAGGTGGTGCAGAGCACCTTCTTGGCGCCCACGTCTGCGGCGGCGACCCGTACGGCTACGCCCGCGAGGATGGCCAACCCGGCCAGTGCTCTTCTGGAACTCCGTGCCGTCATTCCCTACCTCCTTCGGTGTGTGATCGCTGGACATCGTCGGCTGCCCTGGTTCCAGGGGACGGAGCAGCGAAGCGGTACTGCCCGCGCTTGCCGAGTGCCACCGCCACAAGCACGACCAGGAAGGCGGCGCAGGCCACGGCGACGATGGTCTGGTTGGTGGGCAGGTCCGCGGCGAACGAGGCGGACATCCCCACCACGGTGGCGAGCAGGGCGAAGAGTGCGGCCAGAGCCAGGGCCACGCCGAGCCGCCGGCTCAACAGCAACGCCGTGGTGGCAGGCACGACCAGGTAGCAGAACACCAGCAGCGATCCCGCTACCTTTGACGCCGCTGCCACCACCAGCCCGAGTACCAGGAAGAAGCCGAGTTCCCAGCGGACTGGCTTGACGCCTAGGACGGTGGCGGCCTCGCGGTCAAGGAACGCATACAGCGTCGGCCGCAGGAAGAGCAGCAGGTACAGCGCGGCCGGGATCAGCACCGCCGCAATCACGGCGGCGTCCCGCCCTGAAGTCAGGATCAGATCCCCGTAGAGCAGCGCCTTGACCTCGTGCAAGCCCAGCCCGCTGTGCGACACGAGGAGCACGCTGAGGCTGGAAGCGGCGACGAAGAGCACGCCCAGCACAGCGTCGCGCGGGATGCGCCGGTTCTCGAAGGGCAGCGCCAGCAGCCCGACGGTCGCCAGCGTCAGCCCCATGGCGCCTGCCAGCGGCGGGATTCCGGCCAGTATGGCGATGGCGATGCCGCAGGCCGCGACCTCGGCAAGCGTGATGCCGATGAAGACGACGCGCTTGAGGATCACGAACACCCCGAGCAGGGCACAGACCAGCGCGATGAGGACCCCCGCCAGGAGTGCGTAGGGGAACGAGCGCACGATGTCGAAGAGGGTGTGGCTCATGGTAATACCTGTCGAGGCTCTGCCTCGTGATCGAGAGGCCCATGGAAGCTGGGTCTCCCGGCGCTGGAGGTCCCTGCCAGCAGGTGCCGGGCCTGCCCGACGTCCGCGAGTTGGACACGGCCGTGACTGACGACACAGAGCCGAGCCGCAAGGGAGCTTGCCTGGTCCATGCCATGGTGCGCCAGCAACACCGTCTTGCCCTCTTCCCGGCAGAGCGCCTGCAGGTGGCTGAGCACTTCCTGCTCGGAGTCTTCATCGAGTTCCGAGGTGGGTTCGTCCATGATGAAGACGTCGGCGCCGCTCGCCAGGGCCCGGCCGATCAGGGCTTTCTGCTTCATGCCCCCAGAGAGTTCGCCGAAGGTCTTGCCCTGGTGCTGCAGCAGGCCGAAGCGGTCCAGGACACCCTCCACCCGCCGCGCCTGGTCCCGGTCGGGCCGTCTCCACCAGCCGAGCTGCGGGTACAGGCCCATCTCGACGATCTGTCGCAGCGATACCGGGTAGAGTGGATCGATGTTCTTCTGTTGCGGTACATATCCGGGCGGACTCGAGCCGAACGGGGTGCGGATGCGACCGCGCGTCGGCCGGAGCAGTCCGAGGATGGCCCGCAGCAGGGAGGTCTTGCCGCCGCCGTTCGGACCGACAAACGGCAGGAGGCTGCCCGACGGTATCTCCAGACAGACGTCGTGCAGGACCTCCTGCCGGCCGTAGGCCACGGCGACATGCTCGCAGACGATGATGGGCGGGCGCATCAGTGGTCACTTCTCCGCTGTACGCTTCACGATCAGGTCCATCAGCGCCAGGTAATCGCTGGCCTCAGGTTGGCCGCCGACCGAGTTGGCGACCGCGACGACCCGCGCGCCAGTCTCGACCGCGAGTCGATCCGCGGCTTTGCGGCTGTAGAACGGCTCCTGCAGGATCACGCGGACGCCTTGCTGCCGGGCGCTCTCCGCGATCTGGCGCAGGTGTGCGCCGCTGGGCGGCACGCCGGGTTTGGGCTCGATCTCGGCGGCGATGACCAGGCCGAAGCGATGTGCGAAGTAGACCCAGCTCCGGTGGTAGGTGAGGATCTGCTGTCCGCGTAACGGCTGCATCGTGGCCAGCCAGCCAGCCGCTCTGCCTTGGTTGGCGGGGTCCGCAAGGAACGCCGTGATACTACCGTCCTCGGTCATGGCCCAGAGCCTGTCGGCCGGGAGGGCCTTGAGCAACTCGGCACCAAACATGCGCTCGTCCACGGCCTGTTGGAACGCGGTCGCGTTGGCGCGGAAGAGGGCTGCGTCGGCGGGTGCTATCTCCGCCAGGCGTTCGCCCATGGCTCCGGCGATGCGCCGGCCGTTCAGCGGATCCAGCCAGTAGTGCGGGTTGCCCTGCGGGTGCACGTCGCCCAGAGCGCGCGTCACCCTCGAGGTCGGCACATCGAGGATAAGGGCGGACTCCGCCGCATCGAGGTGCCCGCGGGCACCCTCGCGGATGCGGGGATTGCGCGAGCCATCGAGGATCGGGGGCTCCCAGCCGATCTCCAGCTCGAGCCCGATGCGGATCCACAGGTCCGCGTTGCGCGCCAGCAGAATGCAACTGGGCTTGGCCTGCAGCATGTGCGGATCCTCTTTGCCGGTGCAGATGCTATGCACCTCGGCGCGGTCGCCGGCCACGGCTTTGGCGATGGCAGCCAGGTCGGAGGTGGTCGTCACGATCTTCAATCCCGCGGCCGTGGCAGTACCCGTCAGGGCGAGTGCCACCACGGCAGCCAGCATGGCGGTAGGTCTCATGGTCTGTGTTTCCTTTGCGGTGATCCAGGCTAGAACGTGTGGGCGCCGTGCGCACCGAGGGAGACGCTCCACTGGAGCATGATCTCGTTGACGTCTTCGCGTCCCTCCGCGGTCGCGTAGCCTCCCCGGTTGAACTGCAGGCGCAGGCGCGAGAACTCCGAGAGGCTCCAGTCGACCATCGGGCCCGCGCGCCAGCTTGAGCCGTAGCTCGCGCTGCTGCCATCGGGCAGCTCCGTATCGTTGGTCAGACCAACCTGCTCCCAGCGCACGCCAACGCGCCAGCGCGGCAGGAAGCCGTAGACGGCCTGGACGTAGTAGCCATCCTGGGTGTCGACACGGTCGTTGCCCACCAGCGACGGGGCCAGGTCGTGCTGCACGAGTTCGAGGTCTTTGCGGCGGCTGAAGTACTCGCTCTGGACGGTCAGGTCGCCCTGGCCGTAGGGCTTGCTGGCGTTGTACTTGTAGACCACGTCTCCACCCCAAAACGTACTGTCTCCATCGAGCCAGTGGTCCGCCGCGCCATCGCCATTGCCATCATGCTCCTCCTGGTGTGTGCCCGTGCCAGCGAAGGTGCCGAACTGCAGAGCGTGGTTGCCCGGCAGGTTCGGTCCGAGCTTCAGCCAGCCCACGCCCAGGCGCGGGCCGTCATGCGTGGACAACGGGTCATCGCCGTGATAGGCAGACATCAACTCATTGTCGCCCTGGAAGACTTCGGCGCCGGCCAGCAGATAGAACGGGGTCGGTGCCAGCCACGTGAGCTGCAGCCCGTTGTCGTTCAGTCCATGCTCGCCGAGCAGGAGCTGGTAGACCAGCGGCTGGTCTACGAAATCCCACGCGTGCGAGTGCTTGGCATTCAGGTAGCCGAAGTCGCTGTAGAACTTGCCGCCGCGCAGTTTCAGGCCCCAAGGCAGTGCCGTGGTCTCGATCTCAGCGGTCTCGAGTTCGGCCCCGTCGGTGTCGACCGCAGCAATGACGGAGCCCTTGAAGTAAGGGTCGATCTCGGCGGCGAGCTGCAGTTCGACGTGGCGGAGGTTGATCCCCTCTTCCAGACCATGGTGATGGTGCTCTTCAGCGCTGTGGGTGTGGCCAAAACCCGACATCTCCCCGGTGACATGGCCGACGCCGCCGTTGGCGTCGTCGGCGTGGTAGTAGGTGTCGATGATGGCCGAGATCTCGGGATTCATGCTCTGGACCGTCGCGCTGAGCCGAGCCGGCGTGCCCTCCATGCCCGTCGGCGCCGCCGGGGCCGGGCGCACCGGCGCCTCGGTCACGGCGGGCGAAGCACCCGGCGTGGTGCGCGCCGGAGACGCACTGAGCTGCGTCAGTCTCGCCTCCAGAGCCCCGACCTGTTGCTCGAGCAGGCGCCGCTGCGCCTGCAGTTCCTCGCGCAACTGCTTCACCTCAGCCTGCAGGGCCTGCACGGTTTCGGTCTGGTTCTCCTGGGCCAGCAGGCCACGGCCCAGCAGCAGCAGCGCTGCGAGCAGAACCAGGCATGGGGTCCTGCCGATACACATACGTGAGTGCATACGCACACCTCCTTCAGGCATCCTGAATCCTCAGAGTGAAACACACGGAGCCCCGAGATCGGGGAATCACTTCCGACGACATGCGTGGCCCGTCACGATGTGGGCGAACCACACCGTCAGGCGGCCGGCGCGTGGCGCCAGGCAGCGGAAGAGGCGGGAACTCAGGACAGGCGGGGAGGAGCACGGGCGAGATGCTGAGCGGCAGGCTGCCATGCGCAGGCCACGGCGGGTTCCGTCCGGACCTGGTTCACCCGGCTCGGCCGCTCGCACGCCGGTTCAGATGCCGGCAGATGCGCGCCCTGCATGATGCCCAGGTAGGTACAGGCGGGGCAGGTCGTCTGCAACGGCCCCAGGTCCGGGGCCGCGGCCTGCAGCGCCGGGGCGGGGGATTCCCCGTGGACGCAGACATCGCGGCAGGCGTCCCCCATACGGCCCGGGTGGGTGTGCAGCAGGCCGATGCAGGCGCCCAACGTGAACTGCAACAACGCCAACGACAGCATTGCGGCACGCCGAAATGCGCCCGGCAAGCGTCGGTACCCGCCTCTCCGCATGGCGATCCTGTGTGTCACGCTTATGAGAATATGTTCCCATTAGCAGGAGTCAAGCGGAATCTCGCGAAAACGAGCCGACCCCACGTGGCGCGCGGCGCGCTGGGATGCCACTGCTGACGGGCGCACGTCTGCAGACCTCGGCGTGGACCGGAGGGGCGGCCGATTCTGTGGCCGAGCCGCGCCAGCAGTTGCGGCGTCGGGAGTGCGACGGTATCGTGAGGTATGAGCCGCCGTGAATGGCGCAGCAGGGCATCACGCCCGAGCCGTCTCCAGGATGGACTGAGCCTATGGACAGCAGCAAACGTAAGACGGCAATGGACGTTGCCGATATGACTCTGCCTGAGGACGCCGTTTGCTCCTGTGCCAGCGACTGCGCCGCCTCCTTGAAGGTGCTGGCTGACCCCAACCGCGTTCTCATCGTCCGGGCCCTCGTCCGCCAGCCGCTCAGCGTGGGGGACATCTGCCAGGCAACCGGCCTCTCTCAACAGCGCGTGTCTCACCATCTGGGGCGCATGCGTCCCGCCGGTATCGTGGTCGCCGAGCGCGATGGCCGCAGTGTCGTCTACCGCATCAGCCCGCGCATCGCGGCCGAGGACGGCATCGACCTCGGCTGCTGCCGGATCAGTTTCCGGGCCGTCCCTCGGTTGTCCCGTTCCCAGCCTTGAGGCGATGCTCCCGTAGGCCCTGTGCCAGTTTGCTGTTAGTCTAGATATCTAGCATTGCAGATATCTCCAGATGCGTCTATACTAGCGGTGGCCGGGCAACGAGGTCCTCCCGTAGTAGGCCGCGGGGCGGCTGTGCGCCGCGCGGGGAGACGAGCCTGAGGAGAGCACTGTGGACGCCATCGTTATGGGCCTTGGCTGCACCCGCTGCAGCCGACTGAAGCAGATGACGGAGGAGGTTCTTCGCGACCTCGGCGCGAACGGCGTGACGCTGAAGAACATGAACGCCTTAGATGCCATGGCGCAGTACGGCCCGATGCTCATGCCCGCACTCGTGATGGGTGACTGTCTGCTCATCTCCGGGGTGATGCCGACCAAGGAGCGCCTCACCCGGCTCATCCGCGAACGTTTGCTGACCGAGGAAACCGCGCCCGCCGCGGCGGGACGCCCCCCGCCGCAGACCGACCCCGTGTCGTGACGCCGGGCCCGCCGGGCCCGAGCCAATCGGGCCCGCGTCGGAGCGGCGCGACAGAGCAGCCCCATCGTCGGCACGACTCGACGCCGGCCGGGGTGTTGTCTCTCCCGAGCATCGTCGGCGAGGGCAGGACCGAGCCCGCTATCCGCCGGATTACCTTCCGGGCCATCCCACCGCTGCCACCGCCTCCGACTCCGCGTCTGTGACCGGCCCCAGCGGATAAGTATGGGTTCATCATATATTCATACATCGAGTATTGTAGATATGTCGATTAATGAGTATTTTCGGGCGTATCTGGCCTTTGGTGGGCGTTCGGCAGGGTCGCCCAGGCCTGCGAACCAGGGCGTGGTCTAGCCAGGCTGCAAGGAGACGGATGCGATGCGTCGACGGGATATGCTCGGGTGCTGGTGGGCCGGTGTGTGCGCTGCTCTCGCCAGCGCGGCAGGCCGGGCTGCCGAGCCCACGGCCGCCCTGCCAGTGGCGGAAGCCGTGCCGCCGTCGTCGGCAACCTCCCAGCCCTGGCCGGCACTGCCGAAGGACATCCCGCTGGGCCCCGGTCGGCTGGACATCGGCGCGGAACTGCGCCTACGCTACGAGTACACGGCCAACCACGATGTGCGCCGCTATGGCAGCGCTGAAGGCGACCACCTGCTGCTGTCGCGGACACGACTGAACCTGGACTACCGGCTGCCCGAGAACGCCCACGCCTTCGTTGAGGTGCAGGACTCCCGCTTCGCCCTGAGCGACCTGGAACAGGACGACTGGGCCGTTAGCTGCCCGCACTTCGACCAGATGGACCTGAAGCAGGCCTACCTCGAATGGCGGTACATCCTGGGAACGCCTCTCGGGCTGAAGGTTGGGCGGCAGTCCATTTCCTACGGCGACAACCGGGTCTTCGGTCCGGGCGAGTGGGGCAACGTCGGTCGTTACTGGTGGGACGCCGCGAAGCTGACGCTGAATCTGGACCCGGTCGAGATCGACCTCCTGCACGGGCAGCGGGTGATCTCCGACCAGCGGGCCTCGAACAATGACCACTATCCCTACCGCATGACGGCGCTCTACGCCCGTTGGAAACACCTACCGGCCAAGGTGGACACCTTCTATGTAAACCGCTATGCCACCGACGACGACCTCAAAGGCGAGGATCCCGGCCGCGGCGGCGAGAACCGCCACACCGGCGGGGTTGTCGTGGACGGCGTCTGGTGCAAACACTGGGACTATGGCGGCACGCTGGCGGGCCAGTGCGGCACCTATGCCCGCGACGACATCCGCACCTATGGCCTCAGTCTCAGAGGGGGATACACCTTTGGCACGCCCTGGTCCCCGCGCCTCGGGGCTCAGTTCACCTACGGCAGCGGCGACTCGGACCCGACCGATGGCACGCGCGCGACCTTCGACAACATCTTCGGCGCGGTGGACACCCCCTACGGTCGGATGCGCTTCCTGGCCTGGATGAACATGGAACAGTACCAACTCAACGCCAGCGTGAAGCCAACGAAGGCGACAAAGTTCAGTCTCGACTATCATCTTTTCCGGCTGGCGGAAGCAGAGGACGCCTGGTACTGGAGTTCCGGTTCGGCCGCCCGCCGGGACCGCAGCGGCGCTGCCGGGCGGGAACTCGGCCAGGAGATCGACCTGCTGTTCCAGTGGCGGATCAGCGAGCACGTCGACTGGTTCTGCGGCTACTGCCACTTCTTCGCGGGCGACTTCATCGGGCAGACGGCGGGCGACGATGGCGGCGCGGATTGGCTCTTCAACCAAGTGACGCTGAGCTTCTGAAAGGGGCGGACCATGGGGTACAGGCAAGGAGCAACGCGGGTCGGCCAGGCGCTCGGGCTGGCGGCCGTACTCGCCTTCGCCGCCGCCGGCAGTAACGCGGCCGGGTGGTGGTGGAACACGGCAGAGAAGGCGGGGGGAGCCGGACCGATCACCCTCCGCGTGACCTACTCCAACAAGGTCGACTACGAACCCCTCATGGTCGCCGTTGACAAAGGGTTCTTCAGGGCCGAGGGGCTGAACGTGAAACCGCTGCTCGTCAGCGGCGGGATCGAGTCGGCAGAGGCCCTCGCCACCGGCGCTGCGGACGTCGCCGCCATGGGGGATGCGCCCGCGGTCATCTCGGTCTGCAAGTACCCCCAGAACAAGATCGTCTGTGCCTACGGCGGCGGCTCCCAGCGGCATCGCCTCATCGCCTCTGCCCAGCTCAAGACGCCAAAGGACCTGGAGGGGAAGAAGCTGGGCCTGCAACTGGGGTCCAGCACCCATGGCTGCTTCCTGGCCTGGGCCACGGCCAACGGCCTGGACGTGAGCCGGGTTGAGATCCTCAACCTGAAGCCAGCCGAGATCCCCCTGGCCATGAGCACGGGGCAACTGGATGCCATGGCGGGGAGCGAGCCCTGGGCCACCCACACCGAGAAGCAGTGCGGCGCCAGAGTCCACGAACTGGCTCACTTCGGGGGACACATGGGGACCTCGCCCATGGTGGTCCTCGCCTCCAGGCGGACCCTGGAGGCGAGGCCGGAAGCGCTGGCCAAGCTGGTCCGCGCGCTGTGCGCCGCCGTCGCCTGGGTCAACGCCAACCACGCCAGGACCGCTGCCATCTGTGCGCCCCTGACTGGGCTTTCCCTCGCGGACCAGGAGACGTGCGCGTACAAGCACACCTGGCGGGTAAGGTGGGAGCGTGAGGACACCGACTCGTTGGCTCTGACCGCACGGTTCCTGCAGGAGTACGGCAAGATTACGGCCCTCCCCGACCTCATGCAGGCGGTCGAGACCAGGTACCTGCAGGAGGCCCGGTGAGCGCAGCGCCCGGCGACCGCCGCACGAACACCATGTCACGCCCCGACATCGACTTCTCACAACCGCTCTTCGACTACCGGGAGAACCGGCTGCTGCGGGGCCTCCGTGGCGCCGGGCGCAACCTGGCGGCGCTGGGCCTCATCATCGCGGTCTGGTACGCCCTGGTGCTCTGGGTGCGCTGGAGCAGAGGCACCGACTTCCCCACGCCGTTGCAGTGCCTGCAACGGCTGCTGTCGCTGCTGCGGGGTGAACGGCTCTATGGGTACACGATCCGGCAGCACCTCGTCAGCAGTTTCCTGCAACGGTGGCTGGCTGGCTACGGGCTGGCCGTGGCGGTGGGCCTGGTGGCGGGTCTGCTGGTGGGGATCTCCCGGCCGCTGCGCGAACTGACCATGCCACTGACCTACGTCCTGCAACTCATCCCCGGACTGGCCTGGGTCCCTGTCGCCCTCCTGCTGTTCGGGATCGGCAACACGGCAACGGTCTTCATGATCTTTGTCACCGCTCTGGCCCCGATCATCATCAACACCTCCGGCGGCATTCAGGCGGTGCCCCCCATCTACCTCCGGGCCGCCCGGATGATGGGTGCATCGTGGCCGCGGATCTACCTCCAGGTGATGCTTCCGGCCGCACTCCCCGTCATCGTCAACGGGCTCCGTATCGGCTTCGCGAACGGCTGGCGGGTGCTCATCGCCGCCGAGATGGTCGTCGGCGTCGGTCTGGGCCTCGGCTACGCCATCATCCAGGCGCGCTGGTCCCTTGACTTCGAGGCTGCCTTTGTCTGTATCGCAGTGATCTGTGCGGTCGGCATCGCATTCGAGAAACTTGTCTTCGCGGTGCTCGAGCGCTGGATCACCGAGCGGGTGCGTGGGAACTAGGGGACGCACGATGCTGAGCCTGCAACACGTCCACAAGACCTTCGTCGACAGACTGGCCGGCAAAGGCGTGGTCGCGCTCCACGACGTCAGCCTCGAAGTCCAGACGAACGAGTTCCTCTGCCTGCTCGGCCCCAGCGGCTGCGGCAAGAGCACTATTGTCCATCTGCTGGCTGGCTTCGAGAAGCCGACCCAGGGCAGGGTGGCCGCTGGCGGCGTGGAGGTGACCGGCCCGTCGTCCAGACGGGGAGTCGTCTTCCAGGAGTTCAGCCTCCTACCGTGGAAGTCGGCCCTGGAGAATGTCATGTGGGGTCTGGACATCCAGGGGCGACCGCGGCCCGAACAGGTGCGCATCGCCAAGGAGTACCTCGACCGCGTCGGACTCAAGGGCTTCGACCACGCCCGGCCTCACGAGCTCTCGGGCGGCATGAAACAGAAGGTGGCCATCGCCAGAACCTTGGCCCTGGATCCTGAAGTCCTGCTCATGGACGAGCCCTTCAGCAACCTGGACGAACAGACCAGGAACCGGCTGGACGTCGAACTGCTGGGCACCTGGCAGAGGGACAAGAGGACCGTTGTCTTCGTTACCCACTGCATCGAAGAGGCGATCACCCTGGCGGACAGAATCATCCTCCTGACGGCCCGGCCCGGCCGGATACAGACGGAGTTCCGGATCGACATCCCCAGACCCAGGAGCATCTTCAGCGCGGAGGTGGTAAGGATCCACAAAGAGGTCCTGAAGAGCTTCATGCTCTGTTGCGCGGGGGACCGCGAGGACCTGCCAGAGCCCGCCCGCTGAGGGTGGCCCAGGCGCTTTCGTACCGCGCTCGCGTTCGACAGGAGAATGGAACCCATGCAGGCCAAACCCGCCACACCGGGGATCGGCCAGGACACGGTACCCACCCCGTGCGTCCTGACCGGCCCTGGCGTACCGATCGCCCCCGATGCCCTGGCGCGCCGCGCCCATGAACTCTTCATCTCAGCCAGGCTGACCTGCAGCGAAGCGATTCTGCAGGCTGGGTGTGAAGGTCTCGGGATCGAGGACCCACTCGTTCCCGCCATCGCTCTCGGTCTGGGCGGCGGCGTCGGACAGCAGGGCGCCACCTGCGGCATCCTCACCGGTGCGGCCCTCTGCATTTCGGCGGCCGTGGCCAGCGGCGCCCCGAAGGCAGCCTACAAAGAACGCAAACAACAGGTCATGGCGGCCACCGCGCACGTGCTGCGTGCCTTCCAAGCGGACTTCCGCCACACCGAGTGCCGGCCCATCTGCGGCCTCGACCTGACCCGGCCGGGGGAGAATGAGAAGGCCAAGGAGACGGTACGCTTACGCGTCTGCGCTCCCCGGCTGGAGTCGTGCGCCCGTGTCCTCGCCGGGGTGCTGAACGATCTGGCCGCCATGCGGCCACCCGAGGCCTGAGGCGCAGTACCGCAACAGCACGCACCGGGACGGGGAACCGTAGCGCGTCCCTGCCGCGGAGACCCGCTTGCCCAGCACCGGCGTCCAGTGTTGCCGTTACAGGGCAGCGCGCCACTGGCTTGGCGTCATACCCGTCCGCTCTCTGAAGCGACGAGCGAAATAGCCGGCGTCCGGGAAGCCGACGCGCTGGCCGACGTCCGCCACGTTCAGGCTCAGGTCCCGTAGCAGCAGCTTGGCCTGGGTGATGCGCCGGTCGGTCAGGAACTCCTGGAAGGTCCCGCCCGTGTGCTTGCGGAACAGCATGGAGAAGTGGTTCGGGGTCACCCGTGCGGCTGCCGCGATCTTGGCCACCGTGAAGGGAATTCCGGGATCCTGGGTCACCAGTTCCTTGACCAGTTCGGCGAGAACCGCTCCACGGCGTCCCACCGTGCCCGTGTCTGGCACGTCCCTGGCCACGAAGAGGGCTGCGGTCAGGCGCTGTTGGAGGTCAATGCCGTCTGCGGTATCCCCCGGCGCCTTGCTCGGGGGCGCCGCTAGGGCAGCCGTGGCCAGGCCGCGGGTGATCTCCCCGACCGCTGCCGCGGCCACCTGGACCAACGCCTTGGCCACGGCCAGGTTGGCGGGGGTCAGCAGAGGGAGCTTCCCGTACGCCTGTCGGAGCTCGCGCAGACTCACACCCTCCTGCGTGCCGTGCGCGAGAACCGCATTCCAGCCCGCCTCGCGATCCTCTGCCGCGAAGGCACTGGAGCTCACCACGATGGAGCGCGAGGTCTCACCCGACGTGTTCAGGGCGGCGGCTGCGATCACGTGTATACCGCCGTGGCAGCAGTACTCCGTTAGCCCGCGGTAGCAGGCGCCAAAAGCCACCAAGGCGCGACAGGTCGCGCACCCGCGCATGCCGGTATGCGACGCCCGCAGGGCGCGACAGAACGCGGGCAGATCCATCTCCGAGCCATCGGGAGACAACTTGACAATGTCGTCGTTCTGGCGCAGCATGAACAGGATCCGTATGCCGGCCAGGTCGTGCGCGGCCTTCTCGACGGCCGCTATCAGCGGACTGCGGCTCACCGCTGCCATCACGTGGTCGGTACTCAGGCTCTCCACGGCGGTCTCTCCTCTGCGGTCTGGCCATTGCGGACTGCCGCCTCTGGCTGGGGCCGGAGCTGGGTCCAGCACGGTCTAGCATGCCTCGTATAGCATCATCCCACCATTCGTAGAAAGCTCCCATTGCCCTCCCGCTGGTACCGCAGCATACTATATATACAGACATAGGAGTACGTACCATGAAGAAACGGCTGATGGTAGCGCTGCTGCTGGTTCTCGCGACGGGCGCCGCGATGGCCGGTGGCGACCAGAACCGCGGTGACAAGGGCAAGGGCAAGACCCACCAGACGGTCGGGCCGTAAGGAGGCCATCCTGTCTGGCGCCGTCCGGTGTAGCCCCATGGTCGAGGCCATGGGGTTTCTCCTTTTTTCGGGGTCCCCACGGGTTCCGCGTGCGTGCCCCCGGCGAGCTTCCGTGTCTGGTTGCTGCGCCGGGAGTGCCCGGTCCTCACTTGCCGTCGCCAAGCTCGATCTGAGCCTCCGCCTGCAGGCGCTGCTCTTCCTCTGTCCACCAGCGGTTGACGCTGTCTTGCCGCAGCACCTGCAGCAGGTCGGCATCGGTCAGGGGCTCGCGGCGGATGATGTGGAAACCCCAGGGCGATTCGACCGGTCGGCCGAACTGGCCGAGCTTGAGGGCCTCGAGGTCCTCGGCGAACTGCTTCCCTAGAGCCTCGCGCGGGATGCACCCCAGATGGCCCCCTTTGGGCTTGCTGATAGTGTCTTCCGAGAGCTCGCGGGCCACCGACTCGAAGCTCTCGCCCGCCTTGAGCCGGCGCCAGGCAGCCTCGGCGGCATCGCGAGCCCGGTCGCGCACGCCCTCGGGGTCTTCGCCAAAGCGCTGGTTCTGGAAGGTGTTGAGGAAGATGTGGGAGGCGTTGGCATAGGTGCGCTCGATGCGCGGCGTCTCGTCCCGTAGCAGGGCCTCGCGCTTCTCCCCGGCGGGATACTCCTTCTGCCAGTATGCCGCGAGGCAACGCCGCGCGCCGAGGTCGTTGGCTATACCGACCCGCAGTTCCTGCATGTCGATGCCCAGGGTCTCCATGAACTGCTCGAGACTGGAGTAGCGGCAGCAGGAACAGCCAGAGGCGGGTGGTGTAACCCTGAAGCAGGTTGAAGGTCTGGAAGATGCAGGCGATATGGGCGGCACGGAAGCGGTCGCGCGCCGCCTCGCCCAGCCGGGTCAGGTCCTGGCCGCAAACGCTGACCACCCCGGAGGTGGGGAGTGAGTCCAGCGAGGACATGCAGCAGCGTCGACTTCCCCGAGCCAGAAGGACCGGCGATGGCGACGTGGTCGGCGTCATCCACTTGCCACGCGGGAATGTCCAGCACGCGCAGCGACTCCCCGCCGAGGCGGTACTCCACTACCAGATTCTGGATATTGACGACCATCTTCTCACCTCACGGCAGCCGTACCGAGGGCAGGTCCGGACCGGCCCTCACGGGCGTTTCAGTGCCTTCTGCAGTTGGGTAAGGTTCCGCTCCATGATCTCCAGGTAGGCATTTGCGTCCATGGCGCCCGTGACCGCCGGGTCCAGTGTGTACATCCTGGCCCCGCTCTCGCGGGCAATGGCGTCAGCCGCTTTGCTGGGGTACTGAGGTTCGACGAAGAGCGCCTTGGTCACGGCCACGCCGGTCCCATCATCCTCGCCGGCGTCGAACTCCCGGCCGTAGTTCAGCCCGATCTCCGGTTGGAGCCAGGGCAGGAGCTGGTACCCCGTGGCGAGGTTCGCCGCGAGCGTGCCGCGATCATCGCCGCGCTTTTCGCCAAACGGCTGAGACCAGTTGACCTCGCCGTTCATCGTCCAGCGCGCCCAATCCTTGGTCAACACCACGGAGTTGTCCCAGCTCCAGAACTCCTGGCTGGAACCCAGCTCGCGTTCGTCACCCTGGCTGCCGGCCTCAGCGGAAGTTGCTGATCGGCTGGCCCAGGGTGTAACAGACGCTGTTGTCCAAGTGCAGGACCAGGAGGCCACCGCCACTGCCGCCGTTGCTGCGCATGTGGGGCCAGATGGGCACGTTCTTGCGGAACCAGTCGCTCATGATCCAGGCGCTTCCCGGATCGTGTTCCGTGAGCGCGCGGGGGACGAAGCCGCTGGTGGCGGGCGGGCCCCTGAAGGAGTAGTAGCGGTAAGGGATATTGCCGGCCGCCCAGTTGGCGTCGGTATTGACGACGGACTCCGCTGCACCTGGGAAGGCGGTGCAGTTGGCGAAGGGCTCCATGGCGTCGGCCTCGGGGCAGTAGAACACCTCGCGGTTCGCCGTGTACGGGTAGATCTTAGTGCAGAGACCAAGGTGTGAGTTTCCGGTCGTCGGTTCGAGGGGGAACCGATCCCGCATGTCCATGGAGTATAGATGCAGCGCTAGCCCGATCTGCCGGAGGTTCGAGAGGCAGGCGGTCTCGTTCGCTTTGGCCTTGGCTCGCGCCAGGGCGGGCAGGAGCATGGCCGCGAGGATGGCGATGATGGCGATCACCACCAGCAACTCAATGAGGGTGAAGTACTGAGCCCTGAGTCGGCCGATGGGTTCGGTCCGGGTAAAGGCCTTTCGGGTCGCGGTAACCGGGCCTGGTATCATACTTGCATCGCCTTTATTGACAAACATTAAAGATGGCCTTAGTGGAGGCTTCCCGCCCTCTCTGCTCAAGCTAGGGGTCGGCCGCTCGCCAGGCCAGCCATGACCTGCGCAGAAAGGATGAGGAATCCGTGAAGCTGCGGTGAAGGTCGGGCCGGTGTCGGTAGCCGTGCCGCTGGTGGCTGCCTCAGGCCTGCCGGATGCTGGGGGGGACGGGCGCAGAGGGGTGGAAGGCGGTCGCCTGGCCATCGGGGGACTGGAAGGCGGTGACTTCGACGCCGTAGAGTTGGCGGATGGTCGCCGGGGTGACGACGTCGCAGGCCGGACCGTCGCGGACGATGGCCCCGTCGCAGAGCAGGGCAACGCGGGTGGCGGCCAGCAAGGCGTGCTCGGGGTGATGGGTGGCCTTGACGACCGAGTAGCCGTCCGCTGCCAGGGCGCGCAGATGGGCCAGGAAGCGCAGTTGGTTACCGTAGTCCAGACCGCTGACCGGCTCATCCATGACCAGCAGTCGCGCTCCCTGGGCCAAGGCGCGGGCGATCAGGGTGAGCTGGCGTTCGCCGCCGGAGATCTCGGTGTAGGGCCGCTCCGCGAGGCCCGCAATGCCCAGACGATCGAGCATTTCGGCCACCACGTCCCGGTCGTGGCGGCTGGGAGAGTGGGTCAGGCCCGTGTGGGGCAGGCGGCCGAGCATGACGATCTCCTGGACCTTGTAGGGGAAGGGCGTGATGTGCGTCTGTGGGACATAGGCCAGGTGGTGGGCGAGTTCCCGCCGGCCATAGCGCGCCAGCGGCTTGCCGTTCAGGCAGACGCGGCCGGTGCTCGGTCGCGATAGGCCCAGCAGCAGGCGCAGAAGGGTCGTTTTCCCGGCCCCATTCGCGCCTAGCAAGGAGACCACTTCGCCGGGGTGGATGGCCAGGCTGACGCCGCGCAGTACCGGGCGGCCGCGATAGGCAAAGTGGACATCCTCGACCGTCAACTCGAAGGCCGCCGCCGGCGTGGGCGCGTGGGTACTCATAGCCACCCCTTCCGGGCCCGGTGCAGCACCACGAGGAAGGCGGGAACCCCGAGCAACGCGGTGAGGATGCCGATGGGGATCTCAACGTTGAAGAGGGTGCGCGACAGCCCATCGGTGACCAGCAGGAAGAGGGCTCCGAGGCAGGCGCAGGCCGGGAGCAGGCGCAGGTTGCCGGGGCCAACGAGCAAGCGGGCGACATGGGGGATGATCAGCCCGACCCAGCCCACCATCCCGGCCAGGGAGACGGTCATGGCCGAGACGAGGGTGGCGATCGCGATCACGCCGTAGCGGATGGCGGTCACCGGGATTCCCAGGGAGCGGGCTTCGTCATCGCCCATGGACAGCGCGTCCAACGCCCGGCCTAGGCCGGCGAGCACCACCACCCCGAGTGCCATCGGCAGGAAGACCCAGCCGATGGTCTGCAGGTCGGCCAGCGAGAGGTTCCCCATCAGCCAGTACTCGATTGCAGGGAGTTTCGCGTAGGGGTCCGCCACGAACTTGGCGACGGAGAGCAGAGCGGTGAACAGGGTGCCGCTGATGACGCCGCCCAGCACCAGCATGATGATCGAAGCGCCGCCCGTCATTTGGGCGATGCCCACCCCCGCCGCCACGGCTACCACCCCCATGATGAAGGCGAGACTCTGCACCACCAGCCAGTGTCCCGAGATCAGGATGCCAAGGGCGGCCCCGAACGCCGAGCCTGCCAGGACACCCATCAGTTCCGGCGAGACCAAGGGGTTGCGGAACACCGCCTGGTAGGCGGCCCCCGAGGTGGCGAGCGCCCCCCCGACCAACACCGCCGTCAGCACCCGCGGCAGCCGGATCTGCACGATCACGTTGTAGAGCAGGTCGAAACGCTCGCGGGGCATCTCCTCCAGCCGGGCAGCCGCAAGCACGAAATGCACGATGTCCCGCACCGGTACGGGGTAGCGACCCACCGACAGGGCCACCAGCACCGCGATCACCAGCAGCAGGCAGAGCACGACGATCCAACGCGCGTAGGACATGACCACACCGCCCCTTGTCTGCTCTGGTGGCAGGTCGTACTCAGGGAGCCGGTTGAGGGGCGGCGGAAGGCTTGCTCGCGGGGTGGAGCTTCCGCACCTCTTCGGGCGTGAAGCCGTGCTCTCTGCCGAAGGGGCCGAGGCGCTCCTGCAGATCTGTGTTCGCCGGCAACCCGAGGGCCTTCAGCAAGTCGGCGGCCGGCATGCCGACGGCCACGGCGGCCTCGGCCAGGGTTGTCGACCCCCGAATCCCGAGGTTCCCGGCTTCGGTCCCTGCGCCTCTCTCTGCGCCTGCCGGTCCCGCCCCGGCTCGGCCGCCGTGCTCCTCCCCGCCGCCACCTGCCTGTGTCTGTACGCGACTCAGGAAGGGGGCCGCGGCCAAGGCGCCCAGGCCGAACAAGGCGATGACCGCGACAGCCGAACGCCAGCGCCCCGGCGCCGAAGCCGGACCGCGCGTCATGCACAGGACCCAGGTCCAGTGCAGCACGATATGCAGTACGACCAGCGCCAGCAGGGCGACCGAGATCCAGAAATGGGCACCGCCCCACTCATGGCGGCCGTAACCCCAGAGACTCTTCGAGTGACTACCTGGCGGCAGGACATAGCGGATCACCGCCCCGGAAGCCCCGAGGAGGACGATCAGCACGAAGGCGCCGGTGTCGATGACGACGTTCAGAGTGTTGCGTTTCATCCGGCTCAGTCCATTCCCGTTGGTGTGCGTTCCGCGATCCTGACCCCGGCCACGGGATCCGTCACTTCAGCCATTCGTTCAGGTCGGCATCGGTCGCTTCCACGCCCATGAACAGGCGCAGGAACTCACGCGTCTCCTGGCGGATGTCCACGGTGTAGCGCTGGGGGTAGAAGCGCTGGGCCAGCCAGGGGATGCCGATGATCTGCATGATCGAGGGCGGCCGATCGACCCAGTTGAACGGGGTCCGCGGCACCGCGTAGACCCGTTTCTCCTTCACGGCCTTGACGTCCTTCCAGCGCGCGTCCTGGGTGACCTTCTCCGCGAACTCAGGAACCAGCGCCACGATGACGTCGGGGTTGTAGAGGAGCACCTGTTCAAGGCTCACCTTCTCCATGCCGAAGTGGGTCTTGAGGTCGCCCTTGTGCACGATGACTCCTCCGGCGAGGCGGATGGGGTCGGTATGGAAGGACGCCTCCGATTCCGTGGCCAGGCCATCCTCAGACTCGGCGTAGTAGACCCGAACGCGTTCCGCCGGCGGGATCGCCGCGACCGCTTTCTCCACCTCGGCGAGCAGGCGGGTGGCATACGCACTCAGCTTCGCGGCGCGCTCCTCACGGCCCAGCAGGCGGCCCAGGAACTCGATCCCCGCCGGGTACGCCGTGGCCCCGTCCAGGTCAACGAAGACCACCGGCAGGTTGATACGGGCGAACTGCTGCTCGAGCCGGGATGGGTCGGTGGCGGGGCCGCCTTTGGCCAGGGCGAAGTCCGGTTTCAGGGCGAGGATGTTCTCCAGGCTGAGCTGGTTATGCTCCCCCTGAACCGCGTTCGTCAACTCGGTGGGCAGCCCGGTGGTGCCAGGGCGGAGGAAACGGTTCTCCGCCGGCCCCATCGGGAAGCAGCCCGGTTGCAGGTTGATGACGAGATCGGGCGCAACGACATACAGCGCCACGCTGGTGTAGGGCTGGGCCGAGTACACGCGCGTGATGTTGTCCGGGATGGTGACCTTGCGGCCCGCCATATCGGTGATCTCGCGGGCCTGAACCGCCAGGCCCACCACGATGGGCACCAGCGCCAGGCCGAGACGACGCACGGTAACGTTCCGCATCGACCACCTCCCTTTTCTCAACCCCTGCCCACGACCCAGGCCACCGCGCATCAGCCCCTGACGGCAAGCACCGACAGAGACCGGAGCGAATACGCGCCAACGCTCGTACCGTATCTGCCGGACCGGTGGGTCTTTAGCGGGAATGTGCGAAGAAGGTGTGAAGACCAGGCGGTTACAGAGCCATCACGAGGATCC
Organism: uncultured Victivallales bacterium; assembly: GCA_903837355.1. GTDB lineage: Bacteria > Verrucomicrobiota > Lentisphaeria > Oligosphaerales > JAFGRS01 > CAILUI01. The sequence continues at coordinate 24,189 of CAILUI010000381.1, forward strand.
GGATGCCGACGAAGGTAAGCGCGACGGCCAGGCCACGGATGATCCACGTCCCCTGCATGCGGGCGGATAGCGCCGCTCCCACCTGGGCTCCAAGCAGGACCCCGAGGCCCAGGCAGATCGTCCGGCGGCCGCCGCCGTGCGCGAATGAACCTGTCGTGATATGCACGATCGTCCCGGCCAGTGCCATGATGGCCAGGATGAAGTGCGACGTGGCGGTGGCGATGTGCACGGGGAAGCTCAGAAGGCGAACCAGGATAGGCACATGGACGATGCCACCCCCGACCCCCAACAGACTCGAAACATACCCGACCCCCAGACTCAACCACACCCCGAGTCTCAGGTCATAGGAGAAAGTATGCACCGTGCCATTTTTCTCAACAATACTCCTGGCCAGGTGGCGTTCCCTCCCCTCTGTGCTGGGCTTCCGCGCCCCGATCCGGTGGGAGAAGAGATAGGCCGCCGCGGCGATCATCAGGAGACCGAAGACGGCATTGAACCAGCGGCGCGGGTGTAGTCCGTGGTCAAGGCGCCGACGGCCGCCCCCGGTACGGTGGCGGCCGCAAGGAGCAGCCCGGACCGGTAGTCGATGCGCCCCATCCGCGCATAGGCCAAGAGCCCGATAGGGCGTTGAAGAACACCACCGCAAGCGAGATGCTGGTGATGGTCTCCGGCGCTGCCGCAGGTACGTATGTCTCGATCACTCCATAACTTCCCCAGGAAGCAACGGAACGGGTGCTCCTTCGGTTCGGCCACTTCGTTGAAACCATGCACAGTCCGGCAAGCATCTATCTCGGTGAGCGTGAGACCTGACACCCCACACCGACGGAAGGGAGGGAGACCAAGGCTGCGCCGAATCCGCGCACTTGCAGGGTGGGTGTGCGGATTCGGCGCAGCTCGGCGGGTCCGAGTACGTCTCGGCAGGGCCGGCAGATGCCGCCGCTGAGGTTGGCACCGATTCTGCTTGGTGCATCCCAAACCCGGCGGGTTCCGGTACACGCTGTACCGGGAGAGACCGGCCGGCAGCGAGATCAGCGCAGCAGAAGGAGATCGTGTCATGATGAAGCGCAGTGGAGTTGCAGCGGTTCTGGCCGGGGCGGTCCTCGTCCTGGGCCAGGAGTCTTGGGCAGGACGCAACCGGGGCACCCCGCCGACGGGGCCTGGCGGTACATGCCAGGTCGTGGCCGCCGCCACGGCCCTCACGGAGCAGGAGGCTGCGGATCTGCTGCACCTGCGCCAGGAAGAGAAGCTGGCCCGAGACACCTATCAGGCGCTCTACGCTGTCTGGGGCCTGCGCCCCTTCGACAGCATCGCGGCCAGCGAACAGCGACACGTCGACGCCGTACTGGCGCTGCTGGCGACCTATGGCATTGCGGACCCGCTGCCGGATGCCGCGGCCGGCACCTTCTCGGACCCCGAGATACAGGGGCTCTTCGAGGCCTTGGTGACCGTTGGCGGCCAGTCGATTGTGGAGGCTCTGCGTGTCGGTGCTATGGTCGAAGACCTCGACATCGCGGATCTCGATGCCGCAGCGGCGGTCAGCGAAAACGCCGCCCTGCAGACGGTCTACACCAACCTGGTGCGGGGCTCGGAAAACCACATGCGGTCCTTTGCGGCGCAGTTGGCCCGCAACGGCCAGACCTACACCCCGCAGTTCATCTCCCAAGCGCGTTTTGACGCGATCATCGGGTCAACCGTGCCCAGCGGCCGACGGGCGGTGCGCCAGCGGCCGTAACCGCGCCGGCCCGGACCTTACGGGCAACCGCAGCCGTCTGCCGGGAGTCGCGCCGCGCTGGTGCCGACGCCCGGCAGACGGTTGCGTCTTCGTCCTCGTCAGCGGGCGCTTGACGGTCGGCGCGTCGTCGGTCGCATTGGCAGTAGCAGCGTCACGATCGCCCGATGGAGTTCCGCAGGTGGCTGAACCGGGCAGGCCGGGAGCAACTCCGGCAGGTGCGGTTCAACCTCATGCACAACGCCATCCGTTTCGCGCCACACTCTGGGGTGGCTGATTACCGTGTATCCCGACATCCGCCAGGCCGTGGCCTCAGGGCTTGGCGTCGGCGTGCTTGGCGTTGCCGTCCCGCTTGCCTTCGGCGTGGGTATGCTCGTGCTCGTGCCCGACCCCCATGGCCTTATCACAGCACGGACACCCGGTGCCCTTCTGGACGGCGGTGGCACGCCAGAGTCCACGGATGATCAGCACGACGAACGCACCCACCACGACCACGATCAGCGCGGTCTGCATCACCTTCAGCCCCCCTGGAACGGCGTCTTGAGCCACGTCGCGCACGCACTATAGTCTGGCCCAGTGTAGAACGGCAGCACCACCGTACCATCGGCAACCGCGCCTGAATGGGTTCGCATGGACGCCAAGAAACGAACCGCCATTTCGGGTCCCGCCGGGGATGAGCAACCGGCGGACAGCATGTGCTCCTGCGCCGCCGACTGTGCTGCCACGCTCAAGGTCATCGCCGACTCGAACCGGGTGCTGATCCTCCGGGCCCTGATCCACGGTCCGCTCAACGTGAGTGAGATCTGCGCGGCCACCGGACTCCCCCAGCAGCGTGTCTCCCACCACTTGGGCCGCATGCGGCCGGCCGGTATCGTGACCGCAGACCGCGACGGCCGCAACGTGGTCTACCACGTCAGCCCGCGTATCGCCGTCGAGGGCGGCATCGACCTCGGATGCTGCCGACTCACCTTCCGCACCGTGCCCCAACTGCCCCGCGCCTGACCCTCCCCGACGGAACTTGCCCCGCCCGGACCGAGCGCGTTCACGGATAATTCATATATCTAGTCATGTAGATGTGTCGATATGTTCATATTGTTAGCTGTGTCCGGGCCAGGCCGGGTGGTTGGCTGACCGGTCCGGGCTTGTGAGTCGTCACCCCGAAGGAGTCGAGAGGCATGGCAACCAGCGCATCAGGAAGCGTGAAGGCGACGGCGCGGCCGGTACGTCCGGGCCGTCGCCGCGCCATCAGCGGTGCGGGCCTGGTCCTGGCGCTGGCGGTGGCCCGCGCCGAGAAGGGCCGGCTGCCGCGGATGATACGGACGTGGCAGGTCAGTGGCGCCCTGTGCCAGGAGCTGGCCCGCCGCCTAGGATCGGCGCAGTGTCGTGATCTCTGCGGCCTGGACCTGACCCAACCCGAGGGCCTCCGAAAGCTGGCCGGCGGGCTGAAGCAAGGGCGCTGTGCGCCGGTCGTCCGCGAGGCGGCCCGGCTCCTGGCCGAGGAACTGAACCAGATCAACCGCGCGGTGTGATCGCCGGCCCCGCAACGCACCACACCACCAACGTCAACTGGAGAGAAAACGGAAATGGCAACCATCGACAACCGTCTGCTGACCATCCTGGACCGGGCCCGGGAGGGGAAGGCGCCAACCAAGGCAGAATGCATCTTCCTGCTGGAACTGGCGGAAACGAGTCTCGACGCCGCACTTCTGCGGGCTACCGCGGATGCCACGATGCGGCAGCGCTTCGGCAATGAGGCCATCATCTTGGGACAGGTGGGTGTGGAGATCGCCGCCTGCCCCGCGGCCTGCAAGTTCTGCAGCTTCGGTGAGGGTCACACCCGGTTCGCACCCAAGGTCATGACGACGGCTGAGATCCTCCAGTGCGCCGACGCATTCACCGGCTCGCGCGAACTCTACTCACTCTTCCTCATGACCATGCACACGTTCGCGTTCGGGAGGCTGCTGGAGACGGTCCGGGGCGTCCGGGAGAGGATCCCTGCCGGCACCCAGATCGTGGTCAATATCGGTGATTTCGACCGCGCGCAGGCCGCCGAACTCCGGGCCGCCGGGGTCAATGGGGCTTATCACGTGTGCAGACTGCGCGAGGGAATCGACACCAAACTGGACCCGGAGGCCCGCAAGCAGACCATCCGTGTCATCCGCGATTCCGGGATGGACTGGTAC
>CAILUI010000382.1 GCA_903837355.1 uncultured Victivallales bacterium
GACCTGGAACTGGAGCTATCCAGGCTCACGCAGAGACTGGCTGCCGGCGATCAGGGCCAGCCTTGACGCTGGCACTTGCGGATATTCCGCCAAAACGGCTCCGCCGGGGTGGGGAATATCCGATCCTGCAGGTCAGCGGGCGGGACATCCGCAGCAACATCGGGACCATGCCCATCGCTGAGTTCCCCGAGACCCTGGTGCCCATGGCCACCGTGCCGACGGATGTGGGCGCCTTCCTGAAGGCGTTCCGCACGGTGCTGCCGTTCGCGTCGACCGATCCGACGCGGGCCGTGACCAACGGTGTCTTCTGGCACGAGGAAGCCCACTCGCTTGCGGCCACCGATGGCCGGCGTCTGAGTGTGCTCCACCTCGACGGGCTCGCCCTGGGACAGGATTTCATCCTGGCGCCCACGAAGCTCCTGGCCAACGGCATCCTCGAAGGCGCTGAGGGCACCCTCGGCGTGACGGTGGTGGCGGAACGCCCCTGCCTCGATGTGACCTGCGGTCCCTGGCACTATCAGGCTCGCGGCGTGGATGGCCAGTACCCCAACTACCAGATCGTGATTCCGGCGGACGTGGGCCAGTTCGTGGCCACCGTCGAGATCGCGGCGGCAGACCTGCCGCTGGTACGCTCTGCCATCTCCCGGCTGATGACTGACAGCAACTGCGTCGTCCACATCTGCGCGGTCCCCGGCGGAGCGCCGTACCTGGTGAGTGCCGTTGCCGATGCCGGCGGTGAGCGTGCCCATGTCGAGCTTGCCAACAGCCGTTGCCGCACCGACGCGATCCAGGTGCAGGCGGTCAATGGCCATTTCCTGCTCGAATGCCTGGAAGCCGGGTTCCTGACCCTACGTCTGCCCCCGGACTGCTCGCCCTGGCTGTGTACGGGAGAGCGCCCGGGACTCCACTGCCTGATGCCCATGAACGAACAGAACCAGGATGTCGCGGCCTTCGTGGCCGGACGCCTCAACCCGGGAGAACACACCATGCCCCCTGAGAACCAGAACGCCCCTGCGGCCGAGACTGCCGCCGCCACCGCGGAGACAACCGCCGCGGCGCCGCCGGATACCGGCAGCCCCACGGCACCCCACCTCACCATGGTCACCGGTGACCCGCTGCAGGATCTGCGCAACGCCGTGGGCGAAGCCGACGACGCCCTGCGCCAGGCCATCGGTACCGTGCGCTCGCTGCGTGACAAGGTGCGCGCGGTCGAGCGCTCCATGCGCGACCGTGAAAAGCTGTACGCCAAGAGCGAGAAGGACCTCGACCAGCTCAAGCTGGTGGCCGGGTTCTAGCCCGACCCGTCCCGGTGCCCATCGACAAGGGCCGTCTCTCCGGCACTCACCTGTCGGGGAGCGGCCCTTTCCCGTTCTGTACCCTGTCACCCAACCTGCCTCACCCTATGGGAGATCCACCATGCTCCGACTCAACGCCTCGTTCAGCAAGAAGGTACCGATCGAGGGCCAGGACTACTCCTCGCAGAGCTACCACGCCAGCGTCGAGGTCGAGATCCCCGATGGCCTCAGCCCCGAGCAGCTTCGCGACCGCATCCACGACACCTTCGAGCTTGTGCGCGACAGCGTCGAGAACGAACTCGGCGGCCAGGCGCCGGCGTTGCCGGCCCCGGCCCAGCCGTCGCAGTCCCAGCAGCAGCCGGCACCAGCACCCGCCAAACCGACCGATGCCCCAGCGTCATCCAAGCAGATCCACTACCTCACCACCCTCGCCCTAGACCGCGGTATGGACCTGCGCGCCCTCAACGGCGCCTGCCAACGAGACTTCGGGGTGACCTCGGTCGAGGCGCTGAGCCGCCGCCAGGCCTCGGAACTCATCGACCGCATGAACGCCCGTGAAGGCGGCAGCCGCCAGGCGACCCGGAGGGCGGCATGAACACGCCAGTGCCCACCCTGGCTGAGCTGCGCAAGAGACCCCACTGGTCGTTTTCGGCGCTGAACACGTTCCTCAACACCTGCAGCCTGCAATGGGCCTTCAGGTACGTCTGGAAACTGCCGTCGGTCTCAACGCCGGCGGCACTGGTATTCGGCGGGGTGTTCCACAGCGCCTGTACGTTCGCCTTCCGGGCCCGGCTTGCCGGCCGCGATCTGCCGGTGACCCCGGCCCTGGATCTCTTCGGCGATCTCTTCGGGCAGGAATGCCGTACGGCAGAGATCCCCGTGCAGTTCCGCGAGGACGAGACCGTGGACACGCTGATCCGCCAGGGGCAGGGCATGTTGCAGGTGCTGCTCGCTGATCCGGTGTGCCGCGCCGACCGTACCCTGGCCGTGGGCGAGGTGTTCCAAGTGCCGCTGCCCCACGCGGGCGGCACCGATCCCAAACCCCTGATCGGCGAGTATGACCTCGTGGTGCAGGACGCAGAAGGGTGCACCATCGTCGACTGGAAGACGGCGGCACGACGTTGGCCAGAGGGCAAGGCCGACAGCGATCTCCAGCCCACCTGCTACCTCTACGCCCGCAGCTTCACGGACGACACGCCGACCCGGTTCCGTTTCGACGTGGTGACCAAGACCGCCAAACCCACGGTGACCCATCTGGAGACGGTACGCAATGAAGACCGGTTCCTGCGTTTGGAATCCCTACTGCAGGTGGTGAACGCCATGGTCAAGGCGGAGCACTTCCTGCCCTCCGAACAGAGCTGGTCCTGCTCCGACTGTCAGTACGCGGAAGCATGTAAGGCCTGGCACCGCAGTCGCGCCCGCGTCTCGGTCACGTTCAGCCGGGCCGCGTGAGACCCCACCCATGAAAGGGCCGGTGGCATCCCCCAACCCTGGAGCCCAGAGCATGAATCCTGCAGGAATGGTAACCGGCAGGTTCTCCTGCATCGGATACGAAGTCTTCCTCGATGGACAGCAGGTGTACGCGGCGGGGAACAACCCCCACGACTCCGCGGCATCTGCTGAACCGGGTCACGAGCTACCCCTGTCCCGGATCGCCGAGTTCTGTGAACGCACGGCTCGCGAGATCGCTGCCGAGACCGGAGCCGTGTTCGGCGACATCGAGGAGGAAGACAACACCTGAGACAGCGGCCCCGAGCCTGGCAGGCCAGGGCTGCCACTGGAGAGGAACTCACGATCCCATGAATGTGGACGCAAAGGACAGCTTGATCCCATGAATGAAGCACCCACCGCTGTGGGAACGTCAACCCACTACTCGAAGGTCTACTCCAAACTGCACTCCTCCAAGGCGCGCTGGCCAGGCCGGCCCTACGAGTACGTGCGCCCCTGGATCTCGCTCTCCGCGAAATGGCTGGCCGATGCCGGGTTCAGCGATGGGGACAGCATCGTCATCCGCACGGCCCCGGGCCGGTTGGTCATCCAGAGCTCCCTTCACCCCTACCCATAGGAAGCCACACCCATGGCCATCTGCTCTGCCTGCCGCCAGGAGATGTCGGAGCCGGCAGTTACGACGTGCCGGGCCAATGACTGCCTGCGCATCACCGCCCACAACTGGATCCCCACGGTGCGCTACGAGAGCGATA
>CAILUI010000383.1 GCA_903837355.1 uncultured Victivallales bacterium
ACAACATTCCCCAGTACCGCCGCGTGCCCTCACGCGGTTGGCGGGTGAGGGCACCCGCCGGCACAACATTCCCCAGTACCGCCGCGTGCCCTCACGCGGCTGGCGGGTGAGGGCACCCGCCGCTACAACACTCCCCAGTACCGCCGCGTGCCCTCACGCGGCTGGCGGGTGGGGGCACCCGCCGGTACAACACTCCCCAGTACCGCCGCGTGCCTTCACGCGGCTGGCGGGTGAGGGCACCCGCCGGTACAGGAAGACCCAACTCCCCCTTACGAGGGCTTCTCCTGACGTGCGAGACCATTGCTTGGCAGGAACACCCAGCCTTCGGTACTCCCGCCAAGCACGAACATGCCCTGCTGCAGACCAGCTTTCTCCGGGTTCTGTCGGACGTATGCATCGGTCCGCTCTAGTTCGGCCTGGTCTCGCACGATGTGGTCGTAGGCATCCTCCGACCAAAGGCTCCCGCGCCGACCGAGTGCACGGTTGATCCGATGCGCACTGATCCTCTCCCACGCGTGGGTCAGGTCCGACAGGTCGTGCCCCGGCCTGGGAACCACGAGCAGGTGCACATGATTGGGCATGACCACGAACGTGCCGAGGTCGTACTGTGCACCGTCGCCGTGGGCCAGCGTATCGACAACCGCCTGAGCACACTCGGGACGGCGGAGTACGCAACTGCCGCAGCCCGCATCAAGGTGGCGCTCCATCTGCTCAGTGAATCGCTCATGGTACTCGCTGGCTTCGGCATCCGTCCACGGCGGTGGGTGCAGATCGAGCCAATGGCCCCTGACTCCAGACCACAGCTGCAGGATGTGGGTGGGCAGCGAATCGCCGAGATGGCAGGTGAGCGAGTACGCGCAGCCGTCCTGGCGCCAGTGCGGCAGCCGTCTTTGCCGGATAGTCAGCGGGTCGGCATGGTCAAACGGTTTGATGGTGACGCGCATGCCATTCCCTGGACAGACCCTGTGGCGGGTGGGGGCACCCGCCGGTACAACATTCCCCTGTACCGCCGCGTGCCCTCACGCGGCTGGCGGGTGGGGGCACCCGCCGGTACCACACTCCCCAGTACCGCCGCGTGCCTTCACGCGGTTGGCGGGTGAGGGCACCCGCCGGTACAACACTCCCCAGTACCGCCGCGTGCCTTCACGCGGTTGGCGGGTGGGGGCACCCGCCGGTACAACACCCCCCGGTACCACCGCGTGCCTTCACGCGGTTGGCGGGTGGGGGCACCCGCCGGCACAACATTCCCCAGTACCGCCGCGTGCCCTCACGCGGTTGGCGGGTGAGGGCACCCGCCGGTACAACATTCCCCAGTACCGCCGCGCGCCCTCACGCGGTTGGCGGGTGGGGGCACCCGCCGGTACAACACTCCCTAGTACCGCCGCGTGCCCTCACGCGGTCTCACGGCGCGGCCGGGGCCGCCAGCAGGACCTTGACGTCGGCACGGCGGCCCGGTGGGGTCACGGTCAGGCTCTCGACGCGGCCGGCGCGACACGTCCCCTGAACCACGGTCTGGCCAGGCGCGCGCAGGCGGAAGTCGACATCCCAGTCTGCCGGCCAGGCCGGGAAGAGCAGGATGGCGCCGCCCTCTGTCTGCAGCAGCATGGTCTGCAGGGCCATCAGCAGGTTGCCGCCGTGGTCCTGGTCCGGGATCCAGTCGAAGTTCGGTCCCCAGAAAGCCGGGAAGCGGGCCGGTGGGTAGCTGCGCGCGGCGCGCTGGACCAAGGCGCGGCGCGCCGCGTCAGTCAGCCCCAGGAGGGCCATCTGGGTCTCGTCCTGGGCCCAGCCCCAGTTCATCGGGTGTTTGCGGGCCGCGAAGGTGTCGCGGGCCATCTCCAGGTCGGGTTTGCCGACGCCGTAGAGCCGATAGGGGAAGATGGCATAGAGCTCCGGGTTCTCGCAATTCCCCAGGCGGGCGAACTGGCCAGCCGGGGCAATCAGCGTGCGCCCATCGAGCTGCTGCATGGGCACGTCAGGCAGGGCCTTCGCGAGCCTCTGCCAGGCCTGGCGGTCGGCTTCTGGGACGAGGCCGGCGGGCAGCGCCAGCAGGCGGCTCACGACCCCCCGCAAGCCGGCCACCTCAGGCAGCGGATCGACGCATTCCCACCAGGTCTCGAGCGACTGGGCTGGTTCCAGGCGCAGGCGGCCGGCGGCGTCGCGTGGGTAGTGCAGGTCGTAGAAGCTGAGCACCTCGCGGACCACCGGCAGCAGGGTGCTGGCGACGAAGGCATCATCGCCGCTCCAGGCCCAGTAGTCGAGCATCATGAAGGCGGTCTCGAGCGCGCCCTGCCAATGCCAGCGGATGTACGGGTTCTCGTGGTAGGAGATCGGCTTGTCCTGGCGGTCCACGGCGACGCCGTAGTCCTCATCGCGACTCAGGCCCCAGAAGCTCATGGTTTCGGGCCAGTAGGCGCCGGCGTGGCCGAAGTAGCGCTGCGTGCGCTCGCGCTGCAGGGGCAGGGTGTCGAGGTAGAGGCGGAAGAAGGGCTGCAGCATCTCCCAGTCGCCCGCGGCCAGCATCGGCCAGTACACCAGTCGCGTGTTCTGGTGCCAGTAATCCGGCCCCCAGCGCCGCGCATCCGGGTTGCCCTCGCTGTCCTTCTCCGGCCAGTCAACCGTGAACAGCGAGCCGTTGAACTTGATCGGATAGGCGCCGCGTCCGGCACAGGCGCTGATGAAGCGCTGCAGGACATAGCCGCGCGTCAGCAGGGTGCCTTCACTCTCGCTGACGGGCCGCGCCAGGCGGGCATTGGCCACCGGCAGGCCGTTGACGTACAGGCACTGGGTACCGCCGGCTGCGTCCAGGGTCGCGGCCACATGGGTCCACACTCCCGGGGCCAAGGCCGCCGGGTACGACAGGGTGTTACCCTTGACGATCAGACGCAGGGAATTACCGGGAAAGGTATCGAAAACATAGCCTTCGCCGGTGCCGGCGATGCCCTTATCGAGGATGCGGGCCCCACCTTCGCCGAGGGCCTCGGGCGCCACCCAGGCGTCGATGGTGAAGCTTGGCGGGGCATCGATGTCGGCCGCGTTGGGGACCTCGGCCCAATCCGTGCCGCCGAAGTGTGCCGCCGGCATGTTGTCGAGGGTGGCGAAGGCCGGCGTGCCATGCACGGCGGCGGCGCGGTTGGCGCTGGACAGGTCCCGGACACCGGCCTCGGCCAGGGCCTCGAAACGCCAGTCGCCGACCAGGCCGTCTGTGGGAGGTTCGGCGGCGCGGTCGCGGCCCAGCGTCGCCAGTTCGGCAGGTGTGAGGGCACGGGTGAAGAGGCGCACTCGGCCGAGGTGTCCGCGGAAACCGTTGTTGCCCTGATCGTCGGCCCCGATACGCAGGGGCTTGCCGCTGCCGGTCACCAGGGCCTCGGCGGAGGCGGCGCTGGGCGTCGACGAGGAGACGAAGATCCAACTGCGCGACCAGAACTGCTCCCACCAGCGTGCGTGGGCGGCGTCCTGTACGGCCGCGGGCACGGCCGCCAGGGCCTGATCCTGGGCGGCAAGCTGCGCCTCCCAGTCGCTCCGGGCGGGCGTCTGTGCGGTCAGTACAGAAACGCACAGGCGCGCGCTGGTCAGGGGGGCAGGGGAGGCAAGGCAGACGTGCCCATCGGCCTCGGTGACCGCCAGGCCCGTGGCCGTCAGCGAACCGCCGAAGGTCCGCTGCAGCAGCGGGTCGGCCAGCGTCTTCTCGAAGCCCTCGAGATGGTGCAAGCGGAGGCGCTCGGCGACATTCGAGGTCTCGTTGCGGTGTGACCAGACGAGGCGTTCGGGACCGACCGCGCGCACCACGTCCTCGCCACGCCAGGTCTCGACCCAGGCCTGCAGGCCGACCGGCGAGGCGCTCTCGACGGTGGCGTAGATGGCGGGCCGCATGGCGTCCACCCACAGGCGCAGTGTGGCCGCCGTCGCCCCCTCGCCGCCGCGCACTTCCATGGTGGCCGTACGCAGGCGCAACGCCTGCCGGAAGGTCGCCCCGGCGGTGAACGGACTCGGCGTGATGCGGATGCGGACTCGTCCCAGCTTGAGCAGGTCGCCGCGCTCGCCCCAGGCATCCGTCTTGGCGATGTAGAAGAGCACATCGCCGCTGGCATCGGTCCAGGCATTGAGGGCGATATCGCCATTGCCCAGCGGCATGGAATCGGCGGGCCCCGCGCCCGGCTCGCTCCAGACCACATCCACCTCAGCCAGACGCGCGAAGGGCGCGTCGGCCACCGTCGGCGCCGGAACTTCGGCGGCGGTGCATGCAGTGGCCAGCGCCAGCAGCCCCGCGCAGACGAGACCCGTGGGTACACTGAGATGAGGTGACATCATCAAGGCTCCTTCACAACTCACAACTCACAGCCCCCACCTCACGCCTCACGGCACTTCCGGTAGACGCTCGAAGCGTACATTGTCCAGCCAGGTGCTGGCCTGCTTCTCGCCAGAACCCACGAAGTAGACGCTGTTGCACTGGGTGAATCGACTCTCGGCAAAAGGAACGTCTTTGAGGGAGACGGGTTCGCGCCCGGCCGTGGTGAGGCTGACATCGTAGCCCGCCCGTTCAACCCCCATCCGCAACTCGACGGTGACATGCTGCCACTCTCCGGGCGCTGCGGTCGGAACCGCCGCGCCGCCGCTGGCAGCCACCTTGCCATCACGGAAGTGGAGACTGACGCCAGGGGCCACACCCTCATAACGAACCTCGACCATGAACGCCGCGTCCGCCTCCAGGCGCAGGTCGAAGGCCAGTTTCGCCACCCCGCGCCGAAACGCCGGCACGCTGCGGTGCATGAACGGGTAGAAGCTGGATTGCTCGCGATCCCCGAAGGCGACGCACTGGCCAACGGCGCCGCCGGGGTCGGCGACGACGGTCAGTGTGGTCGCATCGCGGTTCCACGCCTGCCAGGGGGCTGCCGGCGCCTTGCCGATCGTGGCGGTCTCGAAGTCGTCGGCGAAGACCACGCCGCCACGGAAGCGCTCCGGGTGGAAGGCGGCCTCGAGCGCCGGCGCCGGCGTCTGCGCTGCCTGCAGGACGCAGCGGCCAGGGCCGGCGAGGCGGATGGCGGCGTGCGTCTGCCAGGAGCCGATGGTCAACTCCAGGATGCCGTTCTCATGGCGGCTCTGCAGGCGCACGCCGGCTGGCAGCGCCGTGAGGGCGGCAGGGGGTACGGCGCAGGTCAGGCGCAGCGTGGTGTTGCGGACCGGGTTCCACTGCGTCTCCTCCTGGGTGTCGAGGTCGACGGACTGACCGCGCACCCGGGCCGTGAGGTCAACCAGATGCAGCACGGTGTCATCGCCGAGTCGGCGGAGCGTGCACAGTACGGCAGCGTCCGGCGTGCCCTGGAGGGTATAGGACGGGCCCTTGCCGAGGGTGGCCAGCAGGTCGGCCAGGAAGGAGCTATCGGGGTAGCCGATGTCGTCCGAGAGCAGGCAGGCAACCTGGCCCTGGCCCACGGGCCGGGCCGTCAGCGCGGCGGCGCCGTCCGCATAGGCGAGCCGCGGTTTGGCCGTGGTCAGCTCGGCGGACCACTGTCGGGCCCAGGTGTAGCGTCGGCCATTCACGGTGGCGGTGGCGGTGCTGGCGGTGCTCGCCAGCGGCTGCCGGCTCAGGCCGAGGAGCGCGCTGATGGCGGCGGACTCCGCGCCCGTGGCTGGATACAGGGCGCGGCCGATGACCAGCACCGTCCCGCCTTTCCCGGCGAAGCTCTCCAGGTCGGCAAGGGTCTCGGAACTCAGCACCGGGTAGCCGGCCACGACCACGACCTCGTAGGGGGCTTCATGCCGGCGCCAGGTCGCCTCGTTGACCAGGTCCGTGCAGAAGCCGGCCTCCGCCAAGGTCCGGGCCAGCAGGTGGGGCAGCCCGTCCATCCCGGCGAGGTAGCCGTGGGCCAGCGCCGTTTCGCTGTCCAGCACGGCGACCTGCGCGAGCGAGACGCTGGCACCCGTCAGCGCGGCGCGGTCGCGGGCAAACTCGGCCGCGAAGCGTGCCATCTCGATCCCGGAGGGCGGCACCTCGGAGGCGAAGGGCCACAGGCACCAGCGGCCGCCGTGCGCCAGGGTCAGGGCGCCCTCCTGCAAGGTGCGCTGCAGGGAATAGCCGCCGTAGGTGCGATAGGCCGGCGTGAAGTAACTCATCACATCCCACGGCGTCCGCGACTGGCCGCCCCAGCGCTGCACCACGCTGTGCACCTGCCGCACGTTCCAGGCATCGCCGCTGAGCGTATCGGCGAAGTCCGGGACCGGCTCCGGCGTCCACGCCCAGGACCAGTTGCTGGTGTAGAGCGCTTTGGGGCTGGCCTGATGGATGGCCTCCGCCACCAGCCGACGGTACTCGCGGTAGCGGCCCACGTGCCAGTCCAGCCAGCGCTCCCAGGTCGCCGCGTCCTTGGCCCGCGGCGCCTCCGCACCGGTCTCCGTCTTCCACTCGGCCAGGCAGCGCTCGCACCAGCAGGGCCGCGGCAGGATGTAGTCGCCATCGAACCAGAAGGCATCCGGATCGTAGCCGGCGACGATCTCCCGGATCTGCGGGATGAAGTGCTCGTAGAGGTAGCCCTCTTGCCGGCGGTTCGGCTTCTGGCAGACGATGGGCTCGCCGGAGATCGTGATGCTGCCATCGGCTTCGCGTGCCGCCCACTCGGGATGGTCTTTGATCTCGCCCGGCCGCCGGTCGACGGACATGTAGACGCCCAGGCGTCGGCCCAGTCGCGACGTGACCCCTTTGAACGTCGCCAGCGTGTCGTAGCCCTGTCCCTGGGGGTTGGTGGTGCCGACCTTGCTGACGTAGGTGGCGAAACCGTTGCTCTGCGCCGAGACCTGAATCAGGTCGCAGGGCACCGTCCCGAACATCGCCGCCAAGGCCTCGGCCGGGAGGTCCTGCCCCAGGAGTCCGCTGTGGTTGTCACAGTGGATCCAGACGCGGGAGTTCCGGTACCACTCGTTACGCTCGGCCGCCGCCGCGTTGGCCAGAGCCAGGGCCGCGCCGGCCAGCATGGCCAGTCGTAATCGGAATGAACGACTGCAGTTGCGCACGTCTCGTCCCCTTGCATAGGCATGCCAGACACGCTGAAGCGTGAACTCAGAACCCGTACCACAGACACGCTGAAGCGCGAACTCGGAACTCTCAGGTTCTCACTTTGGCCACCGGCGGGTAGTAGATGAAGATGTGCGAGATGCGGTCGCTCTCACCCAGGAAGATCTCGCCGTAGGGTCCCACGCTCAGGCAGCCTACCGAGTGTGCCAGCCAGTGGTCGGGGAAGGCCGCGCCGACCATGCCGAGGTCGTCGAAGCCGCGCTGGACCGGGTCGAAGACGAACAGATGGGCCAGTCCACCCGGCTCCTCGGCGATGCCGAAGATGCGGCCGTCGTGGCCCTCGGCCAAGGCCCGGATGTTGGATTGGCGCACCGGCTTCCCGAGGTTGGTCAGGGCGTTCTCGCCGGCCGCGTCGTTTGTCGGGTCATAGCTGAACAGGTAGCCATCCGTCGAGGTGCCACCGTAGACCCGTCCAGAGCGACTGAGCAGCAGGGTCTGCACGCCAGCCACGTAACGTTTGCCCATCTGGCAGGGGGCCTGAGCCGGCAGCGCTCGCAGCGCTCCTGTCTCCAGATCGAACTGCCAGAGTTGCCCTTCGGCGAAAGCCCCCAGCAGCCGGCCGCCGGGCAGGAGCACCAGCACCGGCGCCGCGGCCTCGATGCGCCCGAGGGCGCGGATTTCGGACTGGCCTGCATCCAGGCGAAACAGCAGGCCGCCGGGCTGCGTCAGGCCAAACACGGCCTGCGCCCCGCGGTCGCCGACCAGCGCCACCACGCCCTCGCCCGCCGGCAGCGGCGCCAGCGGCAGCAGCGGCGTCACCGCGCCGCGGAACTGCTCCAGCCCCTGGCCGGCCTCGACGGCACAGGTATGGCGGAACAGGCCGCCGCCCGTGGCCTCGCGCCAGCCGCCCACGATCTCGTCGCCGCCTACGTCGACCACTGCCGCGGCACAGACGGGCCCGGTGCCGACCAGGCCAAGGTGCGTCACCCCGTAGGCCGGGTGGAAGTAGAACGCATGGCCGCGGTCACCACCGCTGATGCCGTAGGCCAGGCCTGAGTCCAGCGCGGCCAGGGCCAGGATAGCCGATTCGCCGGGGCCGATGGCGGGTTGCACCAAGGCCTCGGCCAGGGCAAAGCCGTAGAGCGTCCCCTGCCGCACCTGGGGGAAGGCCTTGTGGCGGTACATCTGCGCGTGGTTGTCCATGGCGACCGCAGCGAGAGTCGGGATCTCCGGAACCGCCGTGGCGGATGCGCCCAGTTTTCTGGCCATGGCATTACACTCCCAACTGGGGACGGTAGACCAGAATGTTGACCGGCACCCGGTGGATGCAGGCGAAGTACAGCGTTCCCTCGGCGTCGCATACCGCTCGCCACGGGAAGTGGCGCTCGCCGTCCAACACCAGGGGGCCGATGGCTTCCTTGCGGCCGCTGTTGACATGGTAACGCACCAGCACATTGCCGTCAGGGCTGTTCTGCTGCGCCTGGAAGGTGTAGTAGATGTGCCCCAGATGATCGGCAACGAGGCAGCGCAGGCCGGCGCCGGGAAGCCCGTCGAGCCCTGGCCCCAGATCCTCGATGGCCGGCCGCTCCTGCCGCGGGTCGAAACGGAACAGGTGGTCGTTCGAGTAGGTCACGCCGTAGATCAGGCCGTCCGGCCCCAGGCACATGTCGGTGACCCATGAGCAGCGTCGCTGCACGTTCCAGGGCTCGGCGTAGGGCCAGCAGCCCAGATGCGTCAGGCACTGCTGCGCGACGTCGAAGCGGATCAGCCCAGAGGCCGTGTCGGAGGTGTACAGGTTGCCGGTCTGATCGAAGACCATCGAGATCGGGTACATGGCCGAAATCCGACCGTAGTCGATGAGGTCGCGCCCGACCAGGTTGGTGCTGAAGAAGTGCGCCTTCGGGTAGGTCGCCCCGTAGAGCCGCCCGCGCTGTTCGTCCAGCATCAGGTACGGGATCCCGTCATGCGGCGTGATGACCCCGAAATCCACCGCCTCGCCCGTGTGCGTATCGTAGCGGAAGATGTGGGCGCCCGGGAAGCTGTGCCGCGGGTCGTCCCACATGCTGAGCGGACTCCAGACGCGGTGTCCGGCCGGGGGCGTGGTGCAGTGCGTGGCACCGTAGAGTTTGCCGTCGCGGGCCAGGCAGAGCGAGAAGTGGATCTTGCCCTGCGTGGCATGGCCGCTGTCGGGCGGTTCGCCGGTGACCGCCCCCATGTCCGCCAGGTGCCGGAGCCGGCGCTCGCGCGTGTCGTACCGGTACACCTGGGCCACGCCGCCGCCCTTGCCCTCCAGGCAGAGCCCGATGTAGACGTGGTCATCGTGGCCGCGCGTGATGGCCCAGATGGTGTCGTGGTTGGGATGTTCCGTGAAGACCACGGATTCCCACTGCTCCGGCCGCAGCGTCGGGAGCCTCATGGTCAGAGCCAGCCCTGGTTGAGCCAGTGCTCGTACTCGTGCTTCCAAGCGTCCTTGTTGGCCGCCACCAGGTGCTTGAAGCGGGCCCGCATCTCGCGATGCACCGCCTCCTGCTCCGGGTAGACCCGCCGGCTGCGGATCGCCTCCACCAGCGTCTGACCCAGGCTGCGCGCCTCGGCTTCCGCCGCCACCAGCGAGGCGGGGACAGCCGCCGCCGCCCCGACGGCGCCGACCGTACTGGCGCCAAAGCCGATGAGCAACTGGTTCAGGTAGCCGGTGGTTTCGGCGTGGTTGAGCCCACCCGCCACCGACACGGCGCAGCCGTACTTCTCCAGGAAGAGCTGGCAGTGGATCGTGTCCGCCATGCGGTCGATCAGCGTCTTCATCTGGGCGGTGACGCTGCGGAAGTAGTCCGGCGACCCCCAGACCAGGCCGTCCGCCTCGAGCATCTTGGCGTAGAGCCCGGCGAAGTCGTCGTGGTGAATGCAGGTGCCGCTCACGTAGCAGGCGCCGCAGGCGATGCAGTACTTGATCTTGAGTTTGCAGAGGTCGATGCACTCGGTGTCCGCGCCGGCCGCTTCAGCCCCCTCCAGGACCCCCTGCACAAGCTTCAGCGTCTGGCTCTTCTCACCCTTTGGACTGGCCACGATGCCGAGGATCTTCATGACGGCTGCCTCCTTCGGGTTCGGGGACATGCACACCGGGACAGGCCAATGTAGCGCTCGTGCCGAGGGCGGGCAACACCGGGAAGACAGCACGGCGGCGCTTCGCCTTACTGCCGCTCCCGCGCCAGCATGGCGCGGATGCCGCGCAAGGGCAGGGTTGCGCTGGCGACATAGCCGGGTAACTGCACGTGTCCGTCCAGAACCCATTCTCCCACCCCGCGCCGTCGATAGTCCGCCACCAGGTCGACCACGGTCTGGCGGGCCAACGCCGGGTCGACCCGATCCAGGGTCTGGACGAACCAGCCCGTGGGGGTGCCCCAGAAACCGCCGTTCTGGTATGTCCCCGGCGCGCAGGCCTGCTCCCAGACCACGCCGGGGAGCAGATGCCGGAACTGTCCCTGCTGGCAGATGCCGGCAAACTGGGCGCGGAGGGTGCTGGCGATCGCCGTCGCCTGCTCCGGCGAGGCGACACCCAGATGCACGGCAAAAGCCGAGCCCCAGAGGTCGTGCTCGCGACAGCGCACCGTCGCAGCGCGGAAGAGCCCCGCCTCGCCGTCCCAGAAGACGCTGCGGCATGACCCGGCCGCCTGCGCCGCCCGCTCGCGCCAGGCGGCGGCCTCAGCCCCCCGGTCAGCCGCGGCGAGCAGCTCTGCCAGGCGGCCCGCGGCCTGCACAAAGAGCAGCGACGTGAAGAGTTCATCGCCGGTCTTGCGGACGGTGTCCGTGAAGCCGTACGGACAGCGGTCGTAGGGGCGGTCAGGGCGGATGTGGACCAGGCCATTGGCCGGGTTGCGCGGCACCGCCGACAGGCAGGCAACCAAACGGTCAAGCACTTCCGCCAGCAACGCCTTGTCGCCGGTGGCGCGCCAGGTGGCCCAGGCGACGTTGATGGTGAACGGCCCGCCGTCCGCGACCGGGTTCTCGCCCATGCTCCCATAGCCCGGCTTGTAGATCGGCGTGCCGTCGTAGCGCACGCAGTCCACGCCATCGCCGGTTGCCGCCATGGCGCGCACGAAGACCCGACAGGCGTCCGCCAATTCCTTGGCACTGAACGCCTCGGGGCAGCCCTCCAGCATGTAGCTGTAGTCGCGCAGCCAGAAGGCGTCGTAGCCGATGCCGACCTGGGGCGGGAAGGCTGCGGTGCCATCCCTCATCTCGCGGCGGCAGGCCCGTACCAGGCGCTGGGCTTCCTGCTCAAGCCACTGCACGGATTCCTCGAAGCTCATCGCCGGGACCTCCTTCACCGAGTTTGCCGGGGGCATAGGGTTAACCTCGGCGCCCCACAGAGAGGTCGTGCCGAGGACCCCCAGCACCAGCCACGGAACCCAGCGCATACAGAGCTCCTTCCCGTCATCGCGGCCCAGGGGTTAGCCGCAGTGGACCTGCCCATGCAGATCACGGCCACGCGCCAGGGCCTGGTCGGCCGCGACTCGTGCCAGCCCGATCAGCTTGATGCCGCGGTCCACCGTGTGGCGGTAGATCGTCTCCATGTCATTCCAGTGGGGTTGCGACATAGCGATGGCGTGCATCTGCCGCAGTCCGCACATGCGGCTGATGAAGTGATCGCCGCGCCCGCAGAAGTGCTCGGCGCCGCCGCCGAAGGTATCGAGCAGGCGCTGGTTGTAGGGGGCGATGAACTCGTCGAACATCGCGGGCGAGAGGTTCATCGCCGAGTCATCGCGCAGCATGATGTGTCCGCCGTGCAGCATCGACCAGTGTGAGTCCATGTCGCCGGGCAGGGGGGGCACGATCTGCTGCCAACGTCGCAGGAAGGCGGTGTAGGTCTCGACGACCAGGTCGAGGAGCCGGTGTACGAGGGCCGGGCTGTCCAGCAGTTCCACGAAGATGCCGCTGCCCCAGAGCACCTCGCAGACGTCCATGGGCCCCTGCAGATCGGGGTGGTAGATGTGGACATACTGCCGCAGTT
This sequence comes from uncultured Victivallales bacterium, assembly GCA_903837355.1. Classification (GTDB taxonomy): domain Bacteria; phylum Verrucomicrobiota; class Lentisphaeria; order Oligosphaerales; family JAFGRS01; genus CAILUI01. Next base: position 12,015 of record CAILUI010000383.1, read on the forward strand.
TCGGGTAGTCCGCCAGCGTGGCGACGAAGCGCTGGCCCATCTCGAAGACCCGCGCGCCGAAGCCCTGGTTCAGGTCCGGCAGGCCGGCGTCCAACAGCCGCCGGATGCCCGCGCTGCCACCGGTGATCGGTTCGGTGGTCGGCAGGGTGTTGTAGACGTCGTCCATGATGAAGAGCTTCACCCCGAAGACGCTGGGCAGGATGCTGGAGCCGTAGTTGCAGCGCACGTCCAGCAGCGCGCCGCTGCCACTGGCCAGCGCCGCCGAGCAGCCGGCGAGTTGCTGCAGCAGCATCCGGTCGAAATCCTCCAGGGCCTCGTTCACCCGCACCGCCGGCCAGGGCAGGCCCGCTGGGGCCAGCTTGGCCCGCCGCGGCAGAAACAGGTCGCCCCGAAACTGCCCCGCGGTGAAGCGACGCCACTGCGTCAGCAGCTCGTCCTCGACCGCCGGGTCAAGGCGGTTCTCCAAGTCTTGCAGATAGGGTAGAAGCGCGGTCATGCGGACCTCACAGCCTGGGATCGGTCATCGGCCCGCCACCCGTCGGGGGCGCGTTCGGGCTGATCGCTGTCCGGAATATGGCCCGTGGCGCCGCCCGCCGCCAACGCGCCCGGCGGGCTGGACCGGGAGGTTATGTGACCCCCGCCTACTTGCGCGCGCCGGTCTCAGCTTGTCTACTATGGAGCCTGGCAGGCACGAACCGCCAACGCGCCAACCACAGAGGTGCGGATCATGAAGGTCGTCGTCACCGACTACATCGAGAGTAACCTCGACTGGGAAGCTGGCATCCTGCGCGAGCGCGGCATCGATTTTGCCTGCCACCAGCTCAAGTTTCGCCCTGAAGACGAGGTCGTCGCGGCCTGCCAGGACGCGGAGGTGATCGTCGTCAACATGGTCAAGATCACCGACGCGCTGCTGGCCCGTCTGCCGCGCTGCAAGCTGCTGATCCGCCATGGCATCGGCTACGACAATGTGGACGTCGCCGCCTGCACCCGCCATGGCGTCGTCTTCGCCTATCAGCCGGACTACTGCAAGGAGGACGTTGCCGAGCACGCCATCGCCCTGCTCTTCGCTTGCGCCCGCAAGGTGGTCCGTAGCCGCCGCACTCTCGAGGCGTCCAGCGCCCAGGCCAAGTGGGACTTCGCCGGGCTGTTCCCCATCTACCGCCTGGACGGCAAGACCGTCGGCATTGTCGGCGTCGGTCGTATCGGCAGCCGGGTCTGGCGCAAGTTGCGTAGCTTCGGCTTCAGGTTTCTCGGCTGCGACCCCTATCTCGACGCCGCGACGCGCGCCGAGTACGACAGCATCCAGTGGGTTGACAAAGAGACGCTCTTCCGCCAGGCCGACTTCGTCACCGTGCACACGCCACTCAGCGACGAAACCCGGAATCTGGTCGATGCCGAGGCCCTGGGCTGGATGAAGCCGACGGCCTACCTGATCAACACCTCGCGCGGCCCTATGGTCAACATCGAGGCGCTAGCGGGCGCGCTCACGCAGCAGCGCATCGCTGGGGCCGCGATCGACGTTTTCCACGTGGAGCCGCCGCCGCCGGAGTTGCCGCTGTTCGGGCTGGAGACCTGCATTCTGACGCCGCATATCGGCTGGGCCAGCGAGGAGGCGGGCCAGGAGATCCGCGAGAGCATCTTGCAGGACATCCTGGCCTTCCACGAAGGCCGCCCGGCCCGCTGCGTGGTCAACCAAGGATGAGCTGATGGCGATCACCCACGTCCACGGTCCCCTTCCCGGCCCGCGCGGTCGCGCCCTGCTTGAGACCTGGCACACCTACGAGGCCGACGTCACCGGCTTCCAGGCGCCCGTGGTCTGGGAGTCGGCGCGTGGTTGTGTGGTCACCGATGTCGACGGCAACGTCTACCTCGATTGGACCAGCGGCGTGCTGGTCGCCAACGTCGGCCACTGCCACCCGCACTTGGTCCAGGCTGCCCAGCAGGCTTCAACCCAGTTGCTGAACAACTACGAGTGCGCCAATGTGCAGCGCATCGAGGCGGCCCAGCGCCTGGTCCGAGCCCTGCCGCCGCACCTGGACACCTGTTTCTTTCTGACCACGGGCAGTGAGGCCACCGAAGCCGCGGCCCGCCTGATGCGGCGCCGTACCGGCCGCCAGGAGATCCTCAGCTTCATCGGCGCCTTCCATGGCCGCACCTACGGCGCCGCCGGCATGGGCGGTCTGGCGGGCCCGAAGAAGCTGTATGGCGCCAGCTTGCCGGGCAGCATTCGTGCCCCCTTTCCCAACCCCTACCGGGATCCCGAGGGCTGGTGCGCCGGCGCGCCGGACTTCCGCAGGTACTTCGACCATCTCGACCTGGTGGTGGAGGGCAACTGCAGCGGCCCGCTGGCAGGGGTCATCGTCGAGCCCTATCAGGGTGCCGCCGGTTTCATCTTCCCACCGGCGGGGTGGTTGAAGCGTCTGCAGGAGTGGGCGCGGGCACGTGGCATGCTGTTCACCTTGGATGAAGTCCAGGCCTCCTACGGCCGCACCGGCCGCATGTGGGCCATGGAGCACGAGGGGCTCACGCCGGACATCGTCACCATCGGTAAGGCCATCGGCTCCGGGGTGCCGGTCAGCGCCGTGGCCGCTCCCCGCGACGTTTTCGCTTGCCTGCAGAAAGGCGAGATGTCCAGCACCCTCGGCGGTAACCCCGTGGCCAGCGCCGCAGTCTGCGCCGTCCTCGACATTTTCGAGCGCGAGGACCTGGTGGCGAACTCGGCCCGGCTGGGCGCCGTCATGAAAGAGCGTCTGCAGGCGCTGAGTCAGCGCAGCCGCTACCTCGGCGACGTGCGTGGCCTGGGCCTGGTCATCGGCCTCGAGTTCGTCACGGACAAGGGCACCAAAGAACCCGCCAAGGAACTCACCCGGCGGGTGATCGTCGATGCCGCCAACCAGGGCCTCCTGGTGGGCTCGTTGGGCATGTACGGCAACGTCGTCCGCGTCGCCCCGCCGCTGGTCATCACGCCGGCCGAGGTCGACGAGAGCCTGGCGATCATGGAGCGCGTCGTCATGGGGCTGGAGGACTGATGGAGCCAACCGTGGACCCTGCCGGCCTCCGTGCCATCATCGCCGGGCTGCTTCCCGAGGCCCAGAGCTTCCTCTGCGACCTGCTGCGCTTTCCCTCCACGCCGGGCCACGAGCACGAGGCCATGGTCTGGCTCGACGGTCGCCTGCGCCACGCCGGGATCGCGGTCGAACGCGCGCCCATGGACAACCGTCTGCGCCAGGACCCCGACTACTCGACGCCGGTTCCCGACCTCGACTACACGGGCCGCTTCAACCTCCGGGCGCGCTACCCGGGACGCGGCGGCGGCAGGACCCTCCTCTTCAATGTCCACACCGACGTGGTACCGCCTTCCGCTGGGCAACTGAGCCCGTGGGAGCCCCGTGTCGAGGGCGATACGATCTTCGCCCGCGGCGCCTGTGACGACAAGGGGCCGCTCACCGCGCTGTTCTTGGTTTTCCGCACCCTGCAGGCCCTGGGCGCCGAGCTCGCCGGCGAGGTCCTGGCCCACCTGGTCTGCGAGGAGGAGAATGGTGGCAATGGCTCGCTGGCGATGGTGCGTGGCGGCGCGGCGGCGGCGGGCTGCGTCGTACTCGAACCCACGGCGCGGCAACTCTTCACCAGCATCCGCGGCGCGGTCTGGTTCCGCCTGGTCTGCCATGGCCGTGCCGGCCACAGCGGCCAGGCTGGCCGCACCCGCAGCGCGCTGCTGATGGCGCGTGACGCCATGGCCATCCTGGAGACCTACCACGACGAGTTGCTGGCGGCCTCGCGCGGCCTGCCGTTGTTCGATCCCTATCCGAACCCGATGCCGATCACGTTCGGCACCCTGCAGGCCGGTAACTGGCCGGCCGCCGCCCCGAGCCGGGCCGTTCTCGAGGGTGTTCTGGGCCTGCTGCCGAACACGACCAAGGAACGGGTCTGCGCCGAGATGCGCCAGGCGCTGCTGGCCAGCGGCCAGTTCGCCGAGAGCGACCTTGAGCTGACCTTCATGTACCGCCATGATTCCAGCGTGGTCGATCCCGGCCACGCCTTGCCGCAGGGGCTGCTGCAGGCAGCGGCCAGCGTCGGCGTTCCGCTGACCATCGCGGCCATGACCGCCAGTTGCGATGCCTGGTTCTACGCCAACCAGCTCGGCATCCCGACCGTCGTCTATGGCCCTGGCACCCTGGCCGTGGCCCACTCGAAGGACGAGCAGATCGCCCTGGCCGACATCGCCGAGGCGGCGGCGGTGCTGACCCGCTTTGTCCTGGATACCTGCGGCAGCGCGCTGCCGAGCTGAGGAGATGGACCGTATGCAGGCCCTGGTCAAGACACGCAAGGGCGTCGGCTTCATCGACGTGCTGGAGATGCCGGAGCCGGTCCCGGCGGCCGGCGAGGTCAAGATTGCGGTTGCCGCCTGCGGTATCTGCGGCAGTGACATCCATGTGCGCCACGACACCTTCCCCTACTGGCCGCCCGTCATCCTCGGCCATGAGTTCACGGGCACGATCGTCGAGTGCGGCGCCGGGTGTCGTGCCCGGCAGGTCGGAGAGCGGGTGGTGGCCGAGCCGCATACCCGTGCCTGCGGCCAGTGCGCTCTCTGCCGCACCGGCAACATCCAGATCTGCCCGCAGAAGCGCTCGCCAGGCTGGGGTATTCACGGCGGTATGGCCGCCTACATCTGCTACCCCGAGACCCTGCTGCATCGGATTCCGGACAGCATGAGCTGGGAACAGGCCGCCGTGGTTGAGCCGACGGCCAATGTGGTCACCGACCTGATCCTGCGCAGCCGCATCGTCGCCGGCGATTTCGTCGTCGTCCAGGGGCCGGGGCCCATCGGGCTCATTGCCGCCTTGGTGGCGCGCGCCGCCGGCGCCCGCGACGTGGCCATCATCGGTACCCCTGGCGACGTCGCCCTGCGCTTCGCCTGCGCTCGCGGCCTCGGCTTCCGCCATCTCCTCAACCTCGCCGAGACCGACCCCGTCAAGGCCGTCCTCGACCTCACCGGCGGCCTCGGCGCCGACGTCGTGGTCGAGTGCAGCGGTGCCCCCAAAGCCATCCCGCTCTGCGTCGACCTGGTCCGAAAGCGGGGGCGCATCTGCGCCATCGGCCTGACCGGCAACCGGCCCGTGGAGTTCCCCTGGGACAGGTTCCAGTTCAAGGTCGTCGATCTGCAGTTCTGTCTGTCCACCGAGTACGAGAGCTGGGACCGCACCATCGGCCTGATCGCCAGCGGCGCGGTCCCGGCCGAGAAGGTGATCACCCACCGTGCCCCCATCGCCGGCTGGGAACAGGTTTTCGACGACATCGAGAACCTCCAGGCGCTCAAGGGAATCCTGTTGCCCACATGAGGAGACGCGAGACGATGCGATTCGTACCCCCCCTGCTGGCGCTGTTACTCGCCGCAACGTTCGCGGGCTGTGCGCTGCTGCCGTCGCGGCGGCCGCCGGTTGTTCCCCGACCGAACCAGGCGCAGTGGCTCGACGAGCCCGTTGTCATCAGCCTGGTCACGCGCTACGTCTACGAGTCCCACTTCGATTCCCGGCGCGACCGCGTCGAGCGTCAGTATGCAGCCCGACTGCAGCAGTGGTACGCCTTCGCCTCGGCCGGGGGCAAGGACGTCGACGGCGGCCAACGGGCCGTGAACTTTGTCCACAAGATCCATCGGGACGCCAAGGGCAGCAAGGAGCTCTGGAAGAGGGTGCTGACTCTGGCCAGGGAGCCGAGCACGGCCGGACAGGATGGGCCCGCCCTGCCTCCGGAGGTAAAGTAAGGCGCGCGCTCCGGGCCGGCTCAGGCCTCCGGCGAGCGCTCACGGCGGTCCAGCGCCACCAGTTCCTGATAGGCGATGCCGCTGCCACCGAACAGGTCCAGGGCGCTGCCGACGGTGACATCGAGGCGGTTGCGGCCCAAATCCCGGACCAGGTGCACGTCCGCCAGGCTGCGCACGCCACCGGCATAGGTCGTCGGCAGTGGCGTCCAGGCCGCCAGGCGCTCGATCAGCAGACTGTCAACACCGCCCTGCCGCCCTTCCACGTCCACTGCATGGATCAGCAGCTCGCTGCAGTCCGCGGCGAGTTGCGCCAGGACCGCGGGCCCGAGCACCAGCCGCGTCAGCGTCTGCCAGCGGTTGCAGGCTACCACATAGTCGTCGCCGCGCCGTCGGCAGCTCAGGTCCACCACCAGCCGCTCCCGGCCTACTGCCTGGCGGATCTGCGCCAGCCGCGCCGCCGCGAAGTCCCCATCCTCGAAGAGGTAACTGGTGACGATGACCTTCGCCGCCCCGGCGTCCAGCCAGGCCATGGCGTTGGCAGGGGTGATGCCGCCGCCGGCCTGCAGGCTCCCCGGGTGTGCCCCCAGCGCCTCCCGCGCGCCGGCCTCATTGCCGGGGCCGAGCATGATCACATGCCCGCCCTCCAGGCCGTCGCGCCAGTAGAGATCGGCATAGAACGACGGCGGTTGAACACTCTCGAAGTTGGTCACGGTCGCGACCGGTTCCGTATCCGAGAGGGTACCGCCAACGATCTGCTTAACCTTGCCACCATGGAGATCAATACAGGGCCGGAAACGCACAGTAACCCCACCTTCGAATCCGAATGACCAAAGGCCAGTGACCTATGGCCAATGACCAATGACTTATGACCAGTGACCCCACCCTTCAGCCCGCCGTCCACCACGTACGCATCTTGGCGTTGTCCGCGATGGGCGCCTCCTGCTGGGCGCTCCAGACGTCGAGGTACTCCGCCACGCTGCGGGCCCGCGCCCAGGCATGGTACTCATCGGCTGCCAGCGCCGCCTCGGCATAGCAGGCGAACTCGACATAGCCGGCGGGCCGGCCCAGGTCGATGGGGGTGAAATCGCGCGTGTTGAAAGCCCTGACGTTGAGCAGGGTCTCGGCCTCCGGGGCGAAGCGAAAGACCTTGGTGATGTGCGGGAAGGCGGTCACAAAGCCGACTCCCTCTTCGCTCCCGGCTGAAAAGCGCCGGACGAACTCTGCCGGCTCCAGGCCGCAGTGTGCCCACTCATAGCGCTCTGGCTGGTCGCGGCCGACGATACTGACGAAGTACACTTTGAACCGGCTCTTGCCGGTGGCCATCACGGCCAGGCTGCGGTCCACGATCCGTGCGTAGTATGGTCGACAGGGGGTGACGTTCATCTACAGCTCCCGCAACTGGTCCCGCAACCGGGCCGCTTCCTCGTAACGCTCCGCCGCGATGGCCTGCTCCAGTTTGGCCTTCAGGTCGCTGACCGGATCCGCTGGCGGCGCGGTAGCGGCGGCTGCCGGCGAGCCGTCCTGATCGAGCCCGATCCCAGCCTTCGCCAGGACGTCATCCGCCACCAGGATCGGGGCCCGGCAGCGCAAGGCCAGCGCCATGGCGTCACTCGGGCGCGCATCCACGGTGACCCGCCCGCCGGGCCCATCGAGATGCAGCACGGCAAAGAAGGTATCGTCACGCAGTTCGGTCACCTCGACCTTGGCCAGGGTGGCCCCGAGCTCGGTCAGGACGTTGCGCAGGAGGTCGTGAGTGAGCGGCCTGGGAAACTCCATGCCTTTGAGTTCGATGAGGATCGCCTGCGCCTCGCTGCTGCCGATGGCGATCGGGACCGTGAGTTTCTGCGCCGCGCAGTCCAGCAGGACGACGAAACCAGCCTCGGTCGTCGCGATACCGCGAAGGGTCACCGCATTCATGACACACTGCCTCACTGGCTCGGCCTGGGCTGGCATGGCCGGGCGGCCGTTGGTCACCTGGAACCGGGGGCTGCGCCGACTCGCCGCCGTCGTGCACCGGAGCGCTGGGGTTCAAGCGCTGCGGTCGGGGCTGGCGCCCTGCCATTCCCCAGTATAACCGGTCGGCAGGGCCGTTGCCAGAGTCGCCGCGCTCGGCGAAGGGCCGACCGGCTGGCCGGCGCCGCGGCGTGGACGTCGGGGTGTCCTCAGGCGCTCGCTTCTGCCCGTCCGTGCATGCGCTGCCAGATCGTGTCCAGAACCGCGGCATTGCCGATGGCGTTCGCGGCCGGGATCAGCGGCTCGACACCGTCCTGAACCACTGCGGCCAGGTGGTCGGCCTCGAGCGGAAAAACCTGGCCACCCGCCAGACAGGTCAGCGTCTGCGGCGCCTGGCCCTGACAGCGCAGTTCGATCTCTGCGCGGTCGGGATCCGGGCGCCACGGGTTCGGTACGAGCAGCGAGCCGGTGGTTCCCAGGATCTCCGCGTAGGCCGAGCCGGTGCTGCGTACGGAGACGTCGAAGTGGGCCACGACGCCCGCGGGGAAGCGCAGTCCGCCGGCCAGACTCTCGTCGACTCCGGTCGTCGCGCCGAGCGTCCACACTGCCGCGATGTCGTCCGGCTCTTCGCCCGCCACCATGCGGCTGAAGTTGATGCAGTAACAGCCGACGTCGTAGAGGCCACCGCCGCGTAAGACCTTGTCCAGACGAACGTTGTACGCATCGCCAAGGCCGTAGCAGAAGGCGCTGCGGATCAGCTTGACCTGGCCGATGCGGCCGTCGCGGATGACTTGCTGGACCAGTGCGGTCTGGGGATGAACCCGGTACATGAAGGCTTCCAGCAGGGTGACGCCGGCGGCCTCGGCCGCCGCGATCATCTCACTGCACTCGCTCGCGGTGACGCCCATCGGCTTCTCGCACAGGATGTGCTTCCCGGCGGCGGCTGCCGCCAGGACGACATCGCGGTGGCAGGGGTGCGGGGTGGCGACATAGACCGCGTTGATGTCAGGATCGGCGCACAGGGCCTCGTAGCTGCCGTAGGCACGGGGGATGCCATGCTTCGCAGCAAAGGCGCTGGCCCTGTCGGCGCTGCGGCTGGCGACGGCGGCCTTGCGGCCGCGCTGGGCCTGTTCGAGGCCTTTGGCGAAGACCTCGGCGATCATCCCGGTTCCGACGATTCCCCAGCGCAGCATCTCGGCCATGGCAGTCGGCTCCCCGTGGCGGTCGTGGTTCGGTGGACTCGCAGTGTGCTCGCCATCCATCCGAGAATGTGCTGCGCTTGGCGGGCGCCGTCAACCCGCGCGGCTCTTGCCGACATGTTTCCGCCCCGCTATGGTGAAGCAGGCAGATACGCTCATCGGAAAGGGACCGAGTATGGCGTTGGGACATGGTTGCGGCACCTTCCTGGCGGCGCTGGCAGTGGGCGGGCTGGCGTTGGCGGCGGAGCTGACGGTGGAGTCGTTGGAGTCGGGCCTGATTCAAGGCGTGAGCGTGGACGGCCAACGCGTTGTCGGTGAGATCAACCTGCTGATCCCGCAGGCGCAGTGGCAGGGCGAGCACGGCACCCTGCGTGATGCCACGGTCACGGAACGGTCGACTGACCCGGCCACGGCCACGCAGGCCACGCGCGGGACCATGCCCGCCGGTGGCGTCGTGCTGTTCGACTACGTCTGCACCCTGCGCCGCCTGGCGAGCGGCGTACGCGTCGACTATGAAGTCACCCCACGACAGGCCGTGGAGGCCGCCGGCGTGGTGACGCAGCTCTACCTTGACCTGGACCTCATGAAGGGCCGCGAGTGGGCCATGGTCGAGGGCGACACCGTGCGCGTCGGCACCTTCCCGGCAGTGCTGACGGAGCCCTACTCGTTCTTCTCCGAGTCGGGATTCGAGCGCCTCACCTGGCCGCTGACGGCCGCCACCTCGCTGGCCCTGGTGCCGGACTGGCAGACCGTCGGCCATGTCAACATCCAGGATGATCGGCGCTTCAACACCCCGGCCTACGAGATCCAGATTTTCGCGCGTACTCCCGGCCGGCTCGAGCCCGGTACGCCGGTGCGCCTGGGCTTCACGCTGATGGCCGTGAGCAGCACCGAGACCAGCGCCGTGCAGGCGGCGGCCAAGGCGCGCCTGGAAGCCCTGCGCGGCACCCTGAAAGGGGAGGACGAGGCCGCGATCACCGGCACCACGCCGCAGACGGCCAGTGTTTCTGCCTACGCTCGTTTCGAGCTCGCCGTCGACCTCAAGGCCCGTTATGAGAACCCCTTCGACCCGGCCCAGGTGGCGCTCGACGGGCACTTCATCACGCCCGCCGGCAAAGAGGAGGTCGTGCCCGGGTTCTACGGCTGGGACTTCGAGCGCGCGCTGCGTGCTGACAGCGAGCGCGTCACCCCCACCGGCCAGGGCGGTTGGGCGGTCCGCTACTGCCCGCGCCAGCCCGGCGTCTACCGCTACTGGGTCACCCTGCAGAACCAGGGGCGCACCGTGCGCAGTGCCGAAGCCACCTTCACCTGCGTGGCGTCCGCCAACCCGGGGCTGGTGCGAGTCAGTCGGACCAACCCGCTCTACTTCGAGTTCGACAATGGCGAGCCGTACTTCGCCATCGGCGAGAACGTCTGCTGGCCGGGGCAGGGGGGCACGTACGACTACGACCGTTACTGGAAGCGCCTGGCGGAGAACGGCGCCAACTACGCTCGGGTCTGGGTGGGGCCCTTTGACTGTTTCACGCTCGAGCGCACGGCTCGCGGCGCCGACGACACGGCGGGGTTGGGCCGCATCGACCTGGCGGCCGCCTGGCGTCTCGACACCATGCTCGACCTGGCCGAGCGTTCCGGTATTCGCGTCATGTTCTGCATCGACTCCTTCAACTCCCTGCGCCGCAGTCCGCCGCACGCCATGTGGGCCCAGTGTCCCTACAATGCCGCCCACGGCGGGCCGCTCGCCGAGCCCCAGGAGTTCTTCACGAACCCGGCCGCCAAGGCGCTGTTCAAGAACCGTCTGCGCTACATCGTGGCGCGCTGGGGGCACCAGCCCGCGGTGCTCTCCTGGGAGTTCTGGAACGAGGTGAACATCATCGAGACCTACGTCAGCGCCGATGTCGCCGCCTGGCACCAGGAGATGGCGCGCACCCTGCGCAGTCTCGACCCCTATGCGCATCTGATCACCACGAGCTGGGCCAGCGCCGAGGGCGATGCCGCCACCGACGGACTGCCGGAGATGGACTACATCCAGAGCCACCAGTATGGCGCCCGCGACCCGGCTGCCTACATGGCCCGCATCTGCATCGAGAAGGCGAACCGTTACCGCAAGCCGCACTACTTCGGCGAATACGGCACCGGCACCGAAGCCCAGGGGACCACGGACGACAAGCCGGGGATCCACCTCCACAATGGCCTCTGGAGCGGCCTGATGAGCAATGCCGCCGGCACGGGGATGCTGTGGTGGTGGGACAACTACGTCGATCCCCTCGACCTCTATCACCACTTTCGGCCCATCGCGGAGTTTGTCCGTGGACTGCCGTTGAACACGACCGACTTCCGGCCGGTCAGCGTGGCGGGGATCGCCTATGCCGGGCCGCCACCCGCGCCCCGGCGCGAGGATCTGGAGTTGCTGCCGGACGCGGCCAGTTGGGATGCGGCGCCCTGCAACCAGCCCAACACCTTCGTCGTCCACGCTGACGGCCAGGTCGAGAACCGCGCCGCCTTGAGTCGCGTCCTGCACGGCACCGGCAACCACCCCACGCTGCACAACCCGGCTACGTTCGCGGTGGACTATGGCCAGCCGGGCGAGTTCATCGTGCGGGTGAGTGGCGTTTCCGGGCACGGGGGTGCCGGCCTCAAGGTCTTTGTCGATGACCGGCTGGCGCTCGCGAAGGACTTCCCCGACGAGGATAAGGACACCGCGACCATGCTGCAGTTCAACGGCGCCTACCGGGTCGAGGTGCCGGCCGGGAAGCACCGCATCCGTGTGGTCAACGAGGGCCGGGACTGGGTGTACGTCGACTATGGCCTGCCAGGCTACCGCCAGCGGGAGGATTCGGGGCTGCAGGTCTACGGGCTGGCCAACGGCAGCACGACGGCCGGCCAGGTGGCCGCCATCCTCTGGTTCAAGAACGAACGCTACACCTGGTACTACCACAACCAGGGCCTCGCCCCCGGCGAGATTGCGGCCACGCGCGTCACTCTGCAGGCTATCCCCGACGGCCGCTATGTGGTCGAATGGTGGGACACGGCTACCGGCAAGCCGGGTGCCACTGCCACGCTGGAGGCGCGGGGGCAGCAACTCGTTGTCGACGTGCCTGCCCTGAGTACCGACGTGGCCGCCAAGGTGCGGCGCGCCGCGCCCTGAAGGTCGCGCTGATGCCCTATGGATTCCGCTTCAGGTCGGCCGCGGGGGCAGCGATGCTGAAGCCGCCGATGAGGTTGGCGCCGTAGCGTTGGGCCGGGTCTGTCCACCAGAGGGTATCACCATTGGCCAGGCGGACGCTGTAGGCGGGGTTGTAGCGCAGGGCGGCGCCGGCATCCGGCAGCCAGAGTCCGAGTCGGTACCAGCCCGGCGCCAGCGTGGTCGGCAGCACCACGGCGGCTGTGAGCGTGTGGAGCAGGGGTGCGAACTCGGCATCGCCGGGGGCAAAGGGCTGCCATTGGCGTGGATCGGCGTCCGCGATGGGCTGCTCGATGACCTGATGGTCCGGGGTGACCACCACCAGGAATACAGGACGTGGGTTGTGCAGGGCCGCGAAGCCGCGGTTGATGAGCTCAAGACGGCACGACAGGGACTGTCCCGCGGCGAGGCTGGTCGGGAAGGCGGCGCGCTGCAACTCCAGGCGGTAGCCCAGGTGATCGCGGATGTACTCGAACACGGTGCGAGCCACCGCTTGTCCGTTGGCGTCGCGGCAATACTGGTCCGACAGCGGCAGGCGGGCGCTGACGATCTGCTCCTCGGTGAGTGCCGTCGTCAGCCAGCGGTCGATGCTGTAGGGTTTGCCCTCGCGCTCGCTGTACGAGTGCATCAGGGAGAAGCTCGTGTAGTGGTGCAGGCGCAGGCGCTGCAGCGCCTGCAGGCCGTCGACCGGACCGGCCTGGTCAGCGTAGAAGAGCTCGCCGTCGACCATCACGTAGGGGCTCTCGGCGGTCATGGTGTCGAACTCGGGGTTACCCGGGTTCGAGAACAGCGGTGGCTCCGTCCACGTGCCGCCGCAGGTCTTGCCGGCCAGGAAACCGTCGTTGTTGAAGCCGATGCGGGCCGCCGCGATACCGGTATGCGCGTTTGCCGCCGTGACCGGCAGCGATGCCTTCAGGGCGGCACCCTCGAGGCACCAGCGCTTATACTTGGGCACGCGGACCTGGGTCATGCGCTCGGCCGGGAGCACGTCGAGGATCTTGGCCATGATCCGGGACAAGGCTTCGTGGTCCTCCTGGAGTCCGTGTTTCGAGCTGTGCCATTCGCCCCAGGCGCCGACGAAACCAGCCTGCATGACGGCGATGATGTCGGCATTGCGGCGGATGACGGGAGCCAGTTGTTCCAGGTGCCCCAGGATGCGCTCGCAGGTGGCTCCGGCGGGGCCCTTGATGTCCTTCTCATAGGCAAAGCGCAGGACGACCTTGCAGCCGGCCGCACGCACTTTCGCCAACTGCGCCTCGAGATGCGCCAGCCCTTCCGGCGGGATGGCGCTGTCTTCCCAGCGATCCAGGTAGTAGTAGAACTGCAGGAGGGTCATGCCGAAGGGCCGGTAGCGCTCGATCTCGGCCAGCCACCAGTCCGGGGTGGCCTCGCCCTCGCCGACGACAGGCACGGCGTAGCGCGAGGGCAGCCCCCAGTTGATCATGATCTCGTTGCGCCAGCCCCGTTCCGGATTGAGCAGGCCAGTGCTGGCCTGCGGGTCGGTGGCACGGATGCCGCGGTACTGGACCGTGGCCTGGGGTGCTGCCGGTGGTTCCGGTGCCGGTTCCTGGGCGGTCACGGCGGCACAGGTGGCGAACACTGGGTAGAGCCAGGCGCGCATGCGTCACCTCATCGATGCTCGATCTCCGGGGCGGCGGCTACGATAGCGTGTCGGTGGGGCCATCGCCACGGAGACGCCTGTCCGCTCGCGCCCCTGGCAAGCCCGCTGGTGCGGGTTAGGTTGTGACGACACCCCAACCCGCAAACAGGCCGTTGGCAGCAATGGCCGGGAGGCGTTTCATGGTTTCCCTCCGTGTCCTGGCCGTCTCCGGGGCTCTGCTGGTGGGTACGCTCGCGGCCGTTGCTCAGACCGCACCGGTCCCGGCGGAGAACCTCATCCGCAATGGCAGTTTCGAGGACCTGCGGGAGGGTTGGGCTGCGCCCTGGCAGAAGACCCCCGGCGCCACCATCGCCGCGGCCGACGGCAAGCACTGGCTACACCTCAGCGGGGCGGGCGCGACCTCGGCCCAGCGGGTCGATCTGAAGCCGGAATGGTGGGTGCTGCGCCTGACGCTGCGCCTGCGGGCCACCGACGTCGTGCTCGGCGACGAGTCCTGGAAGAACGCGCGGCTGGCTATGAGCTTCCATGCCGCCGACGGGACCCGCGTCGGTAACTGGCCGAACGTCTTCAATGCCGTAGGCAGCACCGACTGGCTTGCCTGTGACCGGGAGTACAGCGTGCCGCGCGGGGCGGTCTACCTGTCGCTGAACCCGGCGAACTTCGGGACGGCGGGCAGTATCGAGTTCGACGATCTGCAGTTGGTGGTGACCAAGGAGCGGGCGCTGACCAAGACCGACGCGCCGCTGCCCGACGGCGTTGGCGACCCGTGGGCGGCGGCGGAGGCCTGGCAGGTGGAGACGGGCACGCAGGGCCGGTTGTGCCTGAACGGCCTGTGGGCATTTCGGCCCGTCCTGGAGCCGGCCGCGGCGCAGGCGATCCCTGCGGTGGGCGACTGCTGGGGGTGGTTCAAGGTGCCGGGCATCTGGCCGGCTGCGTCGTGGAGCGCGGGCGAGTCCGCCCAGGTGGTGCTGCTTTCGCCGTGGCTGGCCGAGGGCTTCGACTCCAATCAGGTCGACCAGGCTTGGCAGAAACGCAGCTTCAGCGCGCCGGCAGCGTGGGCGGGCCGGCGTCTGTGGCTCGAATTCACCATGCTGCAGACGCACGCGGCGGTGTATGTCGACGGTCAGCGCCAGGGCGAGGTCTGGTTCCCCGGGGGCCGCCTGGAGGTGACCGGTGCCCTGCGTCCGGGGACCACCAAGGAGGTGGCCATTCTGGTGACGGCGCGTCCCCTGGAGGCTGATGCGCAGGCTTTCATGGCCCCCGACCGGGTGGTGAAAAGCAAGGCCGGGGTCAAGCTCAAGGGCATCACCGGGGATCTGTTTCTGGTTTCGGCGCCCGCGGCCGATGCCGTCCGCGACGTCTGTCTGACGCCGGCGGTGCAGGACGGCAGTCTGGGCATCGAGGTCGGCGTCGAGGCCCCGCGCTCGGCGCGGTACCGGCTGGCGGCCGAGATCAGCCGGGACGGCGTGGTCCTGCAGCGCTTCGCGTCCGGGCCGTTGACGGTCGCGGCGGGGCGCGTCGGCTTCCGGGCGCCTTGGGCCGAGGCTCCGCAGTGGGACACGGACCGGCCTGGGGTGCTGTTGACGGCCGCGGTCACGCTCCTGGACGAAGCGGGGGTAGCGCTGGACCGCGCCGAGCCGGTACGCTTCGGGTTCCGCGAGATCCGCATTGCGGGCCGCGATCTCCTGCTGAACGGTACGCCCATCCATCTGCGCGCCCTGCACAACTCGTCCAGCAATGGCGCCGCCGACCAGGCCAGCCGGGAGGGCGCCCGCGAAATGCTGCGCCGGATGCGCCAGTACGGCTTCAATTTCCTGATCCAGGGTAACTACGACGTCGCGCCTGGCGAGGTCGGGTACCTGGATGGACTGCTCGAGGCCTGCGACGAAGCCGGGATGCTGCTGAGCGTCTCGCTGCCGCACGCCAAAGACTACGGCTGGAAGCTGGACGAGCCGGCCCAGGCGGCGCGCTACCGGGCGCTCTGCGAGTGGATCATCCGCCGCGTGCAGAACCACCCCAGCGTGATCATGTACGCCATGAACCACAATGCCACTGGTTACTACGGCGACCAGAATCCGCTGAAGATGGACGGCATCTACGACCCCGACGCGCTGACCGACAGCCTCGATTACAAGGGCGACCGGGGGCGCTCGCGGCGGCGGCTGCAGGCCCGGCTGGCCGAAGGGCTGGCGCGGGGGCTCGATCCGACCCGCCCGATCTACCACCACCAGTCCGGCAACCTCGGCGATATGCACACCGTGAACATCTACCTCAACTGGGCGCCGCCGCAGGAGCGCAGCGACTGGCTGGCGCACTGGGGGACGGCGGGGCGCAAACCGATGTTCTTTGTCGAATGGGGCTTGCCGCACATTTCGAGCTGGTCGAGCTACCGCGGTCCGGAGTTCATCTGGCGCTGTCTGGCTCTGCAGAGCGTCTGGGTGCCGGAGTTCGCCGCGGCCTACCTCGGACCCGAAGCTTACGAGATCAGCCCGGGCCTGCGGCAGGTGCTTGACTACGAGGAGGAGTTGTGGGCCAAGGGGCAGCCGTTCTACTGGAGCCAGTTGGCCGGCCGTCTGGGCGCCGAGGATACCCGGCACACCCAGGTCATGGCCCTCTTTGCGGCCGACAACTGGCGCTCACATCGCGCCTGGGGCGTCTCCGCCATGCTGCCCTGGGACCAGGAGCACCTATGGCAGCGCCGCGAACCCACCCCGAGCCGCGCACTCCCCGAGCGTTACCGGAACCTGCAGCGCCCCGGTATCGTGCCGGACTTCGCCACGGCCAACGGCCAGTACATCCACGACGGCGGCGACGCATCGCACTTCGCTGCCACCACGCTGGGGGCGTGCTTTCAGCGCTGGAATCAGCCCCTGTGCGCCTTCATCGGCGGACGCACGGACGGACACCGCGAGGGGGCGCCGACCGAGGATTCCGAGCGCCGCTTCACCGAGAAACGGCATACGGTGCTGCCTGGCGAGACGGTCCGCAAGAGCCTCGTCATCCTCAACGACACGCGGCGGCCACGGTCCTGTGCCTACCGTTGGCGCCTGGCGGTTCCCGGTGGCGCAGCGGGGCAGGGCAGGGCGACGGTCGAACCGGGCGGACGCCTCTTCGTGCCGATGGCGGTGCCTATCGCGGCGGCGACCGCCGCCGGGCCAGCCGTGCTGACGGCCGAATTCGACTTCGGCGCTGGGGAGAGCCAGCGCGACGAGTTCTGCCTGGACGTCCTGCCCTCGGCACCACCGCCGGGACCAGCACGTCCGGTGTGGCTTCTCGATCCAGCCGGGACCACCACGGCCTACCTCGACCGCCTTGGGGTGCGCTCCCAGCCCTGCTCGGCGGCGGGGGAGGGGGTACGGCCCGGCGACGTGGTCGTGGTCGGCGAGGGGGCGCTGTCGTCGCCGGAGCTGGCGACGGCTGCGGTGCCGGTGCTGGCGCGGGCCGTCGAAGGCGTCCGCGTGCTCGTGCTCGCCCAGGGCGCCGAGGTGCTTGCGCAGCGTCTTGGGTTCCGCGTCAACGTGCACGGCTTACGCCAGCTCTTCCGGCGGACCCCGGCACACCCCGTGCTGGCGGCTTTCACCGACGCGGACTTCACGAATTGGGCCGGTTCGGCGGCGACCGTCCCGCCGTACCTCGAACTGCCGGCCGTGGAGGAGCACGACCCGCAGTGGACCTGGTGCGGCTTCCGCAACACCCGCGTCTGGCGCTGTGGTACGCTGGGCAGCGTGGCCTCGGTGCTGATCGAGAAACCGTCGCGCGGCGACTGGCTGCCGCTGCTCGATGGCGGCTTCGATCTGCAGTATGCGCCCCTGCTCGAGACCACCGTGGGCCGTGGGCGGATCGTCTTCTGCCAAGTGGATGCCGTGCGCCGCAGCGAGCCGGAACCCGTGGCCGACCGGCTGCTGACCCGCTTGCTGACCTACCTCGAGACGGCGCCGGCACGCACCACCCGGCCGGTGCTGTACCGCGGTGACGAGCGCGGACGGGCGGTGCTCGCAGCGCTGGGCGTGTCGTTCGCGCCCTGTCCAGACCAGGTTCGCACTCCCGGCGCGCTGCTGGTGGCCGGGCCGGGGAGTACGCCGCCGAAGGGAGCGCTGGAAGTCGTCGGGGCGGGCGGCGCATTGCTGTGCCTGGGGCTGAATGCCGCGGAGTTGGCGGCCTGGCTGCCGGACGGCCCCGCAGCCGTGGCGGCGAAGGTCGAAGCGCAACGCCTCGACGACCCCCTGCCGGAGGTGTTTGCAGGACTCTCCGACGCCGAGTTGCAGTGGCGTACGCGGCCGCTGATCGGCACGCTGCAGGGAGCCGGGCATCCCGCTTTGCGGGTGATCCCCCTGGGCCAGGGGACGGTCGTGCTTTGCCAGGCGGCCCCATGGGACTTCGACGCGGCCGCGAAGCCGTACCTGCGCACCACGGCGCGCCGCACGGAGTTCATGGTCGCCCGCTTGCTGGCCAACCTCGGCGCGGCTTTCAGTAACCCGGTTGCCGCAAACCTGGCGGCGCCGACGGTGGTGTCGGAACTGGCGCTGCCGGCGGCCTGGGTCGGGGTCGAGGACCGGCAGCAGGTCGGCCGCGAGCAGCAGTGGTGGCAGCCCGCGTTCGAGGCGTCGGCCTGGCCCGCCATCGCTGTGCCGGGGACCTTCGAGGCGCAGCGCCCGGCCCTGGCCGACTATGATGGCTGGTTCTGGTACCGGCTGCGGTTCCCGGCTCCCGACACCTTTGGCGGTGCCGACACGACGCTCTTCCTCGGCGCCATTGACGACGAGTCCTGGGTCTGGTTGAACGGCGAGTTCCTGGGCGAGGTCACCAAGGCCACGAATGCGCAGGACTACTGGCAGTTCCCGCGTGAGTATGCCCTGAAGCCAGGTCTGCTGCGGCCGGGGCAGGAGAACGTGCTCGTGGTGCTGGTCAACGACACCTACCAGAGTGGGGGCATGAACGGCCGGCCGGCCTTGCGGCGGCCAGCGCCGTGGCTGCAGAGCTACTACGTACAGGTGCCGCAGGCTGGCGATGATCCTTACCGTTACTACCGTTGGTGAGTCGGTGTATGGTGTGCAACGACGCTTGTTGTCATACGCCAGGGGGGTCTGTGCCATGAGCTACGCGAGCACGCGCTTTCAGTGCGGGCTGATCGCCGTCTGCCTCGGCCTTGCCGGCGTCGCCCTTGCTGCCACCACGGAACAGGAAGTCGAGGAGGACCAGAGCCTGGCCTCCAAACTGGTCACGCCGCACCGCCCCTGGGCCAGCGGTTACGCCGGTGGAGCCCCCCGCGCCCTGTTCTTTGTCAGTCCCGGCGCCTACAACGGTGACTGGTTCGCTCCCGAGACCCGCCTGCGCGAGGTGGTGGAACTGGCCCAGCGGGTTGACCTCGAAGCCGATGCCATCTTCTTCGGCGGCAGCAAAGGTGACGAGTTCCTCGGGCTCGAACTCGGTCGGCGCCGGGCGGAGCGCTTACTGGCGCAGCCCTACCAGGTCTACGTCTTCGCCAACGCGCGCTTCGACAAACTGCCGCCGCCGTTTCAGTTTCAGATCATGGAGCAGGTGGCCAAAGGAGCTGGGCTGGTGTGCTGCGGGCCGGCGCCCACCGAGTTCATGAGCGACGCCCGGCGCCTGCCGGCGCCGGTGCCTTGGTTGATGGATGGCCTTCCCGAACTGGACGGCAAGGCTCCGGCGGAGATCCTCAGTGCCTATCGCCTCGGAGCGGGGCGCGGCGTCTGCCTCGGCTATGAACCCTGGGCTCTGACCCCGCGGGCCGAGTTCAGCTACGCGGCCTTGGCTGAGTACGACTACCGCCTGCTGTGGGTGGCGCGCTGCGTGCTCTGGGCCGCCGGCCGCGAGGGTGGGGTCTCCGTCGCCTTTCGGGCGCGGGCCGAAGGGGGACCGGTACCGCCGCCGCCGTCGTGGGTGGTTGATGTCGGCCGGGACGCGACCGCCCCCGCCCGACTGCACCTCGACATCAACGTGCGTCGACGCAGCGATGGCTGGATCCTGGCGCTGGACGAGGAGAGTGTCAGCGTCGAGCCCGACCGTCCTGGCACCGTGCCGGCGATCCTGCCGCGGCTGCGGGCCGGCGCCTACGTCATCGATGCCATCGTTCGCAGCCGCCGCGGGGTGGAGGCCTTTGCGGCGATGACCTTCGAGGTCACCTCGCCCTTTGGCGTTCAGGCGGTCACCCTGGACCGGTCTTTCGCCGAACGTGGGGAGCCGCTGGCCGGTACGGTTGAGCTGCGGGGTGCGGTGCCCCCGGGAAGCCCGTTGCGCCTGCGCTTCCGCGATGCCTTCGACCGCGTGCTTGAGCAGCGCGACGCGCTGGCTCCGACCGAAGAGAGTGCCAAGGTCTCGTTTGCGTACCGGCCCGGTCCTCACGATACCATCCTCATGCGCTGCGAGGCCTTGCTGCTGTTCGAGGGTCGTGAGGTGGACCTGAAGCAGGCGTCGTTCTACGTCCCCGAGCGCCGGCGCGGGCAGTTCAACTTCCTGCAATGGGACACGCCGACGGACGTCCTCGCGGGCTATGCCTGGCAGCAGATGCGGCAGGCCGGCATGAACCTCTGTCTGGTCGGCAGTTTCAGCGAGGCCAAGGCCATTCCGGCGCTCGCCGCCAGCGACATCGCGGTCGTGCCCTACAGCACCCGCATCATGGACCCCACCGGCCCGGAAGCGGCCAAGGTGCGCGACGCCAGCGGCAAGGAGACGGTGCTGTGCTGGAATGACGCCCCGGCCGTCGACGACTACGTGCAGGCCATCGTCAGCCGTCAGGCCAAGCACCGCGAGCATGGCGTCTTCTGCTACTCGCTGGGCGACGAGGGCGTGACGCAGGGCTGCTGTACTCAGCCGACGTGCATCGAGGCCTACCGCGGCTATCTCAAAGAGCAGTATGGCACCATCGAGCGCCTGAATGCGTCGTGGGGCGCCACCTACGCCAGCTTTGCCGAGGTCGATCTCCTCGACCGCAAGGACACCCTCGAGAACGCCGCGCGGGACCGGGGGCTCTACGCCCGCTGGTATGACCGGCAGGCCTTCGCCCGCTGGAATCTGATGCAGTTCTCCGGCCGTTTCGTCAAGGCCTACCGCGCTCTCGATCCGCAGGCGATCACCGGCTTCGAAGGCACGGGCGGTTTCGGTGACGACTTCGATGCCATCCTCGGTACCAACACCTTCTACTCGCCCTATCCCGGCCTGGGCGACGACATCATCCGCGCCGCCGCGCCGCGCTCCCTGATCCGGGCCAACTGGATGGGCTACAGCAAGACCGCCGATGCCCTCTCCGATGCCGCCTGGCGCATGGTCATGCGCAACATGGACAGCGTCTGGTACTGGATGTGGACCGGGGTCGGCAGTTGGCGCGGTTATGTCACGCCCACCCTGGACCTCTACCCCGCCACGGCCGAGCTGACGGCGGAAATGCGCCCCGTGCGCCAGGGGCTGGGCGACCTGCTGCTGCAGGCCCAGCCGGTGCACAGCGGCATCGCCGTCTTCTACTCGCTGCCGTCAGCCCTGGCCTCGGGGCTCGATGGCAGCGCCGGCTACGTCGGCGCCGAAGCCACGCACCAGACCTGGACACGTCTGACCTCGGAACTCGGTTTTGACTTCCGTTACCTGACCTCGGGAATGCTGCGTCAAGGAGCGTTGCAGCCCAGCGCTTTCCGTGTGTTGTTGTTACCTATGACGCAGGCGGTTGCAGAGGATGAAGCGGGGCTCATTCGGGCCTTTGTGGAGGCCGGCGGAACGGTCATTGCCGATGTTCGTCCAGGGGTCTTCGACGGCCACTGCAAACCGGTCACCCCGGGTACTCTCGATGGGCTGTTTGGCATCCGTCGGACGGGTCGCACCGCGCCGGTGGTCAAGCCCCTGGATCTGAGTGTGCGGCTGGGCGGCAAGGAGGTGGCGCTGCGGGCCGCGTCGGCGCGCCTTGATCCCGGCATCGAGGCTGCCGGAGCCCAGGCGCTGGGCCAGGTGGGCGGCACGCCGGTCTTGTTGGTTAACACGGTCGGCCGGGGGCGCGCGATACTGCTGAACTTCCAGGTGTTGTCGGACCAGGCCGACGAGGCCCAGCAGGTCGCGGCCCGGCGTTTCGTCCGTGGCTTGTATGCCGACGTGCAGGTGGCCGCTCCCGTGGCGGTGGCGGATCCTGCCGGGGAGGCCTTGCCGCTGACCGAGACGCGCGTCTGGCGCAGCGGCGACGCCCTGGTGTTCGGCCTCTGGCGGCAGATGCAGTGCGCCTGGTTCTCGCCCACGGCGGGAACCGTCGCTGGCGCCCCGCAGGCGGCTCATATCGTCCTGCCGGAGCCCCGCTATGTCTACGATCTGCGCCAGGGGAAGTGCCTCGGACTGACAGCCGAGATCGACACGTCGCTGCGCTGGGGACGCGCGAATTTCTTCCTGGCCGTGCCCGAGCGTATCGGCGATGTCGAGCTGCGACTGAGTTCGTCGGAGCCGGCGCCAGGGGCGTTGCTGCAGGCAGAGGTCACGGTGGCGGGCGTCGGTCAGAGCGGCGCCCGTCAGGCGGTGTACGCCGAGGTCCTCGGCCCCGACGGCCATCCTGCGGCGTGGGGGGGGAAGGTACTGATTCTCGAGAGCGGGCGCGGCAGCCTCAGCCTGCCGGTGGCGCATAACGCCGAGCCGGGCCGCTGGCGCCTGCGGGTGACCGAGTTGTTCAGCCACGAAGCCGCCGAAGCGACCTGGCGGGTGCGTTGAGGGGTGGGCGGATCAGGAAGGTGAGGTCACAGGCGTCCCACAGGACGCCAAGGCTATTAGGTACTCAGGCTGTAGGCTGTTAGGTCTTACCTCGGGGCACCTTGTGTTTCCGGATTCGGGCCGGTGTTGTAACCTAATAGCCTACAGCCTAAACCGCTACAGCCTCTGAGTTTTGCATGGGACGGGTATGAGGTGAGGTCCACGATGCCTACGAGAACGACATGCCGCCGGCGCGCCATGCGCCTCTGTCTGCTGGCCGGACTGGGCTGGGTCTACGCCGCTGCGCTGCGCGCCGCGGAACCCGTCCGTCCCCCGCTGGTCGCGGTCCAGGAGCGCGAGCCCACCTACCGCACCGGCTGGAGGGAAGGGCACCAGAGCCACAAGTGGGAAGAGCGCAGTGTCATGCTGGACTCTGGAAAGGTCGCCTACACCATCAAGTACTCATCCTGCGTCGACCCTTCCCACCCCGGCGTCCGGGTCAACGAAGAGGGTTACATCGGCATGCCGACACCGTGCACCGCCAACTGGTACCACGGGGGGTTCTTCTTCGTTCGCGTCAATGGCCAGGAGATCGGCGAGTCGCCGCTGCTTGATCTGCGGGCCACGGAGCGCGGCGAGCGCGGTGCCTGTCAGTTGGTCTGGGAGAACGCCGAGGCCCGCGTGCGGGTCCAGTTCCTGGTGACCGGCGGCTCTGAGCGGCTGCTGTGCCAGGTGACCTGTCTGCCCAAGGAGGGCAAGAAGATCGAGACGCTGGAGGTCCTCTGCCGCTGCTATCCCAGCTACTTCACCAGCCACAACCGGCGCCAGGGCGACCGCACCCTGATCACGCCGCGCACGGAAGGGCATGAGCCCGCCACGGTCACCCTCGAGCCTGCTGCCGATACCTACCTGTTCTATCAGGACGGGGTCTTCGATGTCGCCAAGGGCGAGGGCGAGGGCCCCTGCGCCATGCTCTTCCTGCCCGATGAGATCGCGTCCGGAACGGTCGAACTCACCAACTACCCCGTGAACACCGTACTGCAGGCGGCCCCCGGCGTCCGGCGCCTGCGCTTTGCCTTCTGGGACTTCCAGGGCCGCGCCAACGCCGACGCCGCCGGCTTCCTGAAGCTGCACGGCGCCGCGGTTCGCGACGAACTCCGCGCCCTGGACTTCCGTCCGCCGCTCCTGGCCGCGTTCGACGCCGGTACCATCCCCGCTGAAATGAAGGCCCTGCTGGCGGCTGCCGCCGCGGACGGTGAGCGTCTGCGGCCGGATGCGGAGGCGCTGGTCGCCAAGCTGCTGGACACCAAGCTGCGCGCCGAGAAGGGCGACTGGGCCGCCGAGGCGGAGTTCGCCCAGCAGTTCGCTGACTACGAGGCCCTGCGCTGGAAGTTGCGTATCTACGGCTTGCTCAACACGCCCGCCGAGCCGGCGCCGGCGAGGCCCTGAGAGAACCGCGTCCAGAGCCGACCCGACGGTCGGCGGTCCCAGGCAGAGCCGACCCG
>CAILUI010000384.1 GCA_903837355.1 uncultured Victivallales bacterium
ACGTCGCGGTACTGCAGGGCACTGCGGCGTTCGCGACTCTGGCCGAAGACGCCACCGCAACGGGCGTGTACCGCTACCTGTCGTTGGACGTTGACGGCGACCAGCTGCCGGACCTGTGGGAGACCAAGCACTTCGGCGGGATCACGACGGCGAACGACGCCGGGCCGGTGGCGGGCTACACCGACAGCGACGCTGACCGCCTCAACGACTACTACGAGTACCTGGCCGGGACCTCGCCGCGGAACGTGGATACGAACACCACTGGCACCACCGATGACTTGAAGACGGCGGCGGCCGGCGGCACCCTGACGAACCTTCAGAAACAGCAGATCGGGGGCAACCCGTTGCTGCTGGACACCGACTTTGACGGGATTGTGGATGCGACGGAGTTCGCTGCCGGCAAAGCGGCCGACGACAGCCGCGACGCACTGGTGCTGGGAGTCCTGAACCTGGCGGCATCGGGCAACACGGTCACCTTCGCTAAGCATGAGAAGACGGGTCTGGGGACGTTCACGGTTGAAGCGTGGATCCAGCCGCCGGTGGCCGGGCTCACGGCGGGCACGATTCTGCAGAAGACGCGCGAGATCGACAGCGCGGTGAACTACCGCCTGGCGCTGAATGCCAACGGTACGGTGACCTTCACGGTGGGCAGCGCGAGCGTGACCAGCCCGATCGGGACGACGGTTAAGGCGGGTGCCTGGGCGCACCTGGCGGCGTCGGCCAACGGGGCGACTCTGAGCCTGACGGTGTACGCCGAGAAGATCGCCAACGCGAAGGCGACGTATGAGACCGCGACCGCGACCCAGGTCCAGAACCAGTCAGCGCCGGTGGGCTACGGGGCGCTGACGCTGGGAGCTGCGAGCGGCTATCGGGGTCTGCTCGACGAGGTGCGTGTCTGGAGTACGGCCCGCACGCTGGTTCAACTGGCCGCCTCGCGCGACACGCTGCTGGCGGGGACCGAAGCGGGTCTGGTGGCGTACTACCCGTTCGACTCGAGCCATGCGACGACGGTTGAGGACTTCACGGTGGCGTTCGGCCCGGACGCGAACTGGCCGGATGCGCAGAAGGTGGCCGGCACGCTGGTTGGCGGTACGCAGGGCGCCAACCCTGGTCGGATCGCCAACGTGGACAGCAACACCAACGGCATCGCGGACTCGTGGGAACTGGCGAATTTCGACGGACAGCTGCTGGCGCTGGGAGCTGAGCTTCTGGATGCCGACGGCGACGGGCTGAACAACCTGTATGAATACCTGACCGGGCGCAACCCGAACCTGTCCGAGCCGGCCACGACGGACACCGACGGTGACCTTCTGGTCGACCTCGACGAGCAGGCGGCGGGAACCAACCCGGTGGACACCGATACGGACGACGACGGTATCACCGACGGGGCCGAGGTGGCGCAGGGGACTAATCCGCTGGACAGCCTCAGCCCGCTGGTGAACCGAGCCCTCGACCTGACGGCCGGCAACACGGGGTTCGCCAGTGCGCTGTTCGCGCCGGTGATCAAGGGCGGCGCGACCGATCTGGCCGGGAATGTGACCCTGGAAGCGTGGGTCCGGCTGAGCAGTGCGACCGACAACAGCGGTGTGATCCTAGAGAAGACCAACGCCGACAGCGGCGTGAATGACTACGTGCTGTCCCTGAGCAGCGGCAAACTGACGTTTGCGTACCGCACCGCGACCGGCGCGGCGAACACCGTGACGATGACCCGTCCGAGCATCACCCATGCTGACGGCTGGGTGCATGTGGCCGCGATCCTGGACAACGACGCGCAGGACGGGATCGTGAGCTTGGTGGTGCGTTTTGCCAACCAGGCGGGGGCTGATACGCATGAGTATAGCGAACAGTTCAACCTGACCGGTGGCCTGCTGGGCACCACGGGCGGGCTGTTCGACCACGGCGCCCTGCGCCTCGGTAGTGCCACGGCCGGCAGCTGGCTGCCGAGCTGGGTTGACGAGGTGCGGGTGTGGAGCGCAGCCCGTACGGTGGCGCAGGTTCGCGCCAGCCGGACATCCCCGTTGACGGGGGCCGAGGCGGGCCTGGCGGCCTACTATCGCTTCGACGACGGGCAGACCCCAATGGCTGGGGTGGGTGGTCGCAGCGCGGCGACGAAGAATGTCATTACGCGTCCCGGGGCGGAGGACTTCGTGACCGCGCAACGGCTGAACACGGGCAGCAGTTTACGGATCGCGGACCGCGAGAACTACGTCGCGGTACTGCAGGGCACTGCGGCGTTCGCGACTCTGGCCGAAGACGCCACCGCAACGGGCGTGTACCGCTACCTGTCGTTGGACGTTGACGGCGACCAGCTGCCGGACCTGTGGGAGACCAAGCACTTCGGCGGGA
>CAILUI010000385.1 GCA_903837355.1 uncultured Victivallales bacterium
ATACGGCACCACGTCCGGCGCCCCTCCCGCCGCCAGCCACGCGACGAGCTGGTACTGCATCGGGTCGACGTACCGGCCGGGGTCGGCCTGCCACCAACGGGAAGACCCGTCTGCCTGGATGCGCTTGGAGAATGGGGTCATAGTCACGCTCTCCGACCGGAGCTGTACCGCATGATGTCATTGAGCTTCGCGGACACGTCGGCGTTGAAGATCATCATGCCATCCATAGAACCGTTGAGGCTGTAATGCGCAGGCTCGTAGGGGTCGTAGCCCCAATAGAAGGGCTGCGCGTTTGCCACGAGGTTAAACGTCCCGGTAGTGCTCCCGTCCGCGACCCCGTTGATGTACGTCCGAAGAGCATTGGATTGCGCGACAACAGCCAGGTGCGTCCATGATGTCCCAACGGTTCCGCTGCTCAGGGTGCTGCGCCACGAACCGCTGTACGCGTAGGACTCGATTTTGTTGTCGGCCCTAACGTCGAACCCCAGGTAACAGGGGGTGGCGCCTTCTGTCCCCCTGCGTTTTGCGAGTACGCTATGGCGCGTCCCGGTAGCGGCGCGCTTCAGCCAGCAACAGGCGGTAATCGTCGCCGGTTCAATTTCGTTGGCGTCTGCCAGCGTGGCGTAGTCCCCGCTGCCATCCATGGTCAGGCCGTTCGCGTCCCATCCCGCATTCCCGCCAAGTGTCAGCGTGCGCCCTCCACCGGTGCGGTCCGTGCCACTTCCGGCCACCCACCACACCAGACCATCTGGCATCCGCCATCTTGGTCCAACCATGATCATGGCGTCACCATCACGATCTCGACGGTCAGGTCGCGAGCGTCGCCGGTGCTGCCCTTCGTGCAGCCGATCTCGAGCAGCTCGCCGCTGCTGACGACGTAGTTGGTCGTGTTGATGTCGACCACGGTGGCGACCTTGGCCACGGTCACCAGCGGCCCGGTGTTGGTGTTGGCGGTCGAGATCAGGTTCGTCCCCCAGTAGACCTGGACGTTCGCCTGGTTCGCCCCGCCGTCCGCCGTCATCACATTGGCCGAGTAGCCGACGCAGTAGGACAGCGCGCGCTCCCAGTAGAGCTTGGTGTACAGGTCGGTGGCCAACAGCGTGGCGTTGCTCGCGTCCTCGAAAAGGCCAGGCAACTGGACATGGATCTGGCTCACCATCTCCGCCGTGCCCACCTCCAAATTGGTCACGTCGCCGCCCATCGGCGCCCCGCGGACCGTCAGCAGGTTCGCCGCGATCGCCGTCACCTGGCCGTAGTAGACCGTGCCGCCGATGGTGTAGCGCACTGGCAGCCCGACCAGCAGTGAGGCCGTGTCGTCGGTGCCGAAGGTCAGCGTCGAGGTGCTTGCAGGGGTCGCGGTGTAGTGGGCGGCCGCGATCTCCGTCCAGCGCGAGGCGCCGCCGCCGGCGTGGGTATGATTGCCGGCCGCGGCCTGATTGGCGGCGGTGCCCAGGGTGTGGTGCAGCGCCGTGGTGGCGTTGTCCGTGTCCGCACTCTCGTGCGTGTTCGCCTGGGCGAGCTTGCTGCCGTCAGTGGTCCCGGTGTGCCCGTGGGCGAGCAGAGCGAAGGTGCCCTTGATCACGCTCCACAGCACCTTCTTCAGCCCGTAGGTCGCGGCAGAGTCCGCAATCGGGATCTCGTCATTGTCGGCCAGCGGCGTCTTGGCAGCGGCGGCGTGGAGTTTCGCCGC
>CAILUI010000386.1 GCA_903837355.1 uncultured Victivallales bacterium
ACCTGAGCGTACTCGTAGACGCGCTGCAGGTTGGCGCCGCGTCGCCGCCGGTACATTCGCAGGGCTTCCGTGGCCACGTCCAGCCCGAGCCGGTGGCGGAACTTGAAGCAGTCGGCCAGCGTCTTCTCAGCATCGTAAACGTGTACCGGCACGCCGTCGATGCTGCGCTCATCGACGCCCGCCGTAAACGCCGCCCCCGAGAAGAGGAAGACACGCAGCGGTGGATGGTTCAGGGCGGGACACCGGGTGCCGCGCTCGACAGCGATGTGCACAGCGTGCGGGATCTGCGTGGTCAGTTCATGCATGGCCAGCGCGGAGATGAGGCAGACGACGCCATGGGGGATGCGCTTCGCCACGGCGACAAGATCAGGGTCGGTCAATGGAGGGAGTTCGGCCAGTCGGTAGACCCCCCTGGAGATCTGCTCCAGTTCGCCGCTGTCGCGGAGGGCGTAGAGCGTGCGGGGGTGGATGCCCGCGCGCAGTGCCTCGCCTGTGCGCAGGGCGCCACCCATCTCCCGAATGACCGCTCTCGCCTGTTCAGTTGCTGTCGGCATCGTGGTTCTCTGGATAAATGTGCAAGCATGTCATAACATGTGCATACGGGTTTATCCAGCGAAGGGGCCCCGGAATCCACGTAGAGTTCAGGCTTTTCTTGCCTCCAATGGTCCAGCCCGGAAACGCGCGGGCCGCTAAGCGGGAGCCCGGGCGGGTCAGAGAGCACCAGAGAGTTCCGGACATCTCTCGGCGTTTCCGCGCCCGATGGACGGTTTCCGCGGGTCGGAGAGAGAGCGCCAGTCGGAGACCGAGAGCGGGCCGGCGCGCGTCACAAAGCCCTTTGCACGAGCGCGCTTTGTGGCGGGGGCGGAGAGCGGGGAGGGCTACGGGTTGTGCGCTAGCGAAAAAGCCCCGCGGTTGCGGGGCTTGATAGGAATGGCTCCCCACGGATCGTCCGGAACGCCCAAACTCTATCCTCTCCCGAACCGGGCGTCAGACTCGCTCTCGGCGTTCGGTAGCCCAACTCGCGTTAAGGGACGGTCCGGAATGCGGGCCAGAAACCAAGTAACAAGAGGAAAGCCAGTCACCGGAACTGGCGCTACTTGCGGTTACAAGCATTTGTTCCCGTCACATCTAGGTGACAACTGAATTCCCTGCGACAGGACACCGCGACCAGATCGGCCACGGGCGTTGGTGGAGCTTCTCGTCTCGACCGGCTAACCTAACGCGGCTGTACCGCGCCCCGCTGCATCATATCGACCAGGGCATTGTCCTCGGGGATGAGGGGCATCTTCACGATGCCGTGAGTCCGCGAGGAGTGCCAGATGGCGAAGATGATCTCCGTGCCATCGAGAGCCGAGTGGGCATCGACCTCGCTCGCGGTGCCCGCCTTGGTGGAGGCCACGAAGTCGGCGATGGCCCGTTCGATGAAGCCGGGGCCGTGCACGCTCTCTCCGTCGGTGTCGACATTCTCCCACCCGCCCTTGCCGAATACGCGGTACCGCAGGTGGTAGCCCTTGGCCTCGGGGGCGCGGGGGCCCATCTCGATGATGCCTTCCGTGCCGATCGCGCGGTTGTGGGAGCCGACGATCTCGGCGCATCGGCCCGTGCCGGCGAAGCCCTGCACGCCGTTCTCGTACTCCCAGTAGGCCATCGCCGTGTTCTCGTTGTGGGTGCCGAAGACGATCTTCCACTGCGAGTAGTCGATCTGTCCGATGACCCACTTGGCCTTCGTGCAGCCGGCCAGGTAGCCGGAGAGATTGAAGTTGTGCGAGCCGTACTCGAACAGGTCACCGGCCCCGGCCTCAACGCGGACCAGCTTGCCGATCAGGCCGTCGTCGATCATCTTCTTGGCCAGGCGGAACGGCTTGCCGTAGCGCCGCTGGTGGTCGAACCCGAGCTTGACCCCGTTCTGCTCGCACGCGGTCACCATCCGCTTGCACTCGCCCCAAGTGTTGGCCATCGGCTTCTCGCAGTAGATGCCCATGGGCCTGTTCTTGTGCCTGGCGGTGCTGATCACGATCTCGGCGTGCACGTCCGGCCAGGTGGCGACGCTGACGATGTCGAGACTCTCCTTGGCGAGCATCTCGTGGTAGCACGTGTAGATGCCCGCTTCCGGAATGCCATTCCTCCCGGCGAAGGCGACGGCCCGGTCGCGGTAGAGGTCGCAGCAGGCGACCATCTCGATCTCGCCTTCGGGCATTGCCTTGTAGGCGGTGGCGTGCTGATTGGCCATCCCGTAGCCGGTTGCGCTGGGGTGGTCCGTCAGGGGGCCGGTACCGATGAATCCAACGCGAAGTGGTGCCATGGGTCCTCCAAGACTGATAGGGAACTGCTTTCCGGCGACGGGGAGAAGATAGGGCCGGTCGGGCGTGGACGCAAGAAATGGGTGAAGGAGTTGGCGCTGACTGCAGGCGTGCCGCTCGTGACCGGCATCGATTCGCAGAAAGTGACTGGGGACGGCGAATTGGTCCGCCGCAAACGCCTCCCCGGGTTGCTCAGCTACTACCATCGCCGCGCCGCCTGACGGTCGCACCGCCCGAACCCCGACTGCCGTGGTTCCGCGGCAACGCTTCCGCACGCCTTGATCCGGTCAGAAGGCCCCGCAGCACCCCGGTCAGAAGGCAAGCGTCGGCCCACGGGCACACGAACTGCGCCCGAACCGGTCGAACATCAGGCTTGCCATGCCGCCGCGTCGTGGACAATCCCCGCTGACACCGCCCGGCTCACGGAACCGATGAGTTTCCGAACAGGACGGGCCTCGGACATGGTTGACAAAACGTCAGCAGTTAGTACGGTATGACTGCTTCTCGTCAATCTGGGGCCGCCATGAAGATCGACGACATTGTCCATCTCGCGAGGACGCAGGGGACGCTCCGCGCGGCTGCGCTCAAGGGCACGGGCGCCAGCCGGACCCTGCTTCCTTACCTGGCGCGCCGGGGTGTCCTGCGGCGAGTGTCGCGGGGAACCTACATGCTGGCGGACCGCATCCCGGAGCGGCCGGGGTACTTCGAGGTCGCCGCCGCGGTCCCCCGTGGCGTGCTCTGCCTGCTCTCGGCACTCCACTACCACGAAGTCACCACCCAGATGCCAGGCGAGGCATGGGTGGCCATCCAACGGGGGGCCCGCGTCCCTGCGGCCGCCAGAGGCTGGCTGCGGGTCGTGCAGCTCTCGGGCCAGATGTTCAGCGCCGGTATCGAGGAGCATGCCGCGGACGGCGTGGCTATCCGCGTCTACTGCGTCGCCAAGACCGTGGTGGACTGCTTCCGCTTCCGCAACCGGAT
>CAILUI010000387.1 GCA_903837355.1 uncultured Victivallales bacterium
GGCGACTCGACCGAGGTTGTCGGTGATGGTGAGGCGGGCGACGTAGTCACCTTCGACGGCGGGATAGGTGTGGCTGACGCCGGTGACCCCGGTAGCCGTGCCGCCATCGCCGAACTGCCAGGCGGCGGTCCAGCTCGTGGCGCCGCCGCCGATGGTCGAGGCGGCCGCGTCGAAGGTCACGGTGGCGCCGAGGCCGCCGAAGAAGGGATTCGGCGAGATCACGGCCACCGGGTAGCCGGCCGGTGGGGGAGCCGGGGGAGCGGCCATGGCGAGCGTGTACGACGAGGTGTTGGCGGTGCTGATCTTGATGGCGGAAAGGAAGGTGCCATTGCCATTGCCACGGGCGTAGTAGAGGTTTTGGCCGCTGAAGTTAGAGAGGACGATATCCTGGTTGCCGTCACCGTTGGCGTCCATGTTGCCAAAGGAGGCATGATTGTCGACATCGGGCCCGGTCACGGCGACGCCGGCGGCAAAGCTCCCGGTGCCGTTACCGGCGAAGAAGGTAGCGTTGCCGCTGGCACCCTCCTCGGCGACGATGTCGAGGAAGCCGTCGTTGTTGAAGTCCGCCAGGGCGACGCCGTAGGGATCACCGCCGGGATCAGCGACGACGCCCGCGTTCGTGAAGCCACCGGCGCCGTCGCCGCGGAAGTAGGAGATCTGGCCGGAGCTGTAGACGGCGCGCACGAGGTCGGGATGCCCATCCTGATTGATATCGCCGACGTCGACACCGCGGCCATTGCCGATACCGGTATTGGTGGAGGTGAGGTTGAAGGTCCCATCGCCGCGACCCAGGCCCACCACGATCCAACTGGAGTCGCCGCTGGCGACGACGTCCATGCGACCGTCGTGGTTGAAGTCGCCCGCCGACATGCCGTAGGCAGCGCCGGCGTTCGGGGAAGTGCCGATGGCACCGCGGTTGACGAAGTGGTTGGTACCGTCGTTGGCCAGCAGGTAGAAGACCATGGTCGATCCTGAACCGACCGCCCCGAGGATGTCCAGATAGCCGTCGCCGGTGAAATCGGCGATAGCGAGGCCGCGGTCGAGGCCGCCGATAGCCGACTCCAGGCGGTAGTTGGACCAACTGCCGTCGCCATTGCTCTCGATGACGTAGATGTAGCCCGCATCGTCCGCGGCGGCGATAAAGGGTTTGGGCACGGAGACCGTCAGGGTGAAGCTCTGGGTGCCGGTGAGGCCCTGACTGTCGGTGACGGTGAGGGTAACGGGGTTGCTGCGTGGGGAGGTGGCCGTGGGCAGCCAGGCCAGACGCCCGCTCAGCGGGTTGATGCTCATCCCTGCCGGGCCTTGGGTGAGGGCGAAGGCCAGGGTGTCGCCGAAGGGCACCTCGGGGTCGGCGACGGTCGGCGCATAGCTGTAGAGGATGTTGTCGGCACCGGTGGTAACAGCCACGGAGGTGAAGACGGGGGGATTGTTGGCGGGGCCGACGGCGACGGTGAACAGGTCGGTATCGCGGTTGCCGTCGTTATCGGTGACGGTGAGAGAGCCCTGGAAGGTGCCGTTGCGGGTATAGGCATGGGCGCCGACGGGTCCGCTGGCGGTGGCGCCGTCGCCGAAGCTCCAGTGGTAGTCGACGATGGTGCCATCATCGGTGGACCCCAGGCCGTTGACCGCGAGTTCCGTACCGATGGTGGTCTGGGCCGCATCGAAGCCGGCATCTGCGATCGGCAAGCCCACGGCGGTGAGGCGCACGTCGTCGATCAGGGCCGCGGAGTTGCGCCGGCCATCGCCGACGTCCTCGAGGCGGAACTCGATCTCGAAGAGGTCCGCGCTGCCGGCGAGGGCGGAGAGGTCCACGACCCGTCCCTGCCAGCCGCTCATTTCGGCGTACTCGCTCCAGGGGGCCGGGTGGTAGGGGCCGTAGGTATCGAGGACGCGAGCCGCGGTCTCGGCGAGGGTGGTTTGGTTGCGGAGGATGACGGAGAGCCGGTCGTTGGTCCGGCTGGGCGTGGGTTCGTCGGTGAAGAAGGCGGCCTGGAAGCGCAGTTGCGGCGACTCCGGGGGCAGCGCGACATCATGGAAGGTGACGGTCGAGATACTGGTGTCGCCGGGCTCGCTGCCGGAGTCGGGGGCAGTGGTGAGCAAGGCCGCGCGGGCGCCCTGCGGTGCGCTGAGCACGCCGAGACGATCGACGACGCGGGCATCGCCGGCCGTGGTCATCCCGGTGAAGCCGTTCTCGAAGCCGCCATCGGCTGAGCCCAGGGCCTGGACGGGCGCCCCGGCGCCGCAGAGCAGGCCGGCCAGCAGGGCGACCAGCCCCCAGCCCGCTCCGGGTTGAGTTCTCTGACGCTGCGTCGTGGTTGTCGACCGCTTCATGGTATGTATCCCTACAGGTTGGTCGTATGGCATCATGTGATCGTCCGCATCCACCCCGGCCCCCAGTACGAGGGCTCGCCTCACGGCGCCACCTGATCCCCAAACACCGGGTTCCAGGCCGTGTTGCCGCACCATTTCCCGTCCTTTGCCCAGATCAGCCAGAGATTGGCGAAGGACCAGCCCACGCCGGCGCTGGCACCGCCGCCGCCGTAGCTGGCACTGGCGGTGACGCCATAGCCAATGCTGTGGGACTGGAGCGAGGTGCCGTAGGTCGACGAGTCGGGGTCGGCATCCGTGCTGGGCATGACCGAGAAGCTCATTTCGATGCTGCCGGCGACGCCGACGCCGACCGGGAGGCGCGGGATCCGTGCTTTAAGGTCGTAGGCGTAGGAGGCAGAGAAGGAGAACCCCATCTGCGGGCCTTCGCCGCCGGGTGGGGTCGGCGCCTCCCACGCCTTGAAGTTGGTGATGAGTCCAACGCTACCGGAAAGGATATCGAACGGCAGCGAGAAGCCACTCGAGCCGAAGGCGGCCTGGCCGTTGGGGACGTCAACGAAGTTCCATTTTTCGTAGGCCAGGCCCATTCCCGCCAACTGCACGCCGCCGCGCCCGAGCATATAGGCATCCGGATCGCCGGGGAAGTCGAAGATCTCGAAACCGCCGGCCATGGCGAAGACGACAAACAGCATCGACGCCTCGGCCTTGTAGAAGGTACCCATCAGATCGGTACTGATCGAGATGCCGACCATCAGGCTGACCATATCGAACTGACGGCCGGAAGGATCGATCAGGCTGACGGGGTCATTGCCGGCGTACAGGTAGCGGTGCAGGGTGCGGGCGTCGCTGACGTCCGGGGCGGCCGGGTCCATCTGCAGGAAGCGGCCGGCCTGCGGCCAATAGAAGCGGGCGCGCAGGTTGACGGCGCCGATGGCGGCATCGTAGACCTCGCCGGCGAAGCGGTAGGGGTTGCTGTCGGTGACGACGGTACGCGGGTTGCCGAAGGCGTCATAGTCGTAACGCGAACCGGGCAACCCCGCGGCACCGGTGACCAGGCGCACGCTGCCGAGGTGGTCGGCGTGCAACACGCTCCAGGCGCCGCCGACCTCGCGTGTCTCGAGCCGCGGCCCGAAGAAGTTGCGGGCGGTAACGGTACCGCTGGCATCGGCCTCCTCGAGGACACGGGAGAAGGGGGCGACGCGGTCGACCAGGTAGGTCTCGAGCACGCCGTCGACGACGCGGGCCACCAGGGCGCCCAAGGGATCGTAGCGGTACTCGATGCTGTGTGGGCCGGTGCCGCCGGTGCGGGTAACCCCGGTCAGCTTGCCGAAGCCGTCGTAGGCGAAGTCCAGGGTTTCCCCCGCGCCACTACGCCGAGTGACATTACCATTCCCATCATAGGTGTAGGTGGTGGCCCCGTCGCTGAGCAGGCGACCGTTGGCATCGCAAACGACGGCGCGTGGTCCCGCGCCATCGGTGACCGTGAGCCGGTTGCCGACGGCATCGTAGGTATAGCTGGTGACCTGGGCGGCACCGCCGCCCGCGGGGGTGAGGGTCTCCGACAGCAGCCAGCCCACACCGTTGTAGACATAGTCGGTCCGCGTCCCGTCGTCGCGGTCGGCGCGAGTGATGCGGCCGTTGAGGTCACGGGTATAGGTCTCGCTGAACAGCACCGTCGCGCCGGCACTGCGGTCGGTGACCGCGGCCAGGAGCCCGCGCGCGTCATAGGTGTACTGCGTGCTGGTGCCATTGGCGTGAGCACTGGCGGTCAGTCGCGAAGCCGCGTCGTAGGCCCAGGTGGCCTGGCGGCCGGCGGGGTCGAGCATGCCGACCATGCGGCCCAGTTCGTCGTACGCGTAGCTGGTGACGCCCGAGGGTGTGGTGATGGCGGTGAGCCGGCCGGCCGCATCGTAGGTGTAGCGTACATCGCGGCCATTGGGCTCGATGATCCGAGTGTAGCGGCCCACGGCATCGTACTGGTACTGCCAGGTCCCGTTCTCGTTGGTCGCGGAGGTCATGCGGCCGCTGGCGGCATAGGTGAAGGCGTGGGTGGTGCCGTCGGCGGCGGTGCGCCCGCTGAGCAGGCCATTGGCGCCATAGGTGAAGGTGCTGACCGCGCCGGCGAAATCGGTCCTGCCAACCAGGTGACCGTTGCTGTCGTAGGTGCGGCTTTCGGTCTGGCCGAGCGGCAAGGTCTGTCCGATCATCCGCCGGTAGCGGTCGTTGAGCAGCGCCGTCCGGTTGCCGCTGGCGTCGGTGATGCCGGTAAGGCTACCTTCCTCGTTCCGGGTGTAGGTGGTGGTGTGGCTGAGCGCATCGGTCACCTGCTGGAGGAGGCCCGTTCCGTCGTAGGTCCATGAAGCTATATTACCAAGGGCATCAACACTTTGCGAAACATTCCCCTCGCCATCGTAGTGCAGCGTTACCGCGGTCCCGCCGGGCAGGCGGACAGCGGTGGCCCGCCCCTTGGCATCGCGGTCGTACTCGGTGCGTACGCCGGTGGGATCGACGCGGGCGGTCAGATGGCCGTTACCGTTGTACTCACTGAGGGCTTGGCTGCCCTTCGGGTCGACGACTTTGACGGGGCGGCCAGCGGCATCGTACTCGTAGTGGGTGACGCGGCCCAGCGGGTCGGTGGTGGTGGCGATGCGGCCGGCGGCGTCGTAGCTGCGCCAGGTTTCGCTGCCGTCCGGTGCCTTCTGCCGGATCACGCGGCCGAGGCCGTCATAGGCGCGCTCGATGACGGTTCCATCGGACCCTGCCGAGCGGGTCATCCGGCCCTCGGCGTCATAGGTGTAACTCAGCGAGTTGCCGCCGCCAAGGGCCACCCCGGTGACCCGGCCGGAGCGGTCGTAGTCGAGATTGACCCCCTGCCCTGAATCGTCTCCAACCGACGTGTAGGCACCCACCTCGTCGTAGGCGGTGCGGGTCACGGCCCCATGGGGACCACGGACCTCGGTGACGCGGCCGGCCGCATCCGCATTATAGCTATAGCTGACGACCTGTGGTCCGCCCGGCGTCTGTACGGTGTACTGCTCGCCGGTGATGCGGCCGAGGGGATTGGTGGTGACGGTAGCGCTGACGCCGTTGGGGGCGGTCCAGCCCGTCAGTTGCCCGGCGGCGCCAAAGGTGAGCTGGCTGGCGTTGCCGTTGAGGTCGGTGAAGGAGGTCAGGTTGCCATTCCCGTCGTAGGCGTTGGTGAACTGGCCGCCGGCGCCGTCGTCGAAACTGAGGATATGCCCCTTGGCATCGTAGCTGCTGGTCTGGACGTTGCCTTCGGGATCGGTGGTGGTGAGTAGGTTGCCGCTGGCATCGTAGGTATAGGTCCAGGTGTTGCCCAGCGGATCGACCTTTTGGGTGACCTGTTCGAGGCTGTTGTAGGCGAAGGTGGTCGTATTGCCCAGCGGGTCGGTGGTGCTGGTACGGTTGTTCATGGCGTCATAGGTGTAGCGATGCACGCCGCCGGCCGGGTCGGTGAGTTCGGTGATGTTCCCCGCGACGTCGTACTTCATCGTGGTGGGGTTACCGAGGCGGTCGGTGACGATCTCGGTGCGATTGTCCAGGTCATGATCGAAGGTCGTGGTACTGCCGTTGGGGCCGAGGATGCCAATGAGCCGGCCTTCGTCATCAAACTCATGCTGTTGCAGGATGTTACCACGGGCATCGATGATGCGGATGAGATTGTGCTTGCGGTCATAGGTGTACGTGGTGACGCCGCCGGTGCGGTCGGTGACGGCGACCAGATCGCCGTAGGCATCGTACTGGTAAAGGATGACGCCGCCGGCCGGGTCGGTGACTCTGGTGATGCGGTTCTCGGCATCGCGCTCGAACACGGCGCTGCGCCCCGCGGAACTGCTGATGCCGCCGGGGTTGAAGGCGAGGGTATTGCCAGAGGGGTCGGTGATGCTCTCGAGGCCGCTGCCCTGGCTGACGACGAGAGTGTAGCCGTCACGGGTCTGAACGCGGTAGCGGTCAGGGTCGTAGGGTTCGAATCCGCTGTCGAGCAGGCTTGCCGGACCGGGTTGGCCGCTGAGCACCCACAGGTCATTGTCGGCGAGGGCAGTCAGGGTCGAGAACGTCCCTGGCACTGCCTCCCACCAGGCGGTGGCTGTCTCGTAGGGGTACAGCAGTTGCTGTTCTGGATCCAGGCGCATGCTGTAGCGCTCGGTATGGTGGCTCGGGTAGCGGACGGTCACCGTGTGGGCGACGTCCTCGATGAAGTAGTAGGTCGGCAGGAAGCCGCCCGACTTGCCGATGCTCCAGCCATCGCCCGCCACGCTGCTCTCCTGGACGGTGATGTCGCCGCTGGCAAGGGTCCAGCCGACGCCAAAGTCGCCCTTGGTCTTGTTGCGGCTGTCGTAGGCGCGGTAGATGGAGAGGTCCATGCCGGCCACCGGCAGGGTCAGATCGACGAGGCGGAACTTCACGTCACCGACTTTGGCACCGCCCTGGACCGCGTAGCGGCCCCAGGCCGTGGTGGTATTGCCGCTGGCGTCTTCCACGGTCAGGCGCACGTCGTAGAGGCCGTCGTTCAGCAGCGTCGGGTCCAGTTCGCCGAGCCCGGCATTACTGACCGCGGTCGCGCCGATCGCGAAGACCACGAAGGCGTTCTCATCCTTCGGTGAGTACGCCAGCGTGTAGCGCACGAAGTTGGCGTCGGTCGCGGTACCGGTGAGGGTGGTCGGGCCGACCAGCACGGTGTCGTCAGCGGGGGCGCTGATGGCGGCCACGGGCGACGTCGTATCGCCCGGCATGACGACGCGGATCTCGACCTCGGCATAGCCCTCATTACCGGCGTTGTCCAGGGCGCGAGCCGCGGCCGTGAAGACGCCCGCGAGGGGGGAGGTGAAGGTCGCGGTGAAGGAGCCGCCGGCCGCATGCAAGGTCACCGGGACGCCGTTGATGTCGAGGGACTTGCTCAGGATGGGCGAGGCGTCGGTAACCGTCATGGACAGGGCCACGGGCACGCCAACGTTGACATTGGGCGGGGTGGCAACCAGGGTCACTACCGGCCGCAGGGCGTCACCGCTGAATTCGACCACCGAGAACACCGCACTGCTGGAGGCAGCGACACCGGCGGGGTCGGTGGCGGTAAAGGTAATGGTTTCGGATGCGGTAACGCCCGTACCGTAGGTGACGGTGGCCACGCGGGCAGCGCTGATCGTCACCGTCAGGGCCGTGTTCCCAGTGGCGGTCCAGGCGATCTCGGCATCCGGATGGTCGGGATCCGTCACATAGTCATCCAAGTTGAGGGTGGCAAAGTGCAGGGGCGTCTGCACGACCTGCGCCGGGATGGCGCTCACGACGGGCGGCTGGTTGGTCACGGTCACGCCCAGCGTGTCGGTGCCCGTGTCGGTGCCGTCGTTGACGGCGACGGTGACGGTGAAGACCCCGAACGTGGTGTAGGCATGGCTGAGCTGGAAAGTCTTGTCGGTTGCCAAGGCGAGCGCCTGCACGCCACTGCCGTCGCCGTAGTCGACGGTACCGGTCCAGGTGTTGGTGCCGGGGTCGGTGAAGGAACCGCTGCCGGTGAAGGCCTGGCCCTTCAAGGCAGTGGCATCGGGGCCGGCGTGGACCACGGGCACGATGTTGGTGACGGCGCGGAAGGTGGTCTGCCGGGTGCCGCTGTTGGCCAGGGTATCGGTGGCGGTGGCGGCGACGGTGTAGAGGCCTGGCGCGGCGGGGACGTAGGAGGCGCCGCCAGCGGTCAGGGGCAGGTCGGCACCGTTGACGGTCGCTGTCAGCGTCGCGATCCCATCTTCGTCAAAGGCAGCCACGTGGATGGCCACGGTCTGACCCACCTCGACCAGGCTCGGTTGCGCGGTCAGGCGGAGCCGCGGGAAGGCGATCGGGTTGATCAACAGGCGGGTCTGCTGGTCCGGCCGGGCCAGGACCAGGTCCAGGTCGAGGTCGCCATCAACGTCAACCGCGAGGACGCCGAAGGTGCGCTCCGTGTCCACTGCGAGTGCCGTAGCGGTGGCATCGACGAGGACGCCGGCGCCCGTGTTCAGCAGGACGCGGTTCTGACCGGCGCAGGCGACAGCCACATCGGGAGCTCCATCCTCGTTCAGATCGGCCACCGCGATCTGGGCCGCGAAATGTGCGGGCAGAGGCGCGGCAGTGGGCGCCACGGCGACGAAGTGGCCAGCGCCGTCATTGCGCAGCAGCCCCAAGCCGGCCGCGCCGCCGGCCAGCACCAGGTCGAGGTCGCCATCGCCATCCATATCGGCGGCGGTCACCGCGAGCGCCCCGGGCAGGCCTGCAGGCAGAGCACTGGCCGAAGCGTCGGTGAAGGCACCGCTGCCGTCGTTGAGCAGCAGGCGCGGCGCCGCGTCCTCGCGGCTGAAGACGAGGTCTGGCCGGCCGTCGGCGTTCAGATCGGCCGCGGCGACCCCGGAGGTGGCACCCACAGCCGCAGGCAGACGGCCGCTCGGCGCCGCGGCGAAGACGCCGGCACCGTTGTTCAGCAGCAGGCGGTCGGCGTGGTCACGGCAGGCGATGACGAGATCGAGATCGCCATCCTGGTCCACGTCTACCAACACGGCATCCGTGGCGATGCTGACGACCGCGGGCAGGCGGGTGGTCGAGGCGTCGGTAAAGGTGCCGCTACCGTTGTTGATCAGCAACCGGCTGTCGCCATCGGCGCTAGCGGTAAACAGGTCGGTGTCGCCATCGCCATCGACGTCTCCCGCCGCGACCGCCAGGAAGGCCGCTGTCAGGGCCGGCAGCCGGGCAGCGCTAACGTCGGTGAAGGCGCCGGCACCGTTGTTCAGCAGCAGGCGCAGGCCCGCCTGGGTGGCCAGCACCAGATCGGCGTCACGGTCGCCGTCGACGTCGACGGCGGTAACCGCGTAGAGGCCGCCCGCATCGACGGGCAGGCGCGCCGCGGTCTGGTCCTCGAAGGCCTGTAGGAGCCCCACGGCCCCCAGCAGCAGTCCGACGGCCAGGCCGGCCAGGCGGAAGCGCCTTGGCGTCAGCCCAAGGGCGCGGGACCGGAAAGCGGTGTCCAGCCACCGGCAGTCCAAAGCTTGGCCTGCCGGCCGGCGCGGTGGGGTCCCGAGTCCCGGCGGTGGCGGGACTCCTTGGACTGCGGCGGCTGGACGCCGCTTGCTGACATGACACGGACGTTCAGGGCGGCGACGGGACGCGGCACCAGCGGAGGATGCCCGACGACTCCCACCGGCAGTCAATCCCAGACCAGCGACCCCATGCCCTTGCGTGTGCATCAGCAATCTCCCTGACGGCGGCCCGGCCACTGCGGTCCCCGGCACGCCGTGCTGGTCAGAAATCCAAGACCACCTTCAGCAGGCCGCTCTGGCCACTGAGGTCGAGGGCTGCCTGGGAAGTGCCGGAGGTGCCGCCGACCTCGTCGGCCCGGACCTCGAGTTCGGCCGCCACGCGCGGGGTGATGTGGACGCCCGCGCTGAGGCTGACGTAGACGCCGAGGGCGGTGTCCGAGCCGGACTCGCTGTGCTCCTGACGGTAGAACCCCGGATCGCCTGTGCCCGGGATGGCATTCCAGGCGCCGCTCTCCGTCGTGCTGCTCTTGCTCTCGGCCCAGTAGAAGGCAGGACCGATGCCGGCGGCCACGTAGAAGCGCTGGATGTCGTACTGCGCGCGCAGGCCGATGTCCAGTACCAGGAGGTCCATCTCGAAGCGGCTGAGTTGGAAGCTGGCGGAGGTGCCGGGTGAGAACCCGGGCAGCGGTGCATCGTTGATCGGGGGAACCAGAACCCGCTCGTCCGCCACCAGGTAGTTGTAGTGGGCCGCCGCGAAGGGGCCACCGGCCCCGGATCCGCCCTGCGCCCCCAACTCGGCATCGACGGCGTAGTAGGCCAGGCCGGCAGTCAGCCGCAGACTCAGTGCGCCCCGCCGCCAGAGGTCCTTCTGCACCCCCAGCACGGGCGCCCAGACGTTGTCCGTCGAGGCGTCGCCGCCCAGGTACATGA